>DATKLI010000040.1:0-2028 GCA_035542455.1 Thermoanaerobaculaceae bacterium
AACTGACGCCTGCAGTCTTCAGGCTGGGAACCACTGCCAACTTGCCGTCTGGCAACGTATCGGACGCCTGAACGCTATCTTTCTGCCCTCTTATGGATGCCTCCCGCATACGCAACTTCTGCATCGTCGCCCACATCGACCACGGGAAGAGCACGCTGGCCGACCGGCTGATCGAGGCCACCGGGACGCTGAGCGCGCGGCAGATGCGGGACCAGGTCCTCGACACGATGGACCTGGAGCGGGAGCGCGGGATCACCATCAAGCTCAATGCGGTGCGGATGACGTACGCTGCCCGGGACGGCACGTCGTTCGAGCTGAACTTGATCGACACGCCGGGCCACGTGGACTTCACTTACGAGGTCTCGCGCTCGCTCAACGCGTGCGAGGGCGCGATCCTGGTGGTGGACGCCGCGCAGGGGATCCAGGCGCAGACGGTGTCGAACCTGTTCCTCGCGCTGGACGCCGGCCTCGAGATCATCCCCGTCCTCAACAAGATCGACCTCCCCTCGGCCGAGCCGGAGAAGCGGAAGGCGGAGCTGCACGACCTGATCGGCGCGGACCCCGACGAGATCCTGCAGGTGTCGGCGAAGGAGGGGCGCGGCGTCCCCGAGCTGCTGGAGGCGGTCGTCCGCCGCGTGCCGCCCCCGAAGGGCGATCCCGCGGCCCCGCTTCGCGCCCTGATCTTCGACAGCTACTACGACCGGTACCGCGGTGCGATCCCCTCGATCCGCGTGGTCGACGGGGTGGTGAAGCCCGGGATGCACATCGCGATGGGGTCGCACGACGGCGTGTACGAGGTGGCGGAGGTGGGGTACCTGCAGCTGGCGCACCGGCCGACCCCGGACCTCTCTGCGGGCGAGGTCGGGTACCTGGTCGCGAACTTCCGCGACGTGAAGGACACGCGCGCGGGGGACACGATCCTCGACGCGGATCGGCGCGCCGCGCAGCTCCTGCCGGGGTACCGCGAGGCGAAGTCCATGGTCTTCGCGGGCCTCTATCCGACGGCGCCGGAGGCGTACGAGGACCTGCGCGACGCGCTGGCCAAGCTCCAGCTGAACGACGCCTCGCTCCACTACGAACCGGAGACGTCGGTCGCGCTCGGCTTCGGCTTCCGCTGCGGGTTCCTCGGCCTGCTCCACATGGAGATCGTGCAGGAGCGGCTGGAGCGGGAGTTCGGGCTCGACCTCGTCACCACGGTGCCCAACGTCGAGTACGACGTGTACCTCACCAACCGCGAGAAGCTGGTCGTGGAGAACCCGAGCCGGATGCCGACCGGCTCGCAGGTGGACCGGATCGAGGAGCCGTACGTCCACGCGCGCATCATCTCGCCGGCCGAGTACATCGGCCCGCTGATGCAGCTGGGCCAGGAGCGGCGCGGCGCGTACCAGGGCATGAAGTACCTCGACCCGGTGCGGGTCGAGTTCGAGTGGGAGTTCCCGCTCGCCGAGATCATCCTCGACTTCTACGACAAGCTCAAGACGCTGTCGCGCGGCTACGCGTCGCTCGACTACGAGTTCGCGGCGTACCGCACCAGCGACCTGGTGAAGCTGGACATGCTGATCAACGGCGACGCGGTGGACGCCTTCAGCGTGATCATCCATCGCGACAAGGCGTACGACTGGGGGAAGAAGCTGGCGGAGAAGCTGCGGGAGCTGATCCCGCGCCAGCTGTTCGAGGTCGTGATCCAGGCGGCCATCGGCTCCAAGATCATCGCGCGCGAAACGGTGCGGCCGCTGCGCAAGAACGTCCTCGCCAAGTGCTATGGCGGCGACGTCACGCGCAAGCGCAAGCTGCTCGAGAAGCAGAAGGCCGGGAAGAAGCGGATGAAGCAGGTCGGCGCGGTGGAGATCCCGCAGGAGGCGTTCCTCGCCGTGCTGAAGGTCGAGTGACCGCGCCGGACGCGCGCCGAACCGGGCGCGACACTTCCGAGGCGCCGCCCGCTCGATCCGGGCCGACCACGAGTGCCACCGCGCCGGACGGGCGCCGAACCGGGCGCGACACTTCCGAGGCGCCGCCCGCTCGATCCGG
>DATKLI010000041.1:0-9878 GCA_035542455.1 Thermoanaerobaculaceae bacterium
GGTCGGTGTGGCTGCCTTCGAGCGTGCCGCCCGAATGCCCTTCCTCGATCTCCGCTGACCGTGCATTCCGCGGATCTTAGGCCGCACAGTAGCTGCCGCGCAAACGACCCGAAAGCGCGGACCTACCGGGCGCCATCGTCCTCGGGGAACAGCGCGGGCTGCGGGCACACCAGCGGCTCGAGGTGCTCCATCACGACGTCGCCCCAGCGCGGGCGGTCCTCGGGGGCGAGATGGAGCGCCTGCAGCCCGCGGTGCCCGAGCTGCTCGTCGAGGAGGGCGTCGATGTCCTTCTGGAACGCGATGTCGGTATCGCGGACACCGTCCCACCGCGGCATCGTCCAGATCGGCACCTTGACCAGGAGGTCGTACGTCGGCAGCCACACCGACAGGAGCGTCTCCCACCCGGGCTGCGGCCCCGCGGCGTGGAGGAGGTAGCAGTAGTTGTCGAGCGCCGAGCGATCGCAGATGACGAGCCTGTGGTTGGCCTCGGCCTCGAGCTCCCACGCCATCTGCGTGTGGAGGATCCACCCCTGCGCCGCCACGCTCGTCTCGCGGTTGATCGGCAGCGGGCAGCGGCGCGCCACCTCGCGCACCATCTCGACGTCCACGTCGCGCCGCTTCAGGCGCGCCGCGAGCTCGAAGCACAGGGTCGTCTTGCCGACTCCGTGCGTCCCGATGAGGGCGACCTTCACCCCGCCGCTCCGTGGTCGAGCGTGTCGAGCGCGGAGAGGAGCGCTGCGCCGTCGCGCGGGCGGCGGTCGGGGTCCTTGGCGAGGCAGCGGAGGATCAGGTGCGAGAGCGCCGGCTCGAGGTCGGGGGCGAGCGCCTGCGGGTCGGGCGCCGGCTGCTCGAGGTGCGCCCGCAGGATGTTGCCGGTGGCGAACGGCAGCGTTCCAGTCGCGAGCTGGAAGAACGTCACGCCGAGAGCGTAGATGTCGGTGCGCTCATCCGGGTTCTCCCCGAGGACCTGCTCGGGGGCCATGTAGTACGGCGTCCCGGTGGCGCCGGACGCGGACAGGTCGAGTTCGTCGAGCCGGCGCGCGATCCCGAAGTCGAGGATCTTCACCTGGCGCCTGTCCGCCAGGATCATGTTCGCCGGCTTGAGGTCGCGGTGGACGACGTGGCGCTCGTGAGCGTAGCTTACGGCGTCCACGACCTGGCGCATGAGCGCGAGGAGGTGGCGGCGGACGAACGGCGGCTCGTCGTGCACGAGCTGCAGGAGCGTCGGCCCCGAGACGAACTCCATCGAGATGTAGAACGAGGAGAACCCGCGGTCGAAGTCGTAGATGTGGACGATGCCGGGGTGCGAGATCGCGGCCGCGGCGCGCGCCTCGCGTTCGAAGCGGCGGATCGCTTCGGGCGTGTGCTGGCGCGGGTTCAGGATCTTGATCGCGACGGTGCGGCCGAGGCGGGTGTCGCGCGCCTTGTACACCACGCCCATCCCGCCGCGGCCGAGCTCCTGCTCGAGGACGTACCGCGCGGCCGCGTCGGTGATGGGCCCCGTGCCGGAGGCCTGGCCCGGGACCGCCTGCGGCCCGGACGTCGAGCCGGACTCCTCCGCCGCGCGCTGGGAGGCCAGCCGCTGGAGGCGCTGGCCGGCGTCCTTGTAGGCGTAGTCGAAGTCCACGATGCGGCGCCAGGCAGCCTCGGCGGCGCGGAGGTCGCCGTGCTGCTCGAACAGCTCGGCGAGCGTGTAGAACGCCGGGAGGAGATCGCGGCGCGCAGGGAGGCCGGCGATCGCGCGCTGGACCGCGCTGATCGCCGCGGTGGTTTCGCCCTGCTCGGAGAGCCACGACCCGAGGCGCACGAGCGGCTCCGCCAGGTTGGGGAACGTCCCGCCGTACGACGAGATGAAATCCCACGCCCCGCGCAGGTCTCCGCTCGCGTACAGCGTGTTGAAGCCGTCCTCGACGCGGCCGATCCGGGCGAGCAGCTGGGCGTGCTCGCCGACCAGACCGGCGTGCGCGAGGATCTCCTCCGCGCGCGGGTAGTCATTCGCCTGCTCGTGACACCGCGCGGCCTCGAGCGGCTCTCCGGCCGCTTCCCACGACGCACCCGCCTCGCCCCAGTCGCCGAGCTCTGCGTACAGCTTCGCGGCCTCGCGGGGGTCGAGGTGCTGGCGGGCGAGATCGGCGGCCTCCCTCACCTGACCGGCGCCGCGGAGGCGCTCGAACGCCTCGCGGTACCGCCCCAGCCGCTGGAGCGCCGCCGCCGCCTCGGCCGCCATCCCCGCCGTCTCGTACTCGTGGAGCGCCTGCTCGATCTTGCCGGTGTTGAACAGCCGCTGCCCGCGCAGCCGCGCCGCCTCCTCGACCTGGCCGCCGATGCGGAGCGCCTCCGCCGCGCGCATCGTCTCGCCCGCTTGCTCGAACGCGCGGGCCGCATCGAGCGGCTGGCCGGCGGCGAGGAAGAGATCGCCGGCCTCGCGGTGGCGCTCGCAGGCGAGCGCGACGGCGGCCGCCAGGGCGGGTCGCTTGCTGTCGCGCGCCGCCCGGATCGAGAGGTCGGCGATCGCGGGCGTGATCTTCCGGGACTCGAGCGCGAGCTCGATCGCGTGCAGGGCCCGGCGCGTGTCTCCTGCCCGCATGAAGGGGTCCACCGCCTGCTCGGGCCGCCGGTTCTCGACCAGGTACTGCCCGAACCGCAGCCACGTGTCGCGGGCTCGCGTGTCGTCCCCGATGCGCGTGTACAGCTGGGCGGCGGCGCCGAGCGACTCGCCGCCTTCGCGCTGCAGCAGACCCGCCGCGCGCGGGAGGTCGCCGCGAGCCCGCGCGACCTCCGCCGCGCGTGCCCACTCGTGCGCCCGCATGAAGCTGCGGAACGCCCTCCCCGGCCGACCCCCCTCGGCCCAGTACTCACCGGCAGCGCGGTGGTCGCCGCGCCGGGCGGCCTTGAGCGCGAGGTCGGCCGGGCTCCCGGATCTCGGCGAGAAGAGCCCCGCCGATCCGAGGTACAGGATCACGACGACGAGGTGGCCGATCGTCATCACCGTGGTGGAGCGCGCCGCCGCCACGAACGGCGGGAGGCTGTTGTCGAGAGCGGTGAGACCGAGGAGGGGGAGCACCCACCAGGTGTTGAGCCACGCGAGGAGCGCGGTCGCCACCAGGCCCGTCAGGCTCCGGCTGCTCCGGGTGAGGAGCACGCCGAATGCGGGGAGCACAACGGCTCCGGGGGCGAGCGGCATGCCTCATTCTAGCGCCGTAGCGCGCGCGGCGCGTCGCGCCGGCGGCGAGCCCGGGACGGCCCGCCCTTGAAAGTTCACTGCGATTTGCTCATATTTGGCCGGTGGCGGGCACTGCGGAGAACGAACGGATGCGGGACCTGTACGAGGTGCTCGGGGTCGGGCGGACCGCCAGCGCGGACGAGATCAAGAAAGCGTATCGGAAACTGGCGCGCCGCTACCACCCGGACGTGAACCCCGGCAACCCGGACGCAACCAGGCGTTTTCGGGAAATCCAGGAAGCGTACGCCGTACTCTCGGACGCGGACAAGCGCGCCCGCTACGACCAGTTCGGGACCGTCGACGAGGACGGCTCCGCGCGACAGCCCAACGTGCGATGGCACACGGCCCAGCCCGGGGCGGGGTTCGACTTCCGCGGGTTCGGCGGGTTCGCCGACCTCGGGGACATCTTCGGGAACCTGTTCGGCGGGTTCGGCCGGGCGGCGCACCGCCAGGCCGAGGCGCCGCTCGAGGTCGCTGTGCAGCTGGAGTTCGCGCAGGCGGTGCGCGGGACGAGCGTCGTCGTGCCCGTTCGTCGCGAGGTGGGGTGCGACCAGTGCGGGGGGAGCGGCGTGGTCCAGGGCCGGACGTGCTCCCGGTGCCGCGGGGCGGGGACGCTGGTGAAGACCGATCGCCTGAGGGTGAAGCTGCCCGCGGGCGTGGGTGACGGCGACCGCGTGCGCGCGGCGCTCAAGGACGCGTCGCACCGCGAGGTCACGGTCGTGGTCAGGGTGCGCCCGCACTCGTTCTTCGAGCGCAAGGGCGACGACATCTACACCGTCGTGCCGGTCACGTTCCCGGAAGCGTACCTGGGTGCCGACGTGGAGATCGGGACGATCCACGGCCCGGTGCGGGCGAAGATCCCGGCCGGGACGCAGTCGGGGCAGCGGTTCCGCCTGCGCGGCAAGGGAGTGCGGAACGTGCGGACGGGGACGAACGGCGACCACTACTACACGGTGCAGGTGACGATCCCGCGCGTCGTCTCGCCCGCCGGGCGCGAGACCTCGCGCCGCGTCGGCGACCTCTACGTGGGCGCCGGCGACCCCCGCGCCGGCCTGCCTCGCTCGCTCGACTGAGTGGCCCCGTTCGAGGGTTCGAAAGTTCGAACGTTCGCAGGTTCACTCACGGCAGAGGAGCAGAGGAGCGGAGGGGCAGAGGAGAAGACATCGGGCGCGTCCCTATCTTGCCGTTTCCCCTCTGCTCCTCGGCCCCTCCGCCCCCCTGCCGTCTTGGAACCTTGGAACCTTCGAACCTTAGAACGTTCAAACGTGAAGAGAGGGGGCCGGAGCCCCCTCTCGGGTCGAGTCGGAGGAACGCGCTCAGCGCGCGAGGTTCTCGACCAGCGGGATCGCTTGGTCCATCGTGAGCCCGTTGGTGACCGCGAGCGTCCGGACCGGGCTCCAGGAGTTGTTGGCGAACGTGACGTACTGGACCGCACCGTCGGCCACGCGGTACGCCACCGGGCTGAGGTTGGCGCCGAGGATCACGCGGGTGCCGTCCATGCTGAAGTCGCGGTTCATCGGGAACGCGGCCGTGACGCCGAAGATCGGCGTGTGGCGGCGGCGGTTCATGATCGTGCCCGAGCCGGTCCCCGAGTTCGGGTCGAGGATGAAGTGGACCTCGAGCACGAGCAGCAGGCAGAGGCGCTGCGACCCGACCAGCAGCTGGGCGTGCGTCGGTGCATCCTGGCTGGCGAAGACGGGGTGCTCGAGCGTGGTCGCCGGCACCGGGACGTCGCACGAGAGGCCGATCTGGCTGTAGGCGTCGAGGTCCTGCACGTTCAGCGCGGTCGCGTCGGTTCCGTCCGCCGTCAGCTGAAGCAGGGCGTACATCCCGTGGCTCTCGTCGGTCCCCTCCCACCACGCGACGTGGAGGAACGAGTCCTGCACGAGCGTCGCCTTCGTCGTATCCGTTGGGTTGCTCGGGTCGGGGACGGTGTCCGAGACCGTGGTGAGTCGGACCGCCGGGTTCCTCGGGTTGGTGGCGAGGTCCTGCGAGAGGTGCACCACCCGCTCCCAGCTCCCGCCGCTCCACACCGCGAGCATCATCTCGGACGCCGTCGCGCTCCAGTTGCGCTGCCACACGACGGCCACCTTGCCGGTGAGGTCGTCGGCGGCCACCTGGATGTTGCTGTCGGTCGCGCCGGAGATGGCCACCGGGAACGGGACCACGCTCTGCACGACCTGGACGCCCTCCTGCTGGCCGGTCAGGATCAGGCCCTGCGGGTCGGGAGTTGCAGTCCACAGGATGCCGCTGCGGTCGAGGTAGTAGGGGCTGGCTGCCAGAGCCGCTGTGGCGCCGAGGATCAGAATGCAGGCGAGGATTGTTCGGCGCATCGTGCCCTCACGCTTTCAGATTGATCACGTCCCGCACGTTGAACGCGCGCAGGAACGACTTCATGCCGCGAAAGTCGGGGTAGAACTCGGCGAGCGACTGGAGATACCCCTCGGAGGCCTCCTCGTCCTCTGCGTCCATGGCGGCGTCCGCGAGGAGCATCAGCGTGTTGCGCGAGACGGTGGGGTTTTCGTACTCGCGGGCGAGCGCCAGCGCCTTCTCGCCCCACACGCGCGCCTCCGCGAACCGCCCCAGCTGGAGCGAGCCGTAGCACAGGTCCTGGTACACCTCGGCGAGGTACTGGCGCGCCCCGATCGTCTCGAGCGCGGCGGCGGCGTCGCTGCTGAGCTCCATGCCGTTGTTCGCCTGCCCGACGCACATGAGGCAGTACCCGAGGTTGTCGCGCGCGATGGCGACGGCGAGGCCGTCCACACCGACCTCGGGAGCGAGCTCGAGCGCCGCCTGGAACCGCTCCGCGGCCTCGCCGAAGCACGAGTCCTTGAGCGCGAACACGCCGTGCTGGTTCGCCGAGTGGAACAGCGCACGCCGGTCACCGCACGTCGCGGCCTGCTCGCTCGCGCGGCGGGCGTACGCCAGGGCGCGGGGGATGTTCCCCTCGGCCTCGCACACCTGCGCGGTGTAGTACGCCGCCATCCATGCGGTGAACGGGTCGCGGGCCCGCATGAGGACGGTCTTGAGCTCGCCGACCGCCCCGTCGAGCCGGTCGAGCTCGAGCAGCACCACGCACCGGTTGCAGAACGCGCGGTCGGTGAGCTCGCGGTCGCCGAGTCTCTTGGCCTCGTCCTCGGCTGTGGAGAAGAGGGTGTGGGCGCGCTCGAGACGGCCGTGCGTGAACGCACGCTGGGCAAGCTGCGTCAGGCGGAGGTACCGCTCCGATGCGCCCGTCACTCGTCGCGCTCCTTCTGTCTCCCGCGCTTGAACTCGACGAATTCGACGACCTCGTCCTGCTCCTCGCGCGAGAGGATCCTGAACGATTCTAACAGGTGCGCCTCGCGAAACGTCAAGCTCTGCTGCGCGAGGTCGCCAAAGAACTCCCCGAGCGACATCTCGAACACCTGGAGGAGCCGGAACAGCACATCGAGGGAGACCCTGTACTCGCCCTTCTCGATGCGCGACAGGTCGGACTGCTGGATGCCAATATGACGCGCCAGCTCGGTTTGCGTGAGGTTGCGCTCCTGCCTGTGCTGGCGGATGCGTTGCCCCACCGTGGCGGTGGGCAGCGATGAGCGCGTGAGCCGATTCACGGTGTCCTTGTCGGCCCGGTCAACATTTGCTAGTGTGCGCCGGGCTTCACACCTATGCTAGGTCCGCATAGTGGGCGTGTCAAGGAGGCCGGGGGCACCCTGGAAGTGACGGGGATCATGGTGGAACTGTGGCGGTGGCGGAGGCTGGTGACGGAGCTCGCAAAGCGCGACTTCAAGGCGCGCTACGCGGGCTCGGCGCTCGGCGTCGCCTGGTCCGTGCTCGAGCCTCTCGTGCAGTTCGGGCTCTACCTGACCGTGTTCGGGATCTTCCTTGGCATGCGTCTTGAAGGACGCGCCGGCGTGGGAAACTTCGGCCTGTACCTCATCACCGGCCTCGTGCCGTTCGGAGCGTTCCAGGAGTCGGTGACGCGCGCGACCGGGCTCGTTCGCGAGCGGGCGCAGCTGGTGCGCCACGTCAACGTGCCGCTGGAGGTGCTCCTCGCCGGTACCCTCCTCGCCGTCTTCGCCCGGCACGGCATCGCGCTCCTCCTCGTGGCTGCTGCTGCTGCGGTGGCCGGGAGCGTCACCGTCTCCGGGCTGCCGTGGCTCGCGGTCGGGCTGGTCGTCCTGGTGGCGGGGGTGTTCGGGCTCGGGCTCGCGCTCATGGTCGCCGGGGCGTTTCTCGTCGATCTCGCACAGGTCGTCGGCACGGCGACGATGGTGCTGTTCTTCCTCACCCCGATCGTCTACCCGGCCTCGGCCGTCCCCCCGGCGCTCGCGCGCTGGCTGACGTTCAACCCGCTGTGGGGAGCCGTCCGCTGCTTCCGCGCCGGCCTGACGGTCGAGACGCCTGACGCCGCGTCGTTCGCGGTCGCAGCCGTCTCGGCGGTCGTGCTGCTGGTGTTGGGGGCGCTCCTCCTCGAGCGGCGCCGCCGCGAGGTTCCGGACTTGGCGTAGCACGGATACCGCCGGCGACGACGCCGGCTCGGAGGATGCAGATGAACCTGAGACTCAGCTTGCTGTACGTTGTGACCGTAACGGTCGCCGCGCTGGCGGCGGCGCAGGGGCCCCCGGCCCCACCCAAGCCGGCCCCGCAGCCGCCGGGTGGCGGGCAGCCCCAGCAGGGCGTGCTCGAGCCTCCGGCCGGGCTCCCGGACGTCGGGGAGACGATGCGGCCGATGGCCTACGACGAGTGGGCCAAACGGTACTTCAAGGTGTTCACGATCCCCAAGGCGAACGCGATCCTGCTCGGCCACAACCGGGTGCGGCCTCACCGGATCATCAACGCCGTCCTCGAGATCGTCGGCGAGAGCGGCGACAACTACCTGGTCCGCAACCTGCCGCCCGAGGATCCGCAGTCGACGGCCCACTACACCTGGCGACGCAGCGAGGGTGCCGAGGTGTTCGCGAAGATGAAGCAGGAGTACTTCCAGGACAAGTACCTGCTCGTGGACGAGAACGTCATCCCGCCGCCGTTCACCGACAAGGTGCGGTTCGCCCGTCGCGGGGACGGGTTGCCGACGGGAGGGCGGTGGCAGATGTCGTTCGACGTCGCCGACATGAACGGCGACGGACTCCCCGACCTCGTCTTCGGCCCGCAGCGCACCGGCACGCCGACGCCGTACATCTTCCTCCAGCAGAAGGACGGCTCGTGGAAGCTCTGGCAGGAGGCGCGGTGGCCGACCGGAGGGGTGAGGCTCGACTACGGCGCCGTCCGGGTCGCCGACTTCGACGGTGACGGACACCCCGACATCGCGATCGCGTGTCACTTCCTGAAGACGTACGTCCTGTACGGAGACGGCAAGGGCGACTTCAGGCGGGTCGTGCAGATCCCGACGGTCAACCCCGACATGAGCGCGCGCTCGATGGTGGTCGCGGACGTCAACGGCGACGGCCGCCCCGACATCGTGACCGAGGCGGAGGTCGACATCAACGTGGTCACGACCCGGCGCCTGACCAACGGCCTGGTCAACGTCGCGCTCAACCTCCCCACCGGGTGGAAGGCGACGTCCGAGGGGTTCCCGTCCGGGTTCATGGGCGACTGGCTCACCGCCGGCGACGTCCGCGGCACCGGGAAGCCGGACCTTCTCCTGACGTCGCGGGCGCAGAACGCGACCGACCTCCTGTTCCACGCCACCGGCGCCGCCGACAAGTGGGAGGCGACGTCGAGCCTCACGATGCCGGTGAACTCGTTCGTGCTCGCCAACGCGATCGGCCCGCTCGACCGCTTCCCGCAGCCGGACTTCGTCGAGTGCTTCGAGCAGATCAACCCGTGGAAGGTGGAGCCACCCACCCAGGGGTGCGTGGTGTACCGCTTCCACGACGCGGCCGGGAAGAGACTCGACACCCCGATGCGCACGCCGCTGTTCCTCGAGAAGGTGGACAGCGTCGACTACCAGGCCGTGGCGATCGGTGACGTCGACGGCGACGGCCGCAACGACATCGTGGTCGCCAGCGACACCGGCAAGGTGCGTGTGTTCCTGCAGGGCGCCGACGGATCGTTCTACGAGCAGCGCAACCCCGGGATGGACCAGCCAACAACGCAGATTTTCGATCTCAAGATCGTTGACCTCGACCACTCGGGGCGCGGGTCGATCGTCTTCGCCGGCTCGCCGAGGGGGACGGCCGAGGGAGGCGGGATCTGGGTCTACCAGGCCGTCAAGCCCGGGAAGGTCGCTCGCAAGGCCCCTTGACACCCTCGTACCCGGTTGGTACATTCGTTCCGTGCTCGTCTCGAAGTCAGGGGTCTTGACAGAAGGGGTATCGCGGCATAGGCTGATGCCGTTGCAGCATAGGCAGCAAACCGACGTGTGAAGGGTTTGAAAATACCTTGCGGGAGGTGATGCCATTGGGTGCGGGGTCGGCGAGGTGCCTGGCGCAATCCAGGCGGCAGAAGGAAGTGATTCAGTGCTGCATCGTGAAGGACAAAGGAGGATACAGGCTATGAGGAAGACCATCATCTGCGCGTTGGCCATCGCCATGGCTCTCGTTGGCGCCAAGGCCTACGCCGTCTTCGGCGCGCTGGACACCGTTCCGGCGGCCACTCTGCTCGTCCCGTACATCGTCGTGGACGCGGATGCCAACGGCGTTCCCGACCCGTCCGGGTACACCACGCTGAC
>DATKLI010000042.1:0-25879 GCA_035542455.1 Thermoanaerobaculaceae bacterium
ATACGGGTCCGCGGTCCGACGCAACGGATGGAAGCGGGGAAAGGGAAAAGGTCAAGGGGCAAGGGAACACAGAACGCGGGGATCCCAGGATCGTCTTGTCTTCCGTTTGCCCTTTTCCCTTTGTCCTTTTCCTGGTGCTAGAAGAGCGGCTTCCCGTCGAGATCCTCGTTGCGGAGGCGGATGTCGTCGAATCCGAGGAACGCGAGCACGGTCGGCGCGAGGTCGTACAACGTGGGGTCCTTCACCTTGATCGGCCGCGACGTGAACAACACTCCCGGGACCACCGACGGGTCGACCAAGTGGTTGCCGCTCCACTTCTTGAGGTTGTCCTCGACCAGCCCGCGCGGCGCGGCGCCGAGCGCGGTCTGCCATGACGCGCCGTAGCCATCGGAGAAACCGACGTAGATGTCCGGCGCGTTGTGCGCCTCGGGCCCGTGGAAGATCTCCTGGTTCAGGTAGACGTGGCGGGCGATCGCGGTGCCGGTCTTGGGGTCGATCCAGCCGGCGAGCTTCGTCGCGATCTCGCGCTTGAGAGCCTCCTTGCCGTCGCCCTCCGGGACGATCCCCTGCGGCTCACGACCGACGGTGTTGATGTAGATCCCGCCGTAGCCGAGCGCGTACGCCCGAGTCCTCGACCAGTCCACGTCCTGGAACAGGGGCCCGCCCGCGGGCAGGGTCGGGTCCTTGAGCACCATGTACCCCTGCTCGCGCAGCCACGAGTCCACGTGCGCGGCGCGCCGGAACGTGGTGAAGCCGTGGTCCGAGAGAACGATGAGCGTGTCGCCGGCGCGCATCGCGGCGAGCGCGACGCCGACGATCGCGTCCATCTTGCGGTAGCAGTCGTCGATCATCCCGGCGAGCCTGGGCGGCGCGTTCGGGTCGTAGAGAGGGTGCTCCTTGTCGATGAAGCGCCAGTACATGTGCTGGATGATGTCCGGGTACTCGAAGTAGCAGAAGAACACGCCGCGGCCGCAGCGCGCGAGCTCGTGCTGCATCAGCCGCAACCGCTCCTGGTACAGGTCCTCGGCGTGCTCGACGAACGCGTCCTCGGAGAGGCGCCCCTCGTTGAGCGCCCACGTGTCGAAAGGCATTCCGCGCGTCGAGAAGAGCCCGAGGTCCTGCGCGATCTCCTTCGCGTACCCGTCGGGGTACGAGATCGGGAACCACGGCTTGCGCGGGTCGATGCAGATCGGCGCGCCGTACAGCTTGAGGTACGGCTCCGTCTCGACGAGGTTGAAGCGGACGATCCCGTACATCCGGCTCATCGGCCCGGCCTTGAAAGCGACGTCCAGCCACCGGCTCCACTCTCCGACCGAGAGCGTGACGTCCTGCCCCTGGAGCGAGATCGTCGCCTTGCTCCTGTCCGCGTCGAGGCGCACCTGGAACGGGACGGCGAGCCTCTCGATCTTGCCGGTCAGGCCCTGCTTCTGCGGCCCGAGCAGCTCGAGCTCGAGGGGGTCGGCCGCCGGCACGACGTGGACCTCGCCACCCGTGTCGTTGGTGACGGTTTCCGGAGCGGTCGTGTAGAACGAGAACGTGCCCTGCGTTCCGAGGAGGTCGGGCACGCCCATCCCCGACAGCATCCTCCCGTTGATCTCGTCGGGCGGGAACGTCACCGGGCAGGCGAGGATCGTCATTGGCACGTTCGCCTCGCGGCCGTACTGCCAGAACGCCTTGCCGCGCCGGACCGGGAGCGACTTGTTCCCCTCCAGCCGCGTGAGTGAGAGATCGGGCAGGTAGCTCGTGGGGCTGCGGCGGATGAAGTCGTACACGCCGTGCTTGCCCGGGTTGCGGCCGGTTGCGAAGCTCGCCCACGCGACCGGCGACTCCGCCGGGTTCGTGGTGCCGATCTCCGAATACCCGCCGAGCTCCGTCAGGTGCTGGAAGTTCGGCAGCTTGCCCGCGGCCATCATCGGCCCGATGATCTTCGGCGAGAGCCCGTCGAGGCCGATGATGATCAGGCGTTTGCCCTGTTCGTGTCCTGCCATGGCGCTCCCGTCCTTGTGGTGGCGGCCGACCAGCAACAGCGCGATCACGACGGCGGCAGCGACCGCGACGACGCCCGTCGCCCACCCCCAGTGACGGCGGATGAATGCGCCCAGCCGCCGGAAGAAGAGGGCGACGACCGCCAGCGCCGAGAGGGCGAACCCGATGATCGTCGCGAGGCCGCTGCTCACGGTGTAGAGCGAGCCGGGGTCGATGTAGTCCAGGTGGATCATGGGCCGACGTCCCTTGGAACCGGCCGCGCCGCCGGGATCATCCGACGGTCCCGAAACCCGCGGCCGCACCGCCGCGCTCGAGGACGAACCGGCCGAGCGCGGCAAGCCGGTCGAACGACTCCAGCACCACCGGCCGATGCGAGCTCAGGCGCACGTTCGCGATCTCCATGCTCGCGAGCGCGGGGGCGTCCGGGAGCGGCTCGAGCGTCGCGGTGTCCAGCCGGTCCGCGACGCTCTCGACGCGCACGGGGACGAGCTGTGTCGCGCAGCGCAGCGCCAGCTCCTCGCCGACCGCGAGCGGACGCTCCGCGAGCCAGAACACCCGGCCCGCGGGCGATGTCGTAGCGCGCGGGAGGTCGCCGGGCGGCGCCAGAACGTCGCCCCGCTCGGGCTCGGGGCCGTCCACGACCAGCCCGACCGACTCGCCGGCCTCGGCGGGAGACCGGTTCTCCGGGAACCGCCGGACGGTCCGGACCTTCACCGCTCCGCCGCCCGGGCACACCGTGAGGGCGTCACCCTCGGCGATCGAGCCCGTGAGCACCTTGCCCACCACCGTCGCCGGCCCGTCGTGACGGAGCACCCCCTGGACCGCGAAGCGGGCTGCGTCCACGGGGACCACGGCCGGCTCGAGGTCGCCGATCGCGTCCATGACCGAGGGGCCCGTGTACCACGGCATCGCCGCGGACCCGTGGAGGACGTTGTCGCCCTCGCGCGCGACCACGGGGATCGTGGCCGTCACGGCCAGGCCGAGCGCCTCGAGCTCCTCGGCCGCGGTCCGCTCGAGGCGGCGGAATTCGTCCTCCCGCCGGCCGAGCGTGTCCATCTTGTTGACCGCGACGATGACCGTCCGGATCCCGAGCATCGAGAGGAGCAGGGCGTGGCGCCGCGTCTGCACCTGCACGCCCTCGTCGCCGGCCAGCACGAGCACGGCGGCGTCGGCGCGCGTCGCGCCCGAGAGCATGTTCTGGATCAGCTCCTGGTGCCCCGGCACGTCGATGAAGACGAGGCGGCAGACGGGCGTCTCGAGGAACGTCTGCGTCGTGTCGATCGTCATCTCGCGCTCGCGCTCCTCCTGGAGCTGGTCCATCACGAACGCCCAGTTGCCGCCCACGGAGGCGTCCACCGAGGCGATCCCAGGGAGCCCAGACATCTCGTGGCGGATGCGGCCGATGAGGGTGGACTTTCCGTGGTCCACGTGGCCGACCATCGCGATCCGGACGAGCGGCTTCTCGTCGGCGCGCGTCGCGAGCGTGCTCACATGTACCCCAGCGAGCGCAGCTTCTGCATCGTGAAGGCGTTCTCCTTGTCCTGGGCGCGCCCCGCGCGCTCGGGCTCGCGCGAGGACTCGAGCTCCGCGATGATCTCCTCGACGGTCGCGGCGTTCGAGGCGACCGGCATGCAGCACGGCGCGCACCCGATGCTGCGGAAGCGCTTGCCGTCCTTGGCGAGGTAGAGCGGGTTGACGGGGATCCCCTCGCGCCGCACGTAGCGCCAGATGTCGAGCTCGGTCATGTGGAGGAGCGGGTGGATGCGGTCGTGGGCGGCCTCGTCCACCGTCGCATACAGGTCCCAGAGCTCGGGCGGCTGCGCGCCGACGTTCCAGGTGAAGTCCTGGGCCCGCGGCGAGAAGTACCGCTCCTTGGCGCGTACGCCGTGCTCGTCCCGCCGGATGCCGAGCAGCAACGCCTCGAACCCGAGCTTCGCGATCGCCTGCTTGAGCGCCGTGGTCTTGAGCGCGTTGCAGCACGCGAACTTGTCGATCTTCTTCGGTCCCATCCCGTCGGCGAGCGCCTCGTCGTTGCGCGCGATCCGCAGGTCGAGGTTCCACTCCTTCGCGAGACGGTCGCGGAACTCGTAGATCTCCTTGAACTTGTAGCTCGTGTCGATGTGGACTACCGGGAACGGGATCGTCCCGAAGAACGCCTTGCGGCACAGCCAGAGCAGGGCGGTGGAGTCCTTGCCCATCGACCACAGCATCCCGATCTTCGAGTACCGGCTGTGCGCCTCGCGGATGACGAAGATGCTCTCGCTTTCCATTCGAGAGAGAAGGTCCACGGTCAACCCCCGCGCCGATGATACCGCATCTCTGCGGCCTGGCGGGCTCCGGCGTCCAACTCAGGCGCGCAGAGAGTGTTCGAGTCTCCGGTTCCGCGGCCGGCGCGCTCGTGCGACGTCTCGGCGTCGGCCGCCCGAAGCGGGGGCGCGGCGAGTCCGAACCCGGCACGTTGCCCTCGCTCCGCAGCGGGGCGCGACGCTCTACTCCGTCGGCGTCGGCCTGTGCGCCGGCCAGTCGTCGAGGATCCCGAGCGCCCGCTCGAGCGCCTCGTCGCGGTGCGCGCGGATCCCGGCGACCGTCGGGCGCACGACGACGTGCGGGGAAATCCCGCGCCCGACGAACTCGCGCCCGTCGGGGTACGTGCACCAGAGCGAGCACACGCGGAGGACGGCCCCGCCGGGGAGCGGGACGTTGACGGGGTTCCCCGTGGTCCCGGCGGTGGGCTCGCCGACGATGAGGGCTCGCCCGGAGGCGTCGAGCGGGACGAGGAAGTCCTCGGCGGTGCTCATCGTGTTGGCGCCGACGAGGACGACGAGCGGGCCGCCGTAGCGCCGGCGGGGGTCGGGCTCGATCCGCACCGGCCCGCCGCGGAGAGGCCGCTCGGCCTTCCCCCAGGAGGCGTACGCGGGGTGGTACTCGGGCGTGCGCCAGGCCAGGCCCGCCACCGGCCGGTCCACGAGCCGGGCGACGACCGGGTAGGCGAAGCTGTCGTCGCCGCCGATGTTGTACCGCAGGTCGAGGACCAGGCCGCGCAGGCGAGCAAGGTCGAGCCGGTCGAGCGCGGCGTCGACCTCCGCCGGGACGCGCTCGTCGTCGAACGTGGCGATGCGGAGGTAGGCGACCCCGTCGCTCACCATCCTCGTCTCGACCAACGGCGGGAAGTCGCGGATCCGAGGGCGGAAGATCGAACCGTCGCGGTTCCGGCTGTCGCGCGTGAGCGTGACCTCCCGGGTCGGCCCTCGTTCGTCCCGGAGCGCGAGCGTCACACGCGTCGATTTCGGACCGCGGAGGAAGAGGAACATCCCGAACGCGTCGCCGTTCTGCGGCGTGCTCCCCGGGTAGTAGCGGAGCGCGTGGTCGCGCAGCCACCGGCGGACCGGGACGCCCTCGCCGACAGCGACGAGTTCCATTCCGGGGCGGATCCCCTGGGCGCGGATCTCCTCCGTGTCGCCCGTCCGGGCGAGCACGATGCGGTCCTCGACGACCTCGAACTCGAGAGGCGGGTTGTCGTACGAGTCGCCGCGGATCCACTCCGAGACGACGAGCGTGTGGCCGTCGTGAAGGACGGCCGTGAGCTCATCGAGGCGCCGGTAGTACTCCTCCTGGTCCGGTGCGTCGAGAACACGGTGGACCGCGGTGCGCACCACGGCGTCCCAGTCGAGGCCTGGCACCTTCTCGAAGAACGCGAAGTTGTACTTCACGGCGCCCCAGACCTGCATCAGGCCCCAGACCTTCTGCTCGGCGGTGCCCTGCCACCGGTCGGCCTCCGGAGGTTCGGCCGCGGCGGTCGCCGAGAACGGCACGGCGCACAGGGCGGCGACCACCACGCGCCCGGCCCGTCCGACGCGCGACTCGTTCCCGCGCGTGCGCCCTCCCCGGCCGCGCGAGCCCCGGCCCGGGACACGGCGGCCCCTGCACTGCAAAACGCACTCCGAGCCGCCAGGGTTCCGGGCGCGGCGCCCCCGAAGCCCGGTGCGCCGCCGCTCGAGGCCGGCGCCACGGCCCGCCGGGCCTCACAACGGGGTTCGCCCCGGCGGCCGGCTCCGCGGCTGCGGTACCATGCCCGAGCATGGACGACAAGAACGCCCTCCTGATCCACGACCTGGCGGCGATCGCGTACCGGACGCAGAAGGCGTTGCGCGGGGCGCCGCCGGGGTTCGCGTCGTTCCGAGCCGCGTCCAACGTACGCACGCCGCACGAGCTCGTCGGCCACATGGACAGCGTGCTCGGCTACGCGTGCACGTTCTTCGTTGGAGGCGACTACCGCGTTCCGCCGATGCCCGAGTTCGACGCCGAGATCTCGCGCTTTCACGTGACGATCTCCCGGCTCGCCGACCTCATCGCGAAGGAGACCGATTGGCGCGCGGTCACGCCGGAGCAGCTGCTGCAGGGCCCGCTGGCGGACGCGCTGACGCACGCCGGGCAGCTCGCGATGCTGCGGCGTCTGGCCGGCCACCCGGTGGCGCCGGAGAACTTCGTGTTCGCGGACGTGCGCGCGTCGAACCTCGGTCCGGACCAGCCGATGCCGGTCAGCCCAGACGAGGAGTGGCCCGAGCGGCCCTGAGGACGGAGCAGAGGAGCAGAGGGGCAGAGGAGCGGAGGAGCGGCCGGGCCGCGAAGAGGTCAAAGGGCAAAAGGCAAAGGTCAAGTGGAAGACGGAGACCGCGGTAATTCTGGCTGTGCTGTGTCTTCCCTTTGACCTCTTCCCTCTCCCGTTTGACCTGCCTCGGCGATCAGCGCGAGGTGTCGGTGGCGAACCCCCACCGGGCGCGGATGCGGCGCTCGGCCCACGCAAACAGCACGCGGTCGAGCAGCAGCCCGATGAAGATCGTGACCAGCATGATCCCGACCACCTGCGCGGCGTCGTTCAGCTCGCGCCCCGCGTGGAGGAGGAACCCGAGGCCGATGCTCGACTTGATCAGCTCGGCGGAAACCACGCCGTGCCAGCCGAGGGTCCACCCGAGCTTGACGCCGGTGACGATGCTCGGGAGTGCGGCGGGGAGCGCGACGCGGGTGGGGAGCGCGAGGCCGGATGTCCCGAGGCTGCGCGCCGCGCGCAGGTAGTGCGGCGGGATGTTCGCGATCCCGTCGGCGGTCGCGATCGCCATCGCCGCCATCGAGCTCATCACGATCACGAAGTAGATCGCGGCGTCGCCCAGCCCGAACAGGAGGAGCGCGATCGGCACCCACGCGACGGACGGGAGCGTCTGCAGCCCGAGGAAGAGGGAGCGGAGGCACGAGTCCGCCACCGGCGAGAGCCCCATCGCCACCCCGAGCGCCAGCCCGAGCGCCGCCGAGAGCACGAATCCGAGGACCATCCGGATCACCGACGCCTCGACGCTCGGCCACAACATGCCGTCCCGCGCCAGCTCGGCGAGGCGCGTCGCCACCTGCGCGGGCGACGGCAGGCTGTAGCTCGGCAACACGCCGCTGCTGAACACCGCCTGCCACATCAGGAGCAGCAGCGCCAGGAACGCGATCAGGGCGAGGTTGCGCCGGGTCGCGGGCGCGCGGTCAGGCATCGCGGCCTCCCGGCGCCGCCGCGGGCTCCGTCCGGAGCTTCGCGAGGATCTCTCCCGCGAGCTCGCTGACGCGGGGGTCGTAGAAGTTGCGGGGACGCGGCAGCTCCACGGTCAGCACGCACGCGACGGCCGCCGGCCGCTCGGTCAGGACGACGACACGATCCGCCAGACACGCGGCCTCGCGGGTGTTGTGGGTGACGAAGAGCGTCGTCCGCCGCGTCTGAGCGTGCAGCTCCTGCAGCTCGGCGTACAGGCGCTCCCGGGTCAGAGCGTCGAGCGAGCCAAACGGCTCGTCGCACAGGAGTGCGCGCGGGCGGGGCGCGAGCGCGCGGGCGAGAGCGGCGCGCTGCTTCATCCCGCCGGAGAGCTCGTGCACGAACGCGCGCTCGAACCCCTGGAGGTGGACGAGCCGGATGTACTCCCGCGCGACGGCGCGCCGCTCGGGCGCGGACATCCCGGCGTGCTGGCGCAGGCCGAACGCGACGTTGTCCTCGATGTTGAGCCAGGGGAACAGTGCCGGCTCCTGGAAGATCATCGCCCGATCCGGCCCCGGGCCGTCCACCGGCGCCCCGTCGACGCGCACCTCGCCCTCGGTGGGCGCCTCGAATCCGGCGACGAGGTTGAGCAGCGTCGTCTTGCCGCAGCCGGACGGCCCGACCAGCACGACGAACTCGCCTTCGGCCACGTCGAGCGTCAGCGGCCCGAGCGCGTCCACGGCGGCGCGCGGCGTGACGAACCGCTTCCGTACGCCCGTGAGCGTGATCCGTGCGGGGGCCGCGGCGGTCATCGGGGCGCTCCCTTGGACACCGGAGGCAGCCCCTTCGCGGCCAACACCCCGTCGAGGAGCGCCGTGTCCACGATGCCGGTGAGGTTCGGGCGCTCCTTGAGGAAGCCGATCGCGTGCGCGTCCTCCGCCGCCTTTGCGAGCGCCGCGGCGAGCGGGTCCCACCCGAGCTCGATTCGCTCCAGTGAGGAGCGCACGACCGCCTCGGGCAACGGCTTGGCGGTCTCGCGCGCGATCTCCGCGGCGAGCAGCGCGGCCGCGGCGCGCTTGTCGCGCTTGAGTGCGAGCGTCGCCTCGACGTGCGCGGCCAGCAGCCCGGCGACCACGTCGCGGTGGGACGCGAGGAACTCTCGCCGCACGACCAGCAGCGCCGTCACGTACCTCCCGTCCGGCCAGAGCCGCTTCTCATCGAGGAAGACCCGCCCGCCTCCCTCCTGCTCGAGCCGCGACACCCACGGCTCGACCGTCCACGCAGCGTCGATCTGTTTCTTGCCGAACATCAGGAGCTGGTCGGGGTTCGCGAGCGGCAGTATCGTCAGGTCGCCGCCCTTCTCCCGTGTGGTGTAGCCGTGCGCGGCGAACCACAGCCGGGCCGCGACGTCCTGCGTGTTGGCGAGCTGGGGCGTCGCGACCGTCTTGCCGTGGAAGTCCGTCTCGGACGCGATCCCGGCGTCGGCTCGCACGACGAGAGCTGCGCCGCCCGAGGCCGCGCCCGCGACGATCACGAAGCTCTTCCCCTGTGACTTGATGAAGCCGTTGATCGCCGGGTTGGGGCCGACGTAGGACGCGTCCACCGCGTCGGCGAACAGGGCTTCCACGGCCGACGGCCCGGCGTTGAACTGCGTCCACACGATCGGCTCGCCGACCGACCTCTCGAAGCTCCCGGTCGCGCGGCCGTACAGCGCCTGCGCGTGGGTGACGTTCGGAAAGTGACCGAGCCGGAGCTGGACCGGGCGCCGCGCCGGGGCGCCTCCCCCTCCGCACCCGCCCGCCACGAGCGCCGCGAGAGCGAGCGCCGCCGCCGGCCGTCGCTTACCCGCCACCTGAGATCTCCTCATACGCCTGCCTGGCCTCCGGCTGGTTTGGGTCGAACTCCAGCGAGCGTTTCAGCTCCGGCCTCGCCGCGTCGCGATCGCCGGCGCGGGCCGCCGCCATCCCGCAGAACGCGTGGACACGCGGGTCCGTGGGGAACCGAGACGCCGCCTCCCGGCGCGCCTCGAGCCCTTCCGGGCACCGACCGGTCTTCACCAGAAGCGCCGGGCGGTGGGCCGCGAGCCGCGCCTCGGAGGGGAAGCGCCGGCAGGCGTCCGCGATGAGCGACGCGGCCCGGTCTTGGAGGCCGTGAGCCTCGTAGTCGCCGACCGCGCGGTCAACGGCACCGACCAAATCGCGCAGCGTCAGGTCCACGGCGCGCCACAGCTCGGATTCCGCCCCGTCGGACCGGCCGGTCTCGAACAGGAGCCGCCGCAGGTTGGAGTGCGGCGAGGCGTGCCCCGGGTTGCGCCCGATCGCGCCGCCGACCGCGTGCCACCGCCGCGAGGGGAGGAGCAGTGCGCGGCGGCCGGCGACGGCGAGCTCGCCCGTGCGGCGGGACCGGGCGGCCGCGCCCGGTGCGACGCGCCGGACGCCGCAGACGACGGCGGCCGCGGCGGCCGAGACGAGCACGAGCGCCAGGAGCACCTTTCGCACGGGAAGAGGATACCAACTTCCCGGCGGTGTGCTTCTTGAGACGGTGCGGCCTCGACGTCCCGGGGCGCGCTCAGGGCGCGGCGAGCCTGTAGATGCCGCCGAGCTCGCCGGTCTTTCGGGCGAGGGCGTCGGCGCGGAACGCGCGCGCCTCCTCGACCGTCCCGAAATCCCCAACGACGACTCGATACCAGGTCCCCTTGTCGCCCAGGTCCACGACCAGCGCGTGCGCCGGGCGGCCGAGCTCGCGGGTGAGCCGTGCGGCGTCGGCGACGGCGTTCTCCTTGCTCCGATACGACGCGAAGTGGACGACGAACGTCGGGGCGCGGCCGGCCCAGTCGGCGGACCGCATCGTCTCGACGCCCTCGACCTCCTGCCCCCGCGGCGCCCTGACCGGCTGCACGGGCGCGGGCGGCTCGGTGGCGCGCACCGGGAGCGGCGTTGGAACGGCGGCCGTCGCGCGTGCGGGCGGAGGCTCCGTCGCCGCGACGGGCGCCGCGGCGGGTACGGGCTGCGTGGCGGTCGGGAGCGGGGCGGGGTACGACTCGACGATGCGGGACGGCACCTGTTTTCGCGGCGCGATCCCGGGCCAGAGGATCACGATGACCACCGCGCCGGCGAGAAGCGCGACCGCGACGACGCCGATCCCGAACAGGAGCGACGAAACCTCCCTCCGCTCGGCGGGAGCCGGCGCGTCCTCCGCGCTCCCGCCCTCGGAGAAGAGGTCCTGGAACGACACCCCCGGCTGCTGCAGCTTGAGCACGGGCGAGATCGGCTCCGCGACACGTTCCGGAGGCGGGAAGCCGGTCGCCGGCGGCACCTCCGACGGGGGAGGCGGCGGCGCGGTGTCGACGGGTTCAGGAGCCGAGGGCCCGCCGAGGCCCGACGGCGGAGGGCTCGGTTCGAGGACCGGCTCGAACTCCGGGAGCGGCGGCTCCTCTTCGGGCGGCTCCGGGGCCGGAGGCGCAGGCTCGGGAGCCGACGGCGGCGCGAGAGGTTCGGCAAGGCCCAGATCGCCCGGAGAGGCCTGAGCCATCCACCCGCCCGGCGGCGGCACGGCGGCGGGGTGCGACGTCTCGAGCATGGTGCGCGCGCGCCGGACGAGCGCCCTGATCTGCGACGGCGGCTCGCCGCGCTGCACCCGCTTCGAGTCCTCGGCGCACACCCGCAACGCCGTCTGGAAGAGCACCGAGTGGGGCACGTTGGCCGACCGGAACTCCGTGACGAGCCCGTCGAACAGCTCGGAGACCGGGACGACCTTGGGCTTGCCGGAGCTCACGGCGCGTGCACCCCTTCCCGAAGCGAGGGGGGCCTCATCCGGGCAGCTTCTCCCAGTCGCTCTCCGGGGCGTCGGCGGCGATCGCGAGCGAGCCGTTCGACCCGGCGAACACCGGGTCGTCGACGGCCTTCACGCGGCCGCCGCCGATCTCGGCGAGCGCCGTCTCGAGGGCGGACGCCAGGTTCGGGATCTGCGATCCGCCGCCCGCGAGGATGATGTTGTGACGCACCGCCTCCTGGTACTCGGGCTCCACATGCGAGGCGAGGTCGAGCATCGTCTCGATGATCGGCGGAAGCTGGCTCTCGCACGCGCGGCGCATCTCGCTCGTGATGTCGACCGCCGTCGGCTTCCCGTTGATCGGGACCGTCACCTCGACCTTGCGCTTGGGCTCGCCCACGAAGCTCGACTGCTCCTTCCAACCCCGTACCATGTGGATCGAGAACTGGGCGTCGGGGAGCTTCGCCCGCAGGAGCAGCATCAGCTGCTCGTCCACCGAGTCGCCGGCGTAGGTGAGGGTGCGCTGGTCCTCGTCGGTGGGGTAGCGCCCGTTCATCACGCAGAAGTCGGTGGTCCCGGCGCCGATGTCGATGATCATCGTGTGGAGGAGCGCGTCCATCCCGTACGCGACCGCGAACGGTTCGGAGACGATCATCAACGAGTCCGCGACGCCCTTCACGGCGTTGCGCAGGTGCTGGCGGGATACCCGCATCGCTTCCGCGGGCACGCCCACCACCGCGAACACCTTCTGCCCGTCGTCGGGTCGGGTCAGCGAGATCAGGTGCCGGAGCAGCTCCCGGACCGCCAGCTCGTCCTTCTCGGAGCCCTCCTTGATCAGGCCGCGCTCGAGCGGACGGTGGAGGTCGAGCATCGGGCGAGCCTCGAGCGCCTCGTGGCCGAACAGGACCGGCTTCTTGACGAGCTTGCGGGCGACCATGTCCACCGGCCATCCGACGAAGCTCTCGACGACGTGGCACTCGCCGTTCGACGCCGAGATCGACGAGCGCGAGGTTCCGAGGTCGATGCCGAGGTGCAGGACGCTGTTCTTCTCTTTCGTCACGGTCGTGCCCAGCCTTTCGATGGTCTCAGTCCGCGCCCGCGGCGCGGCGGGCGATCGTTGTCTTTGCACCTCTGGCTGCGGCGTAGCCGCGGACCCCGGCCGCCAGCGACTCCGCGATCTCCTGGCGGTACGACGCCTGCCTGAGCAGCAGCGCATCCTCGTGGTTGGAGAGGCACGCCACCTCGGCCAGGACGCTGGGCATCTCGGTGCCCACCAGCACGACGAACGGCGCCTGCTTCACCCCGCGGTCCTCGAGCTGCGGATTGGCGCTCGTCAGCGTTGCGAACAGCCGGCCCTGCACGGCCTGCGCGAGGCGGAGGGACTCCTCGTGCCGCACGTCGGCGTAGACGCCCTCCAGGAGGTGACGGAAGTCGGCCAGCGAGTAGCCCGAACCCGAGTTCTCCGCCCCGGCGAGGCGCTCAACCCGGGGATCGGTCGCCGCACCGAGGAAGTAGGTCTCGACGCCGCGCCGCTCCTGAGTCGGTATCGAGTTCACGTGGATCGAGAGGAACACGTCGCCGCGCGCTGCGTTGGCGGCCTCGACGCGTTGCCGGAGCGACCGGGCCTCGTCGCCCTCTCTGGTCAGCACGACGACGAACTCCTCGCCGGCGAGGGCGGCGGCCACGCGGCGGGCGATGTCGAGGGTGATCTCCTTCTCCCGGAGACCGCCGGCCATGGCGCCGGGGTCCGTGCCGCCGTGCCCCGGGTCGAGGACGATCTTGCGGACCGCGAGCCGGAAGATCGCCGGGTCGATGACTCGCGGCGCCGCGAGCGGCGCGAGGGCGGCGGCGGGCGCCTCTCCCTGTCGCCCCGACTCCGCCATCGCCGGCGCCACCTCGATCGAGGGCTTCTCCCGGCCGGTGGACGCGGTACCTGAGACCTGGGGGCGGACGAGGAAGAACGCGACCACGGCCAGGGCGGCGAGGCCCAGCCAGGTCGGGCCCGTGAGTCGGCGCCTTCGGCGCGGGAGCGCGCCGGTCATCACCGCGACGTTCTCCGCGATCGCCTCGCGGAGCATGCGCCTCTTCAGCCGTCCGAGGCGGCCGCGGCGGGGCCGACCGGTCATCACCGGCACCCCCCGCCGGCCGCCGCGCGTCCGCGCCGCCGGCCGCGACGGGACAGTGAGCGCCGGAGCGCGGAGGGCAACCCTACGAACATGGGCCAATTATAGGGCCGTTCCCGAGATCCGTGCGTCTCGGATGCGTCCGGGGGCGATGGGCGGCGTGTATTCTCGGGGCATGCGGTTCGATGGCAGGGTGGCGTTCATCACGGGGTCGTCGCGTGGGGTCGGGAGGTGCCTCGCGCTCGCTCTGGCGCGGGAGGGTGCCGACGTCGTGGTCGCCGCCAAGACCGCGGAGCCGAATCCGAAGCTGCCGGGGACGATCCACACGACGGCCGCGGAGGTCGAGGCGCTCGGGAGGCGCGCGCTGCCGCTCCAGGTCGACGTGCGCGACGAGCACGCCGTCTCGGAGGCGGTCGAGAAGGCGCTCGGACGGTTCGGGCGGATCGACATCCTGGTCAACAACGCCGGAGCGCTGTTCTGGCAGCCGGTCGCGGAGACGCCGACGAGCAGGTTCGACCGCGTCATGGCGGTCAACGTCCGCGGCGCGTTCGCCTGCACGCACGCGGTGCTCCCCGCGATGCTCGCGCAGCGGTGGGGGCACATCCTGATGATGTCTCCTCCGCTCGACCCGGCCGCGGCCGCGGGCAAGGTGGCGTATGCCGTGAGCAAGTTCGGGATGACGCTGATCGCCCACGGGCTCGCCGGCGAGGTCGCCGAGGCGAACGTGGCGTGCAACGCGCTGTGGCCGGCGACGCTGATCGAGAGCTACGCGACGATCAACTTCGCGCTCGGCGACGCGAAGGTGTGGCGCAAGCCGGAGATCCTGGCGGACGCGGCGGTCGCGATCTTCTCGAAGGAGCCCGCCACCTTTACCGGCCGCGCCGTGATCGACGAGGAGTTCCTGCGGAGCGAGGGGGTCACCGACTTCGCGAAGTACCGGTGCGACCCTGCGCACGAGCCGCCACGGGTCGGGTTCGACTTCCGGTTCCGGGCGGGGTGAGCCGGCGGAGCGGACTGCCTCGGGCTTGCCGAAGCTCGCGGGCCTCGGGGCGGGCCGGAAGAGAACCGCGGGACCCGGTGTTACGACCCACGGTCCGGGCGGTGCGACTCGATGATCCTCACGGTCAACAGGCGGTTCCGGTTCTGCGCCTCGAGGCGGCTCGCGCGCGACGGGTGGTCGCGCGACGAGAACGAGCGCGTCTACGGAGCCGGTAGCGAGGGGCCGTGGGGGAGCGGGGAGAACTACCAGGCCCACGTCGCGTTCGCGGGCGACGTGGACCCGCGGACCGGGCTGCTCGTCAACCTCGCCGAGGTCAAGGCGGCGATCGACCCGATCATCGAGGCGCGCTACGACCACCGCTTCCTCAACCTCGACACGCCGCCCTTCGACGCCGTGCCGCCGACGGCGGAGAGCCTCGCGGCCCGGCTGCTGGAGGAGGCAGCGCAGGCGTGCCGGGGCCTCCCGGCCCGGCCGGTGGCGTGCCACCTCGCGGAGTCCGCGACGACCGGGGCGACGGCGTACGCCTCCGGCGGAGTCGAGCGCGAGCTGTGGAGCGCGTTCTCGGCGGCCCGGCGCACCTGGTCTCCGCACCTCTCCGAGGAGGAGAACCGGCGGCTGTTCGGGCGCGCCGCCTCGCCGCTGGGCCACGGCCACGGGTACGCGCTCCGGGTCGTGCTCGGAGGCCCGCCCGACGGGTCGACGTGTTCGGTCGTGGACCACGCGCGCGCCGCGGCCGCGCTCGAATCGTTCCACGAGATCGTCGACCACCGGAACCTCAACGAGGAGGTGGGCGAGCTCGCGGGCTCGCCGATGACCACCGAGACGTTGGCACGCTTCGCCTTCCGCACGCTGTCGCGCGAGCTCCCGGTTGCGAGGGTGCGCCTGCACGAGACGCCCGACTTCTTCGCCGAGTACGACGGCGAGCGGTTCTCCCTCGGGCTCGAGCGCGGCTTCTCGGCGGCCCATCGCCTGTGGAGCCCCCACCTCTCGGAGGCGGAGAACCTGCGCGTTTACGGACGGTGCGCGAACCCGGGCGGTCACGGCCACCGCTACGCGGCGCAGGCCACGGTGTCGGCGCCGCTCGACGAGCGCGCGGGGACGGTGTGCGACCTCGGACACCTCGACACGGCGCTGCGTTCCGCGCTGGCTCCGTGGCACCAGCGCCACCTCGACCGCGAGGTCGACGATTTCCGGAGCACCCCGAGCACCGGCGAGAACCTCGTGTCCGCGTTGTGGACTCGCCTCGCGACGGCTCTCGACGGGAAGCTGACGCGCCTGCGGCTCGTGGAAACCGAGAACAACCGCTTCACGGGCAGGGCGGAGCCGCGACCGTGATCGAGCGGATCCTCATCACCGGCGCGAGCGGGGACATCGGCCGCGCGATCGCAACGCGCCTCGCGGCGCCGGGCAGGGAGCTGCTCCTCCACGGGCGCGACCAGAACGCCCTGGCGGAGGTCGCCGGCGCCGTCCGCGGCCGCGGGGCGGCCGCGCGCGGCTGCCCGGCGGACCTCGCCGACCAGTCCCAGGTGCGCGGTCTCATCGGGGAGATCGGCGATGCGCCGCTGGACGTGCTCGTGAACGCCGCAGGCACCGCCGTGGTCAAGCCGGTGGAGGAGATCGGCCTCGACGAGTGGCTGGAGAGCCTGGCCGTGACGGTGACGGCGCCGTTCCTGCTCGTTCAGGGGGTGCTGCCCCGCCTGCGGACGGGGGCGAGCGTGGTCAACGTGCTTTCGATCGCGGCCCGACGCGGGTTCCCCAACTGGAGCGCCTACTGCGCCGCGAAGTTCGCCCTCGAGGGGTTCGCGCTGAGCCTGCGGGAGGAGCTGCGCCCGCGAGGCGTCCGGGTGATCAACGTGTACCCCGCCGCCACCGACACCGCGCTCTGGAACGGCGTCAGCGGAGAGTGGGACAGGCGGCGCATGCTCGAGCCCGCCGAGGTCGCCGAGGCGATCGCGTACGCGCTGGAGCGGCCCGCCGGAGTGCTGGTCGAGACGGTCGAGGTGGGCGACATCGCGGGGCCGCTCTAGAGACAGCTGACAGCTCACAGCGCACAGCCGACAGAGCCACACTTGCCGCCGGAGCACGAGACCGCGGCCACACGGGACCGACTTTTCGCCGCTGTTGGCTGTCAGCTGTCAGCTGTCGGCTTGGCCTCGAGCAGACGAAGCCCGTTCCCGATGAGCTTGGCGAGCCCGGAGTCGGCGGCCGCGCGCGCTTCGAGGAGTCCGCGGATCTCGCTCCGGAGGCGAGGCTCGAGGCCCCGCGCGGTGAGCACCTCGAGGATCTCGAGCGAGAGCAGCCAGTCGTCGGGGAACTCCGCCCGCACCTCTCGGTACAGCGTGCCGAGCCGCCGGAGCCCCTTCCCGCTCTCCCGGGCCTCGCGCACGGCGAGGTAGAGGGCGTGCAGGCGGCGCGCGCCGTCGTCCACCTCGACCTTGATCGTGCGCTCCTTCGGCACGAAGCCGGCCTGTTCGTAGGCGTCCTTGTCGGCGGCGCCGTGGAACACGGACGAGATGCGCTCGCCGACGGCCATGTCGAAGCGCCCCCACGCCGGGTCGAACAGGACCCGGTCGCCGAGCGCCGCCCGGCAGCCGGAGAACGAGAGCAGGACGAGCTTGCCGTTCTTCCGGGTGACGCGGTCGAGCCGCCCGGACACCGTCACGCCGCCCGCGAACTCGAGCGCGGCGCGCCGGCCGGTCACGAGGCCGAGCCGCGCGAGCTGGTCATCGCTCGCGAGCTCCAGCGGCGTGGCGTGGCCGCGCAGGCGGCCGACGGGCGACCCGAACCCGTCCGCGTGGACGTCCCGCCCGTGCCCCGCAAGCTGGGAGCCCGCCACCGCGAGCGCCGTCGGTCCCGACGTGCGGACGTAGGCCGGGCTGCCGGAGCCGTCCTCGAGGATCTCGCCGATGACCCCCGAGACCTGGAGGCCGGAGGAGTACTCCAGCGTCGCGACGTTAGCCGACTCGAGCGCCTTGCGGAGACCGTAGACGCCGCCGCGGCGGAACGCCATCGTCTCGGCGAACTCGTCGAGCACGGTGTTGAGGTGGGCGAACGTGGGCGTCACGAACAGCTGCGGCTGGAACGTCGTGATGTCGAACGCGACGCCGGCCGCTTCGACCGTATACGGGATCTTCTTGACCGCGGACGTGAGGCAGTGGGCCGCCTCGCCGATCGACGAGAGCAGCCCGGCGCCGTAGAGCTTCGGGTCCTCCACGTCCCCGATCAGTCCGTACTCCACGGTCCACCAGTGCAGTCGCGAGAGGAGCGCCATCTCGGAGGGGTCGCCGAGACTCGCCTGCTTGTCGGCCACGTCCCTCTCGGCTGTCGCGATCTCCTCCGCCGGCGTGCCGGGCGCCTCCTTGAGGATCGAGAGGTGGCGGATCGCCTCGTACAGCTCGAAGTCCTGCCTCGACGAGAGCGCCTTCGCGCCGACCTCGCCGATCCGGCGCAGGTACTCCGCGTACTCGTCGTCCGCGATGATCGGCGCGTGCCCGGCGGCCTCGTGCACGATGTCGGGCGCTGGCGTGTACTCGATGTGGTTGATCTGCCGCATGTCGGCGGCGATCACGAGCACCCGGTGGGCCTGGAACTCCATGAAGGCGGCGGGCGGGATGAAGCCGTCCACGGGAGCCGCCCCCCAGCCGATACGGCCGAGGATCTCGTTCATCTCCTCGATACGCGGGATGCGCTCGATCCCGATCCCGGTCTTCCGCAGCCCGTCGACGTACGAGGCGTGCGCGTGCTTGGAGTGGAAGTCGAACGCCTGTCGCATGATGTAACGCCACACCGCGTGGTCGACGGGGGTGTAGCGGTCGTAGTGCTGCTCGACGATGTGCTGCTTGAGGTGGTTGGGAAGGCGCGCGATCTGCGCCACCCCGTAGATGCTTTCGATGGGTGAGCTCGCCACGGGTGGCCCTCCGCTCGGACGTTCGTACGCCTCGCACAACCTCGGGCCCGGCGGGGAAATTTCGGAGACGCCCAACGCCCGGCCTCACCGGCCGGCTGGGCGCCAACCCCTGCGCGGCTGAAGCGCCGCCTACCTGTGGCTCCGACGGCCGCACCGCGAGCGCGCGGCGTGCGCGGTCGAGACGCTCGCGCTCGCGGCCGCGGCGGAGGTGGACCCCGCGGCGCTGACGTCGAGCTTCCACCAGAGGCCGTTGGGGCCGTACCAGTTCATGAGCGCGGTCGCCAGGTCGCGGTCGTACTGCTTGTTCCAGGTCGAGATGTCCGACGAGAGCCCGGGCGACGCGGAGCCTACGAGTGACGCGCTGACCAGCGTGGCGTGGCACGAGAGCGCGCACGAGCTCGGCATCCCGCCCTGGTCCTGGTAAACGAGCGTCTTCTGCGGCGGGATCGCCTCGAACGTGTGGCCGTGGAGCGAGAGCGACGCGTCCGGCCCCTGCGTCTTGGCCATGTGGCACTGGGTGCAGCGCGACAGGCCCATCGTCCGCTCGGGCGCGTAGGGGTGGTTCGTGTGCGCCGACACGACGGCGCCGATCGCGGCGCGGTTGTTCGCGTAGTCCGCCACCATCGCAACCGTGATGTTCGTGAAGTCGGCGCTCGTGCCCGCGCCGTGCGTCGCGTGGCAGGAGAGGCAGAGCGTGTCGTCGTCGACGTGAGTCGTGAGCGTGGTCGTGCCGTTCTGCACCTGGTCGAGCACCTGGGCGGGGTTTGAGGTCGCGGACATCGGGTCGTGGCAGTCCGTACACCGCACGGGGTGGAACTGGAACGTGGGTTTCGACGATTTGTAGAACTCCGGATCCTGGCTCGTGTCCTCGCCGGTCTTCCCGTCGGGCCACCACACCTCGGCGTCGGTGTAGAAGTTCTCGAGGGGCCCCGAGCCCGGGAGCCAGCTCTGTTGAGTGGTTTCGTTGTAGGGCCAACCGATCGTCCCGTTCGGCGTGGACGCGACGACGGAGTGGCACTGGCCACACACGTCGTTCGCGCCCTTGGTGTCGAGCCTGTCGGGGTTGACGATCTTGGCCGGATCGCCCTGCCCGAGGACGTGCGCCGCGCCCGGCCCGTGACACGATTCGCACCCGACGTTCATGATCTGGACGGTTCCATCGCCGTTATAGTCGAAGTAGCCGGGATCGTCGGCCCTGTACAAGGTCGCGATGTACGCCTTGCTGACCCACTCCCCGCGGGCGTTCTGCGTGATGCTCCGGATTCCGGTCGCGTGGCAGCCGACGCAATTCTGGTCGTGGCTCTCGCAGTTGGCGACCACGGCGTCCGTCGTCGCCGCGGGCGTGAACCTCGGCTGGTTGCTGGCGTCGTAGAACGCCTCGGGGGTGTACGCCTGCCAGCCGGTGTCCGAGGCCCAGAAGAGCGGCGAGGAGTACACCGCCTCGGTCTTGCCGGTCGGGGAGTCGCTCACCGGGATACGCACCGCGAACAGCTGCTCCCATACGCCGGTGTCGAACCGCCACTGCAACATGACGACGACGGGCAGGTCGAGCTGTCCGATCGAGATCGTGTACGTCCCGTTCTTCACCGAGAGCTTCGGCGCGTTCGGCTTGTACGCGTCGAACGGCGACGAGATCGTGTTGAAGTCGAGCCCCTGCATGAAGTCGTCCGTCGCCGTGCTGAGCGTGTTGGCGAGCACGCCTTTCCCGGGGACGAGCGTCCACTCCGTCATCGGGCGGATGTACGTCGCGGCGTGCTGCGTTCCGTGCCAGGACGTCTCGTCCGGCGCCGCTCCGCCGGGAGCGTGGCACGCGAGGCAGTAGTCGCTCCCGATGTACGTCGACGCGGGGGCCTGCTGCCCGTAGACCGCGGCGAGGTTCGCCCTGAGCGCCGCAGCCACGGCCGCAGCGGATCGCGTGACGCCCGCCGTGACGTGCGACCGGACGAGCCTCGGCCCGGCCAGTGCAGGAGCTGCGGCCATCACCGCCAGCGCGACGATTGCGAGCCGCCGGAACATGCGAGCCTCCCTTCGCACCCCCGCCCCTCGCTGCCTGGCTGTGCCGGCCGCGGCTGCCGCCCGGGCCTCGCCCGTGTGTGAGGGGGGGCCGATGCTGATGACAATATAGTGACGGCCGAGGAGAATTGCAATCGGATTCTGTTTACCTGACTGTGGCGGGGGCTCCTCCGGCCCGCAAGGGGCAAGTCGTCTGGAATCAGTCGGATCTGACCTGGGTGGGTGCGTGTGGTACGCTCGGCGCCACTCGGACCCGTCAAGGCGCCAACGTGTCGGCGCGAGCCGGCCCCGGAAAGGAGCACCGCCGAACCGTGAAGTCGCGACCGCTTCCAGACGACGCCAGCCTCGCCGCCCGCGCCGTGTCCACCCGCCCGGACTCGGCGTCGGCGAACTGAGGCGGGGCGGGGACCCGGTGCTCGGACGCGTCGCGGGAGCGTACCGCGCGGCGTTCGCCGGCCTTCCCCGGCGTGTCTGGATCCTCGCGCTCGCGGCGGTCGTGAACCGGAGCGGCACGATGGTCCTGCCGTTCATGAGCCTGTACCTGACCACCAGGCTCTCGTTCTCGATCGTGGAGGCGGGGCGCGTGCTGAGCCTGTACGGCATCGGCGCGATCGCCGGCTCGTGGCTGGGCGGGGTGCTCTCGGACCGGGTCGGGCCGGTACGCGTCCAGGTGGCGAGCCTGCTGGCGACCGGAGTCGGGTTCATCGTCCTCAGCCGCCTGCACGGGCACGCGGCGATCTCGACTGCGATGGTCGCGCTCAGCGTCGTCCAGGAGTGCTTCCGCCCGGCGATGTTCACGGCGGTCACGCGGGACAGCGAACCCGCCGTCCGGACCCGCTCGCTGGCGCTGGTGCGGCTGGCGGTCAACCTCGGGATGACGGTGGGGCCGGCGGCGGGAGGGATCCTGGCGGTCCGACACTACGGCCTCCTCTTCGTGGCGGACGCCGCAACGTGCTGGCTGGCGGCCGGGGTGCTCCTCGTGGCGATCGGCGTTCGCGGCGGTCCGAAGGCTCCGGAACGGGCCGCCGGGGCGCCGTCGGCCTCGCCGTGGCGCGACGGCCCGTACCTCGGGTTCCTCGGCGTCATGGTGGTGCTCGGGACGGTGTTCTTCCAGATCTCGAGCACCATGCCTCTCTACTACCGCGAGCATTACAGGCTCGCGGAGGACGCGATCGGGTTCCTGCTCGCGATCAACACGGTGATCATCGTGACCGTCGAGATGGTGCTCCTGCGCGCGGTCGAGCACCGCGATCACATGGCGCTTGCGGGCCTCGGATGCCTGCTCGTTTGCACCGGGTTCGCGCTCCTGCCGCTGGGGAGCGGGTGGGGTTTCGCCGCGGTCACCGTCGTCGTGTGGACGGCCGGCGAGATGCTCTCGCTGCCGCTGACGAACTCGATCGCGTCGAACAGGGCGCCGGCGGTGTCGAGCGGCCGGTACATGGGAGCCTACTCGTTGGCGTTCGCGGTCTCGTTCGTGCTCGCGCCGGCGATCGGCACGACCGTCTACCAGGGGCTCGGGCCGGGTGCGCTCTGGGGCGGCATCGGCGCGGTCGGGGTGGCGCTCGCCGTGGCGTGCCTGGCCCTCGCCCGCTGGTTCCGCGCGGGCGCGGTAGCGCCGGGAGCACGACCGGCGCCGGGCGCGGAATGAACGCGTCGGGACCGGGCTTTCCGGGTTAAGCGAGAGTACCCTGGAGCCGGCCTTCCCTGAGGAACCGGGGTCGAACGGGCGGAGCCGCCGAGGCGGCGGCCGCGGTCGCGGAGGAGAACTGGCATGTTCCGGAAGCTCTTGAGAACCGACAACGACGTTGCTCAGCTGGTGCTGCGCTTGGCGCTCGGGGTCGTCATGTTCCCGCACGGGGCGCAGAAGGTCCTCGGCTGGTTCGGCGGGTACGGCCTCTCGGGGACGTGGGGGTGGATGACCGGGCAGGCGCACGTGCCGGCGGTGTTCGCCGCTCTCGCGATCACGGCGGAGTTCGCGGGCTCGCTCGGCCTGATCACGGGGCTGCTCGGTCGTGTCGCGGCGCTCGGCGTCGGCATCGAGATCGCCGTCGCCGCGTTCGTGGGGGGCCACGTCGGCAACGGCTTCTTCATGAACTGGAGCGGTCACCAGCCGGGCGAGGGGTTCGAATATCACATCCTGGTGGTGGCGATGGCGCTGGCCGTGGTGATCAAGGGCAGCGGGGCGCTCTCGCTGGACCGCCTCTTCGGCGGCCGCCAGGAGTGACCATGGACCTCGAGCCGAAGCCGGTCGCGCCGCTCGCCGCCGCCGGCCGGCGCATCGGAGTGATCGCCGACACGCACGGCGTGCTGCGTCCCCAGGCCCGTGAGGCCCTGGTAGGGTCCGAGCTCATCATCCACGCCGGCGACGTCGGGAGCCTCGAGGTGCTCCAGCAGCTCGAGTCGATCGCCCCCGTGGTTGCAGTCCGCGGAAACGTCGACGTGCAACCGTGGGCGTCCAACTTCCCCGAGAGCAGGGTGGTCGAGGTGGGCGAGGCGCGCGTGTACGTGGTCCATGACCTCGAGCAGCTCGACCTCGACCCGTCGGCGGCCGGGATGGCGGCCGTGGTGTGCGGGCACACGCACGTCGCGGTGATCGAAGAGCGTAACGGCGTGCTGTACGTGAACCCGGGGAGCGCCGGCCCGCGGCGGTTCCACCATCCCGTGTCCGTGGCGGTGCTCACGGTCGCGGGCGCTCTCGTCACCGCGGAGCTGGTCGAGCTCGAGACGTGACCCGGCGGTGCCCGCGCAGCCCGGCCACCCGTGACCGGGCGCACAGCGCCGGAGAGTCCACTGAGAGCTATCCTCAGTCCTGAGATGGCAAGTCGCGAGTCGGCAGCGGGGGTGGGCGGCCGTGCCTCGTTCGGCGGGGCTTGTCCGGCCTGTCTCGTCCCCGGACGGGCCGGCGGCAACCCAGGCCGGGACTGGCGCGTCTCAGGAGATGTGCTGGTGCCAAGGCCGGAGTTGCAAATCGCTTCGCCGGGACCTAGATTGAGGACATGAGGCTGAGCCCGCGTCTCTACCTGGCGCTGCTGGTCGCCGTGGTCCTGAGCACGGCGTGCCTCCGGCACGGGTGGGAGGGGGAGAGCGACCTGGTGGTCGTGAACGTCAGCCAGTGCGCCGTGACGGTGTCCGTCGACGGGTGGGAGGCGACGACCGTCGAGCCGAGCCAGAGCCGGACGGTGGACAACATCGGCGCCGGGCGGCACGTCATCGAGGTGAAGGACGAGGCCGGGAGGCTGATCGACCGGCGGTACATCGACCTCGCCAGCGGGGAGGACTACCGCTGGCGGATCGAGTCGTGCACGCCTCGGTGAGGCGCCACTGAAGCGGCGCCGCCGCGCTCGTGGCGCTGTTCGGTCCGCGGGAAAAGCGAACCAATCGCAGTTGCGAAGCGTATGAGAGGGGTGGTCGATCTCACGGAGGTGGCGGCATGGCGGCGGTGACGTACGACCTGTTGGTTCGGCAGCTCAGGGAGAGGAAGCAGAGGCTGGAGAGCGCGCTCGAGCGGGGTTCGGGCGCCCAGGACCTGGGGCGCCTTCTCGACGAGGTCGACTCCGCGCTGGCCCGCGTCGCGGACGGCACGTACGGGCTGTGCGAGGTGTGCCACGAGACGGTGGAGGCCGACCGCCTCCTCGCCGACCCGCTCCTCCGCTTCTGCCTCGACCACCTGACCGAGAGCGAGCAGCGCGACCTCGAGCGCGACCTCCAGACCGCGGCCCGGGTCCAGCGCGGCCTGCTGCCTTCGCCGGAGCTGGCGGGGAGCGGGTGGGAGGCGCACTTCCACTGGGAGCCCGCGGGGCTCGTGAGCGGGGACTGGTACGACCTCATCCGGAAGGACGGCGGCGAGCTGTTCTTCATGTTCGGCGACGTGTCGGGGAAGGGCGTGGCGGCCGCGTTGCTCATGTCGCACCTGCACGCGACGTTCCGCGCTCTCGTCGCAGCCGAGTCCACCGTGGCGCAGTTGGTCGAGCGCGCCAACCGCGTGTTCCGGGAGAGCACGCTGTCGCCGTACTTCGCGACCCTGGTGTGCGGCCGCGCCGGCCGGGACGGGGCGGTCGAGATATGCAACGCGGGGCACTGCCCCCCGCTCGTCGTCGGCGCGGGCGGGATCACCGCCGTCGACCCGACGGGCCTGCCGGTGGGGACGTTCTACAGCACCGCCTACGCGTCGCGCACGCTGACCCTCGGCCCGGGAGACTCGCTCGTGCTCTACACCGACGGCCTCACCGAGGCGCGCAACCGGGCCGACGCCGAGTACGGCGTCCAGCGCCTGACTCGGACGCTCGCCCGCACGCACGGGCTGGCGCCGCGCGATCTCGTCGTCACGTGTCTCGAGGATCTCGCGGCCCACATGGACGGCGCGCCGCGTCGCGACGACCTCACCGTGATGGCGCTCCGCCGCACCGCGTGACGGCACCGCGGCGCCGCGCCTCCACCCCCGCGCCCGGCACGCTCAGAACAGCAGGCGGCAGACGAGCAGCGCCGCGGCGATCCCCGCGAAGTCGCCCAGCAGCCCCGCCGCCACCGCGTGTCGCGTGCGCGTGATCCCGGCCGCGCCGAAGTAGACCGCGAGAACGTAGAACGTCGTCTCGGTGCTGCCGTAGATCGTGGACGCGAGGCGCCCGACGAACGAGTCGGGGCCGTGGGTCTTCATGAGCTCGCTCACGAGCGCGAGCGTCCCGCTCCCGGAGAGCGGGCGCAGCAGCGCGGGCGGGAGCGCCTCGGCGGGCATCCCGACGAGGCTCGTGAGGGGACCGAGCCAACGCGCGAGCAGGTCCATCGCCCCGGATGCGCGGAACATGCCGATCGCGACGAGCATCGCGACGAGGTAGGGGATGATCTTGACCGCGACCGTGAACCCCTCCCTGGCCCCTGCGATGAACGCGTCGTAGACCTTGACGCGCCGGACGAGCGCCAGCACCGGCACCACCAGGAGGATGAGCGGCACCAGCGCGGTCGAGACTGCGGCCGCCAGCCCGTGAAAGGTCATCGCCGCTCCTGGCCGCCGTCTCTCGGGTCGGCCGCCCGGCCGGCCGGGGGAGCGAGGCGGAACGCCGGGAGGCGCTGGAGCAGCTTTGCGGCGCCGACGGCGACCACGGTCGCGCACGCGGAGGCGATGATCGTCGGCGCGACGATCTCGGTCGGGTTCGACGAGCCGAGCGTGGCGCGCACCGCGATGATCGTCGCGGGCACGAGCGTCACGCTCGACGTGTTGAGCGCCAGGAAGGTGACCATCGCGTCGCTGGCGGTGTCGGGGGTGGGGTTGAGCTTCTGCAGCTCGTCCATCGCCTTGAGGCCGAGCGGCGTGGCCGCATTCCCGAGGCCGAGCCAGCTCGCGCTCACGTTGAGGAGGATCGCGAGGAGCGCCGGGTGGTCGGGCGGGACCTCGGGGAACAGCCGGCGCGCGAGCGGCCGCAGGAGCCGGGCGAGCGCCCGCACGAGGCCGCCCTCCTCGGCGATCCGCATCACCCCGAGCCAGAGCGCCATCACGCCGATGAGTCCGAGGGCGAGCTCGACGGCGCCGCGCGCGGAGTCGAACGCGGCCTTCGTCACCGCGTCGAGACGGCCGGTCG
>DATKLI010000043.1:0-14865 GCA_035542455.1 Thermoanaerobaculaceae bacterium
TCAACGAGGGGAGCCTCAACTTCCAGACGATGGAGTGGATCCAGGGCGCGGCCTCATCGAGTGACCCGTTCCTCAACTACAGCGGGTTGCTTAACGTCGGAGGCGCGACCTTCAGGCAGGACTTCAAACAGACCAAGACGAGCCTGCGCGACGACTACACCTACTTCACCGAGTGGCACGGCAGCCACACGATGAAGGCGGGCCTGCTGGTCAACCTGATGAAGTACGACGCGACACACGCTGCGTTCTTCAACCCCGAGTTCGACTTCAGCCCCGACCAGAACTGGCAGTACCCGTTCAAGGCGTGGTACGGCTTCGGCGATCCGGTCAACAAGTACGACAACAACCAGTACGGCCTCTACGCCCAGGACGACTGGAAGGTCGCCAGCAACCTGACCGTCAACGCTGGGATCCGCTGGGACTACGAGACCAACGGGCTGAACAACAAGTGGGTGACTCCGGCCTCGGTCGTCTCGGCGCTCCAGAACACGTGCCGGACGTTCTCGCAACCGGTCGGCGGCAAGACCACCTGGTGCGACACGGACATCTTCAACATCAACGACTACATCTCGACCGGAAACAACCGCAAGTCGTACACGAAGGAGTTCCAGCCGCGCCTCGGCTTCTCCTGGGACGTCAACGGCAACGGCAGGACCGTCGTGCACGGCGGCTGGGGGCTCTACTACGACCGCGTCCCGCTCAACGACATGTACGACGAGGAGTGGAAGAACACGTGGGGCCAGTACGTCTTCTGCTTCACCAACGACCCCTCCCAGGTCGGGACGATCAACCCGAACTGCAGCGCCGTCCCGCAGATCCTCTGGAACCCCTCGTACCAGTCCGCGGCGGGGCTGGCGGGCCTGATCGCGAGCGGCGCGGTCCAGGGCCACGAGATCAACCTGCTCGCCAACAACACGCACGTTCCGCGCTCGACGCAGTGGAACATCGGCGCCCGGCAGCAGTTCGGCGACTGGATCGGCGGCCTGACCTACTCGAACGTGCGCGGCGCCAACGGGATGGTGTGGAGCTTCGGGACCCTTCCGCCGGGAACCACGTTCGCGCAGCGGTGGGGCAACTCGGTCGGGCTCAACGGCTACGGCTTCGTGATGCGCAGCTTCGACACCCGTAGGACCTGGTACGACGGCGTGATGCTGACGCTCGACAAGCCGTACACCACCGACTCCAGGTGGGGGTTCGACTTCGCGTACACGTACACCGACGCCAAGCAGAGCGCCTCAACCGATGAGGGCGTGGCGTTCGCGTTCGACTCCCTACCGCCCGAGTTCTCCACCTTCAGGAATATCGAGGCCGAGAAGCACAAGATCATCATGAACGGCACGGTCGGGTTGGGCGCAGGGGTCACGGTGTCGAGCATCATCACGCTCAGCTCGGGCCATCCGCTCTACGTCTTCGACTGTCGCGTTCCCCAGGGCTGCGACGCGGCCGTCCCGTCCGCCTTCGATCCGCCCAAGCAGGTGTTCCTCGGCATCAAGCAGTTCGCGTACCGGAGCGTGGACCTGCGCGCCGAGTGGGACCCGAGCGTCGGCGGCGGGTTCCACCTCGGGATCATCGGCGAGGCGTTCAACATCTTCAACTACTCGAACAACACGAACTTCGACACCTGGGCCGGCGATCTCGCAAACCCCAACCCGAACTTCCTGAAGCCCAGCGCCCAGTACAACACCCGGCGCTTCCAGCTCGGGGTCAAGGTCAACTTCTAGGGAGATGTGAGCGAGCTACCGCGACACGCGGCGCGGCACGGGTCGGAGGGTTCGACCCGTGCCGCGTCGCTTCTTTCGGCTCCCGGGCGCCACATCGCGCGTTCGGGTGCATGATGGGAGCGCGGGAGTCATCCATGGTGCGAGATCCGATCCGCAGTCGTCCCCAACGCCGCGCGACGCGCCGCCTCGCCGGCGCGTTCCTCGCCGCGCTCGCGCTCGCGTCGTGCGGCGCCGCGCCGAGCGGGACCGGTGGCGCCTCGCGCGCGACCGGAACCGCCGAGGCCGCCGACCCGCAAGCCCGCGCGCTGCGCCGGAAGGTGCTGGACGCCCGTCACGACCCGTTCCTCGACGACCTCCAGGCGCGGACGTTCCGATACTTCTGGGAGCTCGCGAACCCCGCGAACGGCCTGGTGCCGGACCGCTGGCCCGACGGCGCGCTCCCCGACTTTTCGTCGATCGCCGCGGTCGGGTTCGGCCTCACCGCGTACCCGATCGGGGTCGAGCGCGGGTGGGTGTCGCGGGCCGATGCGCGCGACCGGGTACTCGCGACGCTGCGCTTCTTCGCGAACGCGCCGCAGGGGCCCGACGCGACGGGAACAACCGGGTACAAGGGGTTCTTCTACCACTTCCTGAACTCGGAGACCGGCGTGCGCTACGGCACCGACGTCGAGGTCTCGACGATCGACACCGCGTTGCTGCTCGCCGGCGCGCTCGCGTGCCAGAGCTACTTCGACGCCCCCGACGCCGGCGAGGTCGAGATCCGCTCGCTCGCCGATACGCTGTACCGCACGGCAGATTGGAACTTCATGCAGCCGCGGGCGCCGCTCGTGTGCATGGGGTGGTACCCGGAGAAGGGGCTCCACGACCACGACTGGCGCGGGTACGACGAGGCGATGATCCTCTACATCCTCGCCCTCGGATCCCCGACGCATCCGGCGAGCACGGACGCGGCCGCGTGGACCGCGTTCACTGGCAGCTATGTGTGGGCGAGCTGGTACGGGCAGGAGTACGTCGCGTTCCCGCCCCTGTTCGGCCACCAGTTCACCCAGGTGTGGCTCGACTGCCGCGGAATCCAGGACGCGTACATGCGCGGGCGGGGGATCGACTACTTCGAGAACAGCCGGCGCGCAGTGTACGCCGAGCGCGCGTACGCGATCGCGAACCCTTCCGGGTGGGCAGGCTACGGTCCCGATCTCTGGGGGATCACCGCCTGCGACGGGCCGGCCGACGTCACGCTGGCATACAACGGCTCGCTGCGCCGGTTCTGGACGTACGCCGGCCGCGGCGCAGGGGCGACGTTCATGCTCGACGACGGCACGATCGCGCCCACCGCCGCCGCCGCGTCGATCGCGTTCGCGCCCGAGATCGCCATCCCCGCGGTCGAGACGATGCACGAGCGCTACGGCGACGACCTGTACTCCACCTACGGGTTCCTCGACGCCTTCAACCCGAGCTTCACCTTCGAGGGCAAGGCCACCGCCGGCCGGGTCGTCGCCGGAAAGGGTTGGGTCGACACCGACTACCTCGGTCTCGACCAGGGACCGATCGTGGCGATGATCGAGAACTACCGCAGCGGTTTCGTCTGGAACCTCATGAAGAGGAATCCGTACGTCGTGAGCGGGCTCCGGCGCGCTGGCTTCACCGGCGGCTGGCTCGACACCGCGCCGTGAGCATGGCTCCCACCGCACGCCCCGCCGGAACCGCCGCGCGCACCGTGTGGGCGGTTGCGGCCGCGGGCGCGCTCTTGGCGTCGGGGTGCGGGCACGCCTCGCGGGAGACGACGGTGCGGTTCTGGGGGCTCGGTCGCGAGGGCGAGGTCGTGCAGCCGCTGCTCCGCGCGTTCGAGCGCTCCAACCCGGGCGTGCGCGTGGAGACGCAGCAGATCCCGTTCACCGCTGCGCACGAGAAGATCCTCACCGCGTTCGTCGGCGGCTCCACTCCGGACGTCGCGCAGCTCGGCAACACCTGGATCCCCGAGCTCGTCGCGCTCGACGCCCTCGAGCCGCTCGGCCCGCGCCTCGCCCGCTCGTCGGTGAAGCCCGTCGATTTCTTCCCCGGCATCTGGGCCACGAACGAGATCGACGGCGAGCCGTTCGGCGTGCCGTGGTACGTGGACACCCGCGTCCTGTTCTACCGGAGCGACCTGTTCGCGCAGGCGGGCGTGTCGCGCCCGCCGCGCAGCTGGGAGGAGTGGCGCGACGACCTGCGCCGCGTGGAGACGCTTCCCGGCGGCGAGCGCTACGGGGTGCTGCTCCCGATCGACGAGTGGGCGCAGCCGGTCGTCTTCGCCCTGCAGGCGCACGCAGACCTGCTGGCGGAAGGCGGGCGGCGGGGCGACTTCCGCGACCCTGCGTTCCGCAGGGCGTTCGACTTCTACGTCTCCCTGTTCAAGGAGAGGTTGGCGCCGCCGCTCGGCATCGCGCAGGTCGCCAATCCGTACCAGCAGTTCGCCGACGGGTACTTCGCGTCGTGGATCACCGGCCCCTGGAACCTCTCCGAGTTCCGCAACCGGATGCCGGCCGACCACCAGGGCGACTGGACCACGGCGCCGCTGCCGGCGCCCGCGGAAGCTGACTACCCGGGCGTTTCGCTCGCCGGCGGGTCGAGCCTGGTGATCTTCCGCGACTCCCCGCAGAAGGAGCTGGCGTTCCGGTTGATCGAGTACGTGGCCGGCGTCCAGGCGCAGGTCGAGTTCTACCGCGTCATCGGGGACCTCCCCGCGCGCGTTGCGGCGTGGGACGACCCCGCGATCGCGGGCGAGCCCCGTCTCGCGGCGTTCCGCGAGCAGCTCCGGCACGTCGACCCGATGCCCCGCGTGCCCGAATGGGAGCGGATCGCCTGGGCGATCGCGGAAGCCGCCGAGCGGGTGATCCTCGGCCAGCAGAGCGCCGACGCCTCGCTCGGCCAGCTCCAGACCGAGGTCGACCGCATGCTGGCCAAGCGGCGGTTCCTCCTCGACCGCCGGGCGAGGGAGAGGACGCGATGAGCGCCCGCCCCGGTCGGCCGCCGGTGCGCGCGCGCCGCGAGGCCCGGGCCGGTCTCGCCTTCGTCGCACCCGCGCTCACGCTCATCGCGCTGTTCTTCGTCGTGCCGGTCGTTGCCGGCTTCCTGCTCGCCGCGACCGACTTCGACATCTACGGCATCGGCGACTTCACGACCGCCCGCTTCGTCGGCCTCGGCAACTTCGCGGCGCTGCTGCACGACCCGGTGTTCTGGAAGGCGCTCGGCAACACGTTCTACTTCGTGCTCGTCGGTGGCCCGCTCTCGGTCGGTGTCTCGCTCGGCGCGGCGATGCTCGTCAACGCGCGCCTCGTGCGGTTCAAGGGGTTCTTCCGCACCGTCTACTTCGCCCCGGTGGTGACGACGATGGCTGCGGTGGCGGTCGTCTGGCGCTACCTCTACCACCCGCGCTTCGGCCTCGCGAACCAGCTCCTCGCGGCGGTCGGCCTCCCCGACGTGAACTGGCTCGGCGACCCGCGCTGGGCGATGCCCGCGATCATCCTCATGGCGATCTGGAAGAACTTCGGCTACAACATGATCATCTTCGTCGCCGGACTGCAGGGGATCCCGACGACGCTCTACGAGGCGGCGCGGGTGGACGGCGCGGGGCCGTGGCAGCAGTTCCGGCACATCACGCTCCCGGCGCTGCGTCCGATGCTGGTGTTCGTCGGGATCATCACGATGATCGGCTACTTCCAGATCTTCACCGAGCCGTACGTCCTCACCGGCGGGACCGGCGGGCCGCTCAACGCCACGCTTTCCCTGGTGATGTACATGTACAAGCAGGGGTTCCGCTGGTGGAACATCGGGTTCGCGGCGGCGGTGGCGCTCGTCCTCTTCCTCATCATCCTCGCCGGAACGCTGGTGCAGATGCGCCTCCAGCGGGAGCGCTCATGAGGCGAGCGCTCTCGGTGATCGCGCTGCACCTCGCGCTCGCCGCTGGAGCGGTCGCGACGCTGCTGCCGTTCGCCTGGATGCTCTCCGCATCGCTGATGCCGAAGGGGGAGGCGAGCCGGTGGCCGCCCTCGCTGCTCCCGAGCCGGGCGACGCTCGCAAACTACCGGGAGCTGTTCGTGCGGCTCGACCTCGGCCGCTGCTTCGCCAACAGCGCGTTCGTGGCGATCGTCTCCACCGGCCTGGCACTGCTGATCGTGTCGGCGGCCGGCTATGCGTTCGCGAAGCTCCGCTTCCCGGGGCGCTCGCGCCTGTTCCGGGGGCTGCTGACCGCGATGGTCATCCCAGCCCAGGTCGCGATGCTGCCCCTGTTCCTGCAGCTTCGGACGATCGGCCTTGTCAACACCTACTGGGGCGTGATCATCCCCGCCCTCGCGCCCGTGTTCGGGATCTTTATGGTGCGGCAGTACGCGCTCTCGATCCCGGACGAGCTGCTGGAGGCGGCGCGGGTGGACGGCGCCAGCGAGCTCCTCATCTTCCGGAGGATCGTGTTCCCTCTGCTGCGGCCGATCCTCGTCACGTTCGGGGTGTTCAGCTTCATGGGCGCGTGGAACGACTTCATGTGGCCGCTGATCGTCCTCACCGACGGCCGCCGGTACACGCTCCCGGTCGCGCTCGCCAACCTCATCGGCGAGCACGCCCAGGACATCGAGCTGATGACCGCCGGCTCCGTGCTCACGGTGCTGCCGGTCCTGCTCATCTTCCTCGCGCTGCAGCGGACGTACGTCGAGGGGATCACGATGGGGGGAGTCAAGGAATGAGAGGCGTGATCGGTGGCCGGTGGCCAGTGGCCGGTTTGGCCGCGGCGGCGTGTCTCGCGGCGGCAGGTGCGGTGGCGCAGACGAGGGTGATCGACGACTTCGCGAGCGTCCCGACGTGGAAGGCGGCGCCGTCGGACGGCGTGTCACTCGCCGTCGCGGCGGACACGGGCGAGTCCGGCGGCGCGATGCGGCTCGACTTCGACTTCCACGGCCACGGAGGCTGGGCCGCCGTGCGGCGACCCGTGGACTTCGAGCTCCCCGAGAACTACGAGCTCACGTTCCGGATGAAGGCCGACGCGCCGTCCGAGAACCTCGAGCTCAAGCTCGTCGACGCGAGCGGCGACAACGTGTGGTGGGCGCCGCGGCGTGACTTCTCGTTCCCTCGCGAGTGGACGACGCTGCACGTGCGAAAGCGCCAGGTGTCGTTCGCCTGGGGGCCCGCCGGCGGCGGGGAGATCAGGAGGCCGGCGTTCCTCGAGATCGCGATCAGCGCGGGTTCCGGCGGGAAGGGGACGGTGTGGATCTCGGGGCTCGCACTGACGGCGCTGCCGCCCGAGCACCCCTACGCCGGCACGCCCGTCGCGAGCGCGTCGTCCTCGCTGCCGGGCCACGGACCGGGGCAGGCGATCTCGGGGGAGAGCGGCGGATGGCGGAGCGACCCCGCAGCGCCCGGCGACGCGTGGGTGCAGCTCGACTTCGGCGAGCGCCGGGAGATCGGCGGCCTCGCGATCGAGTGGAACCGGAGCGCCCCGGCGTCCGAGGTGCTGACGTCGGACGACGGCGCGGTGTGGGTGACGGCCTGGCCGAGACGTGAGATCCACGGCAGCCGCTCGTTCGTGCCGCTGCCGGAGGCGGCGTGCCGCTACGTGCGGGTCGTCGGCTCGGGCGCTGCGCCCGACGGCGTCGCCGTCTCGAAGCTGACCGTCGAGCCGCCGGAGTTCGCGGCGGTCCCCAACGCGTTCATCGCCTCGATCGCCCGCGTTTCGCGCCGCGGGCTGTACCCGCGCGCGTTCCTCGGCGAGATGACGGCGTGGACGCTGGTTGGCGACCCCGCCCCGATCCGACCCTCGGCGCTGCTGAGCGCAGACGGCGCGTTCGAGCCGGCACCACGGACGTTCACGGTCGAGCCGTTCGTCTGGCTCGACGGCAAGCTCGTGACGTGGACCGACGTGGCGAGCGGCCAGACGCTCGCCGGCGGCGACCTCCCGGTCCCCTCGGTGACGTGGCACCATCCCTCGTTCGACCTCGAGATCGCGGCGTCGCGCGACCCGGCCGGCACCGACGCCACGCTGCTGCGCTACCGCTTCACCGAGACGGCCGAGCGGCGGGCAGGTGCCCGCCTGTTCGTCGCGGTGCGCCCGCTCCAGGTGAACCCGCCGGCACAGTTCCTCAACATCGCCGGGGGCGCGAACCGCCTGGCGCGCATCGTGGCGGCCGGCCGCACGGTCACGGCGGCCGGCTTCACCGTCGAGGCTCTCACACCGGCCGCCTCGGCCGGCGCCGCGGCGTTCGGCGACGGCGACGTCGTGTCGTGGCTCGCGCACGGCGACGTGCCGGATCACGGCGATGTATCCGACCCGTCCGGCTGGGCTTCGGGCGTCGTCACGATCGATCTGTCCCCGACCTCACCCGAGGAGGTGTGGGTCCGGGTGGCGCCGGAGGGCGCCGCTTCACCTGCGACGCCGTCCGTCGAGCAGCGGCGCGCCGCGATGGAAACCGCGTGGGCGGACACCGTCCGCCGCGTCACGATCTCCGGCGGGCCGGAAGTTGAGGCGTTCGCTGCCGCGGTGAGGTCCAACCTCGCGTTCATCCTCGCCAGCCGCGACCACGCCGCGCTCCAGCCGGGGACCCGGAACTACGCGCGCTCGTGGATCCGCGACGGCGCGATGATGGCCGCCGCGCTGCTCCGCCTCGGCCGCGCCGAAGAGGTGCGCGACTACCTGCGCTGGTACGCGCCGTTCCAGTTCGCGGACGGGAGGGTGCCGTGCGTCGTGGACTCGCGCGGCTCGGACCCGGTCCCCGAGAACGACTCGCACGGCGAGCTCCTGTTCCTCGCCGCCGAGTACCTGCGCTACACCGGGGACGAGGCCACGGTCCGCGAGGTGTGGCCGCACCTCGCGGCGGCCGCCGGGTACATCGACGAGCTTCGCCACACGCGCCGCACGGAGGCGTACCGTGCACCCGACAGGCTCGCGTTCTTCGGACTTCTGCCCGAGTCGATCTCGCACGAGGGATACTCCGCGAAGCCGATGCACTCGTACTGGGACGACTTCTGGGCGTTGAAGGGGCTCGCGGACGCGGCGTGGATGGCGGAGCGGTCGGGACGGCCGGCCGACGCCGCACGGTGGGTGCGCGTCCACGACGAGTTCGAGCGCGACGTGCTGGCCTCGATCGAGCGGGTTCGCGCCGAGAAGGGGCTCGCCTGGCTGCCGGGGTGCGCCGAGATGGGCGACTTCGACGCCACGTCGAGCACCGTCGCGCTCTGGCCCACGGGCGTCGACGCCGAGCTGCCCCACGCGGCCGTCGAGGCGACGTGGGAGCGGTACTGGCGCGAGGTCGAGGCGCGCTTCAACGGCCGCGCCGCGTGGGAGGGGTACACCCCGTACGAGTGGCGCAGCGTCTCCTCGTTCGTGCGCTTCGGCTGGCGCGACAGGGCGGTTCAGCTCGCGCGCTGGCTGATGGCCGACCGGATGCCGGTCGCGTGGAACCAGTGGCCCGAGGTGGTCCACGAGAACCCGACGAGGGCCGCGTACCTCGGCGACCTCCCCCACGCGTGGGTCGGGTCGGACTACATCCGGTCGTTCCTCGACATGCTCGCGTACGAGCGCCCGGCCGACCGCGCGCTCGTGCTCGGCGCCGGCGTTCCCGTCGAGTGGCTCGCCGGCGAGGGGATCGCGGTCCACGGCCTTGGCACGCAGTACGGGACGCTCTCGTTCACGATGCGCGCGGAGGCGGATGGGGTTCGCATCCGCATCGAGTCCGGGGTCCGGGTGCCGCCGGGAGGGGTGGTCCTGCGTCCGCCGCTCGGCGCCGGTCCCTACCGGGCCACGCTCGACGGTGCGTCGGTGGCGGCAGCCCCGTCCGGCGAGGTAGTGGTCCGGTCGCTGCCCGCGACGGTCACGATGGCGCCGCTTTCGGCACCGGCGCCGCCTCGCGACCGCGCCGTGAGCGCGCCGCCGGCCCGGGAGGAAGGCGCGGGAGGTGGGTCGATGCCGACGGGTTTCCTGTTCCGATCCCTCACGCTCGACGGCCGGGTGCTCAAGGCCGCCGTGTACGTCCCGCGCGGCTACGACCCCGCGCGTACCTGGCCGCTCATCCTCTTCCTGCACGGCAGCGGCGAGAGCGGCACCGACGGCAGCCGCGAGCTGGCGCAGGGGCTACCGCGCGAGCTCGTGTGGAACCCGGATGCGTGGCCGTTCATCGTTGTGATGCCGCAGAAGCCCTCGCAGGACCTGGAGTGGGAGCAGCTCGAGACCGAGGTGATGACGCTCCTCGCACAGGTACGCCGGGAGTACTCGGTGGACCCGACACGCCTCGTGCTCACCGGTCTCTCGCAGGGCGGGCACGGCGCGTGGGTGCTCGCCGCCCGCCACCCGGGGATGTGGGCCGCGGTCGTTCCCGTGTGCGGGTACGGCCCGGCCCGCCGGCCGGGCTCCGGCGACCTCACGGGGACGCCCGGTGAGCTGGCGGCGAGGATCGGGTCCGTCCCGGTGTGGGCGTTCCACGGGGAGGCCGACGACGTGGTCCCGGTGGGGGAGACGCGCGCCGTTGTCGACGCCCTGAAAGCGGCCGGCTCACCGCCGCGGGTCACGATCTACCCCGGGGTCGGGCACGGCTGCTGGGAGCGCGCCTACGGCGAGCCCGAGCTCCCCCGCTGGCTCCTGGCGCAGAGGCGACCGGGGCCCGGCCCGTAGCCCCGGTCACTCGCCAGCGAGCGCCCCACCGTTGGTTCGGACGATCTCCGCGTAGAAGCGCGCGCTGTCCTTCGGGGTGCGCCGCTGCGTCGCGAAGTCCACGTGCACGATCCCGAACCGTTTCGAGGTGCCGTGGTTCCACTCGAAGTTGTCGAGCAGCGACCACACGAAGTAGCCGCGCAGGTCCACGCCGGCCGAGATCGCGGCGTGCGCCGCCCGGAGATGGTCACGGAGGTACGTCACGCGCAGCGGGTCGTGCACGGCCCCGCCCTGCGCCGGCGGGTCCGCGAACGCGGCGCCGTTCTCGGTGACGTACAGCGGCACGCCGCCGTATCGTTTCTTCACCCACGAGAGAGTCTCGTCGAGGCCAGGCGGGTACACCTCCCACTCCATCTCGGTGTGGAGCGACGCAGGCTGGCGGACGCGCGCGGCGCGCGGCGGCAGGCCCGAGGGGTCGTCGCGCATCACGCCGCGCGAGTAGTAGTTGATTCCGAGGAAGTCGATCGGCACGCGGATCGCGTCGAGGTCGGCCGGGGGGAACGCGGGCCACGCCTCGCCGTACATGCGCGGCAGCTCGTCCGAGTACGACCCCAGGAAGATCGGGTCGAGGAACTGGCGGTTCATGTACGCGTCGGCGCGCGCGGTCGCCTCGATGTCGGCGTCGTCCCGGGACGCGGGGTGCTTGGGCTCCAGGTTGACCACGACCCCGATCCCGTGGCGTCCCATCGAACGGTACGCCGCGACCGCGGCGCCGTGCGCCCGCAGGAGGTTGTGCGACGCGATCGGCGCCTCGAAGACGCTCGCGTGACCCGGCGCGAGCGTGCCGTGCAGGTACCCGCCGTCCGAGACGACCCACGGCTCGTTCAGCGTCGCCCACCACGCGACGCGGTCGTCGAGCGCCCGGTAGAGGACCTCGGCGTACTCGGCGAACCACCCGGCGACGTCCCGGTTGAGCCAGCCGCCGCGGTCGTCGAGCGCGGCCGGCAGGTCCCAGTGGAACAGCGTCACGAACGGCGCGATCCCCGCCTCGGCCAGTCCGTCCGCGAGCCGGCGGTAGAAGTCGAGCCCCTTCTCGTTCACCCGGCCGGTCCCCTCCGGAAGCACCCGGCTCCACGAGACGCTGAGCCGGTATGCGGACAGGCCGAGCTCCCGCATCAGACGGACGTCGTCGCGCCAGCGGCGGTAGTGGTCGCACGCCACGTCGCCGGTCTCGCCGGTGAGGACGCGCCCGGGGGTGTGGGAGAAGCGGTGCCACGTCGAGGGCCCCGCGCCGTCCGTGAGCGGCGATCCCTCGACCTGGTAGGCGGAGGTCGCCGCCCCCCACGCGAAGCGCTCCGGGAAGAGGAACTGACCGGACGGTCGTGAGGTCGGCGTCATCTCGGGGGCACCTCCTTCGAACGCGCTGCGGCCGCCGCCTGCCCGGCAACGCTACCACGCGGAGGGGGTCCGGGGACGGCTCGCACCGGTTGACTTTGCGCCTCCACCTGGGTTCAAATGTAATCGTTTACACCACGCTGGCGCAACGGCCCGCTCGATGCGCCAAAACATGGAGGTCACCGCGGCATGAACGCCACGACGATGACCGGGAGCCCCCCCGGAAGTCCCCGCCCGGCCACCGCTCCGAACCGCTACGGACACTTCTCGGAGGACGGATCCGAATACGTCGTCACCGACCCGCGGACGCCGCGCCCCTGGGTCAATGTGATCGCCACGCCGCGCCTTGGACTCGTCGTCAGCCAGACCGGAAGCGGCTTCACTTGGATCGACAACTCGCAGCTCGGCGTGATCACTCGCTGGCAGCAGGACCTCGCGCACGACTCGTCCGGGAAGTTCCTCTACGTGCGGGACGCCGAAACCGGGGCGGTGTGGTCGCTCTCCCCCGCGCCGGTGTGGCCGCGCTACGACCGCTTTGAGTGCCGCCACGGCCTCGGGGCGACGTCGTTCGAGACGGAGCTCGGCGGGATCGCCGCGCGCTGGTCGCTGTTCTGCCACGCCGACGAGACGGTCGAGCTCTGGCACGTCGAGCTCGCGAACCTCGGCGACCGGCCGCGGAGGCTGCAGCTCGTCGCGTACCTCGAGTGGAACTGCGGCGTCGCGCCGTCGCCCCGGCGCGAGTTCACGCGCCTCTTCCTCGAGACCGGTTTCGACCCCGCCCGGCGCGCGGTGTTCGCCACCAGCCACATGTGGGAGGTGCCGTCGAAGCGCTTCGGTCACTGGAACGCGGAGTTCCCGTACGTCTCGGCGCTCGCGTGCAGCGAGCCGGTTGCGGCGGCCCAGGGTGACAAGCTCGGGTTCACCGGCAGGTACCGCGACCTGCGCGACCCCGCCGCGTTGACCGGCGCATCGTGGACCCCCGAGTTCGGCCGCCACGGAGACGCGGTTGCCGCACTGTGTTCCCATCTCACCCTCGCGCCTCACGGGAGGCGCGCGGTCGGGTACGCGCTCGCGGTCGCCGCCTCGCGCGCCGAGGTCGAGGCGCTGGTGGAGCGGACCACCGATCCCGGAGCGATCGAGCGCGCGCTCGCCGAGGTCCGGGCGGGGTGGCGCGCCAGGCTCGCCGAACACCGTGTCCGCACGCCCGACCCGACGCTGGACCTCCTGGCCAACGACTGGCTGCGGTACCAGGCGATCTCGAGCCGCCTGTGGGGCCGGTGCGGCTACTACCAGCAGAGCGGGGCGTACGGGTTCCGCGACCAGCTCCAGGACTCCCAGGTGTGGCTCACGATCGAGCCCGAGAGATGCCGTGCCCAGATCGGCCTGCACGCGGCGCACCAGTTCGCCGACGGGTCGGTGTACCACTGGTGGCACCCGCTCTCCGAGCAGGGGCACGTCACCAGGATGACCGACGACCTGCTGTGGCTCGCCTTCGTGACGGCGAGCTACCTCCGTGAGACGGGGCGGTTCGAGATCCTCGACGACCCCGCACCGTTCCTCGACGATCCCCACACGAAGCCGCTGTTCGACCACGTCGTGCGCGCGTTCCAGCGGACGTTCAGCCGCACGAGCCCGCGCGGGTTGCCGTACATCGGCGCCGGCGACTGGAACGACGGCCTCTCGGCGGTCGGCCTCGAGGAGCGCGGCGAGTCGGTTTGGCTCGGTCACTTCCTGGCGGGCCTGCTCGCGGAGTGGACGGTGATCTGCGAACGCGCCGGGCGCGACGGCGTGGCGGGGACGTTCGCCGAGAGGCGCCGGAGGCTCGTCGCCGCGATCAACGAGCATGGATGGGACGGCGAGTGGTACCTGCGCGGAACGCTCGACGACGGCACGCCGCTCGGCAGCGCGTCCAACGCCCGCGGGAAGATCTTCCTCAACGCTCAGACGTGGGCGATCCTCGCGGACGTTGCGTCCCCCGAGCGCGCGGCGCGCTGCATGGCCGCGGTCAAGGAGCACCTCGTGACCGACGCCGGCTCGCTCCTGCTCGCGCCCGCGTTCGACGAGCCGATCCCCGAGATCGGCTACATCACGCGGTACGCCCCCGGCCTGCGCGAGAACGGCGGGGTGTACACGCACGCGGCGACGTGGGCGATCGCGGCGGCGTGCAAGGTCCGGGACCACGAGCTCGTCGGCCGCCTGCTCGCGGCGATCAACCCGTCCCTCAAGGACCCCGAACGCTACTGGGCCGAGCCGTACGTGCTCCCCGGCAACGTGGACGGGCCCGCGTCGCCGCACCACGGGCGCGCGGGGTGGACGTGGTACACGGGCTCCGCGGCGTGGCTCCACCGGGTGGTGTGCGAGTGGGTGCTCGGGGTGCGGCCCGAGTGGGGCGGCCTGCGGCTCGACCCGTGCCTGCCGCCCGGCTGGACGAGCGCCGAGATGACGCGCCCGTATCGCGGCGCGACGTACCACATCGCGATCGAGCGTGACGCCTCGATCCCCGAAGGGGCACCCGCGCGGGTCTGGCTCGACTGCGTTGCGCAGCCCGGCAACGTGGTCGCGGCGCCGGCGGCCCCCGGCGAACGCCACGAGGTGCGCGTCCGCTGCCGGTGAGCGGCGGACTGCCCACCACCGCCAGACCGTCCGTCGTCAGCGGGAGCGGGAGTCCGAGATCGCAAGCGCCCTCAGGACCCGTGGCCCGGCGTCGGTGGCCGCCACCGATGCGGCAATGAGGACGAACTCGGCGCCCGTGTCCCGGTTGACGACGCGCGCGACGCACGGGTAGCGCTCGCCGCCGTCGGGCACGAGGAGCCCGCGGCGCGTCTCGGTGAACGCGAGCGGCTGGAACAGCCACGGCTCGGCGACGGCGAAGTCCGTGAACGCCTCGTGAACCTCGACGTCGAGCGCCGGCAGCGGCGCGAGCGGTCCCTCGAACGCGACGCCGCGCCCGTCGACCCTGAACCCGAACGCCCCGCGCGACGTCTCCCAGGAGTTGAAGAAGTCGCCGGGACCCCACGACACCACGCCGAACCGCACCGGCCGCTCCAGGGCCGCCTCGTCCCGCGGGTCGACCGGAGTCCACACGACCTCGTCGGTCACGGCCCCGATCGTGGGTTGATCGCCGTACAACCCCCCGGCGCC
>DATKLI010000044.1:0-24345 GCA_035542455.1 Thermoanaerobaculaceae bacterium
GTCGAGCTCCTCGACCGCCTCCTCCCGCTCGAGGACGCCGACGTCTCGGCGGAGCTCGCCAAGGCGTTCCGCCGCCAGGGGATCACCTCCTACACGGCCACCCGCGTCGAGGAGGCGAAGGTGGAGAACGGCGTCGTCCGCTGCAAGGCGGTCGCCTCGAGCGGCGAGCCGCTCCTCCTGGAGGCCGAGAGGCTGCTGCTGGCCGTCGGCCGGCAGGCGAACTTCAAGGGGATCGGCCTCGAGAGCACGCGCGTCCAGATCGAGCGCGGGAGGATCGTGGTCGACGAGTTCTGCCGGACTCACGAGGACGGCGTGTACGCCATCGGCGACCTGCTGCCGACGCCGTGGCTCGCGCACGTCGCCTCGATGGAGGGGGTGCTCGCGGTCGAGCACATGGCGGGGCAGAACCCTCCCCCGATCAACTACCGCCAGGTCCCGTCGTGCACGTACTGCTGGCCCGAGGTCGGCACCATCGGGCTCCAGGAGGCGCAGGCGCGCGAGCAGGGGTACGACGTCCGCATCGGCGCGTTCCCGTTCTCCGCGAGCGGCAAGGCCGCGATCCTCGGCGAGAGCGGCGGGTTCGTCAAGATCGTCGCCGAGGCGAAGTACGACGAGATCCTCGGCGTGCACATCGTCGGGCCGCATGCGACCGAGTTGATCGCCGAGGGAGAGGTCGCGCTGCGCGGCGAGCTGACAGTCGAGGAGCTCATCCGGACGATCCACGCGCACCCGACGCTGCACGAGGCGATCCACGAGGCCGCCGAGGGGGTGCACGGGCAGACGATCCACTTCTGAGCGACGCTGACAGCTGACAGCTCACAGCTGACAGCTGCGGGTCTTGCAGGGTGCGGTTCCGGGCTCCACGGTTGATTCAGAGGCCTGCTGTGAGCTGTCGGCTGTGAGCTGTGGGCTGTCTCAACGGGAATGCCGCAGGGCGCAGGGAGTTTCACCAAAGATGGGGCGTGAGGGGGCGCACATGCCGGTCAACGTCTTGATGCCGCAGATGGGCGAGTCGATCACCGAGGGAACGGTGGTCCGCTGGTTCAAGAACGAGGGGGACGAGGTCGCCAAGGACGAGCCGCTGCTCGAGATCTCGACCGACAAGGTCGACGCCGAGGTCCCGGCGCCGGCGAGCGGGAAGCTCGGGAAGATCCTCCACGGGCCGGGTGCGACCGTCGCGGTGGAGACCGTCATCGGGGTGATCGAGCAGGCCGGCTCGCCTGCCGCGGCGGCGCCGCCCAGTACGGAGCCCGCGCCGCCGCAACCGGCGAAGGCGGAGCCGGCCCCCGCCGCGCCGCAGGTCGCGCAGGCTGCGCCGAGGCCGGCGCCTGCGCCGGTCCCCACTCCTGAGCCGAAGCCGGCTGCGGCGCCCGCCGGCGAGGCCGAGAACCTGCGCCGGCGCTCCTCGCCGCTCGTACGCCGAATCGCGAGCGAGCACGGCGTCGACATCGCCTCGGTGCCCGGTACCGGAATCCACGGCCGCGTCACCAAGGACGACATCCTCACGTTCATCGACCGGGGCGCGACCGCCGTGCCGTCTCCGCCCGCGCCGCGGCCCGCCGGCCCGAGGCTGGCCCCGGCGCAGCCGGCTCCGGCCCACGGCACGCCGCCGATCTCCGGGGCGACGCTGGGGCCGTCGGGGCCGTTCACCGGCGACGAGCTGCGCGAGCCGATGTCGGTGATGCGCCAGAAGATCGCGGAGCACATGGTGGCGTCGCGCCGCACCTCGCCGCACGTCCACACCGTGTTCGAGGCCGACATGTCGAAGGTCGTCGTGTTGAGGGAGGGCGGGCGCGCGGCGTTCGAGGCGCAGAACGGGATCAAGCTCACCTACACGCCGTTCTTCCTCGCGGCGGTCCTCGAGGGGCTCAAGCAGTTCCCGGTCGTCAACGCATCGCTCGAGGGGAACGAGATCGTCTACCACCGCCACGACAACATCGGCGTCGCGGTCGCGCTGCCGCACGGCCTGATCGTCCCGGTCGTGAAGCGCGCCGAGGAGCTCTCGCTGATCGGCCTGCAGCGCGCGGTCACCGATCTCGCGACGCGCGCGCGCAACAAGCAGCTCAAGCCCGAGGACGTGCAGGGCTCGACGTTCTCCATCACCAACCCGGGTCCGTACGGCGGGCTGTACGGCCTCCCGATCATCAACCAGCCCAACGTGGCCATCCTCTCGACCGGTGGGATCCAGCGGCGGCCGGTCGTGGTGACCGACGAGATAGGGCGGGAGTCGATCGGGATCCGCGACATGGTGTACCTCGCGCTCTCGTTCGACCACCGGCTGGTGGACGGCGCGACCGCGGACCAGTTCATGGCCGTCGTCAAGGCCACGCTCGAGGCGGGCGAGTTCGATCTGGGATAGGGGAAACGGTAGAAGGTAGAGGGAAGACGAACGGCGGCGACCTCGCGGTCTTTCGGCTCTCGTCTCCCGTCCCGTCTTCCTTCTCCCCTCTTCCGTCTTCCTAAGAGGCGGCCTGGAACTCGTACCACCCGTCGGCGCCCCGGATCAGCCACGCCGGGCCGGACGGCGTCGTGACCTCGACCAGCCCGGCGAGCGAGGACGCCTTGGCCACCCAGTCGAAGAACACCTGGGCGAGGCCGCGGCGCCCGCAAAGCTCGGCGAGCTGCACCCCCGCCGGCTGCCCCTTGGCCGGATCGAGGATCGTGGCAGAACGGTCCGGCCCGTCCGTCACGACCAGGAGCCGCCCGTCCGCCAGCGCACGGGCATCCGCCACGCGCGCGCCCGACACGGCGCACAGCCAGCGCGGCTCCCCCTTCTCGAGGTCGGTTGCGACGACCGCGCCGATCGGGTCGATCGCGATGGCGAGCCCGGCTTTCAGGTCGACGTCCGTGATCCTCCAGTCGCCGCCCTTCGCCTCGCGCTTCCACGCGACGATGCCCTGCGGGCGCACCCGCATGACGCCGCCGCGCCTGATCGCGAGCACCATGTCGTCGGGGGTGAGGGCGACGACGCCGGCGAACGCCTCCGAACCGCGCGCGAGCAGCTTCTCGCCCGCGAAGCGGTAGGTCGCCGCGACGCCGGCTCCGAGCGGGATGTCGTTCGCGAGCCCGAAAAACGAACGGGCCTCGGGGTCGAGCGGAAGGAAGCCGTACACCCCCTTGCCGTCGAGCGTGAGGCGGCTCGTGACCGACGGGAAGAGGTCGGAGATCCCGGAGTTGGGCCACGCGAGGCGCTCACGCCCCTCAACGCTCACGGCGACGAAGACGACGGGCAACGCGTCCACGTCGTGCGTCGAGTAGAGGATCTGGTTGCCGCGGAACTCGAGGACGGCTGGGTCCTTCCCCGGGATCTCGAACGACGCGGACGGGATCTGCGCGTCCACGGTCGTGAACACCGCGAGCGTCGTGCCGGCCAGGACGGCGACGCGGCCGTCCGCGCGGTTGACCGCCACCGTCGTCGCCGCTCCGGCGAAGCGGGGCGCCGGAGGCGCCGCCGGAGCCGACGCCGTCGAGGCTGCCAGCGCGATCGCGGCCGCCGCCAGGCACTGGAGGTCAAAGGGAAAACTGGAAACGTCAGAGGGACGACCCTGAACGCGATGCCGGGCCGGAGTGCCACTGAGGCTCGTGGCTCGTCGTCCGTTCGCCCTTTCCCCTTTGTCGTTTTCCCTCGTCATGAACGTTCGAACCTTCGAACCCGCGAACCTGCGAACGCATTCGCTCATCGTCCCTCGCCTTTCCGCGGCGCCCTCGCCGCCAGCCGCGGGTCGTCCCGCCACCCGCCGGGCACCTCGGTCGGGGCGCCCGGCCGCGCGTGGAGCTCGCCGAGGCGGTCGCGGTGACACGAGAAGCAATCATCGCGCAGCGGGTGGTCCGCCGGGCGCGGGTGCCGGCCCGTGCGGGTGTGGCATTGCAAGCAGGCGCTCTCCGTCTGGTCGAAGCGGTGATCGGCGTCGGCCGGCAGCCGCGGAGGCTTTCCCGACGTCGCCCACAGCAGCGCCGCGCCCATCGCGGCGACCGCGGCGAGCCACAGCAGCAGCCGCTTCGAGACGCGCATCGTGGCTATGGTACGCTCCCCTCGCGATGCGCGAGCTCGTCCGCGACGCCGCCCTCCTCCTCGCAACGATGCTGCTGCTGGGGACGGCCTCGAACCTCGTGCCCGGGCGGCGGCTCGCATGGTGGGGGAAGGGTCACGAGCCCCCCGCAGCGGGCAAGGACTACCAGCTCGTCGACGCGGGCTCGGCCGATTCGATGCGCATCTCGCTCCCGGGCGTCGTCTTCCTCGACGACCGCTCGGCCGGCGAGTTCGCCGCCGGGCACGTGCCGGGCGCCGAGCCGATCTCGTACACCGACCTGGCCCGCCAGCTCACGCCCGACCGCCTCGCCCGTCTCCGCTCGGCCGACGCGGTGATCCTGTACGGCGCCAGCGAGGAGACCGACATCGAGCAACTGCTGGCGCAGGAGCTGCGGCGGCGCGGGCTGGCGCCGCCGTACGTCCTCGCGGGCGGTTTCGCGGCGTGGGCCGGCGCGGGGCTGCCGCTCGAGCGGAGGGAGGGACCGTGAGCCTCCTGCGCGCGCGCTGGCTCGACTGGCTCCTCGGCCTCGGGCTCGGTGGCGTCTTCCTCTACGCCGCCTGGGGAAAGGTGCTCGATCCGCGCCCCTTGGTGACGATCATCTGGGGGTACCGGATCCTCCCGGCCGGGCCGATCAACCTGATGGCGATCTACATGCCGTGGCTCGAGCTGCTCGTCGGCGTGTGCCTCGTCACCGGCTTCAAGCGCCGGGCGGCGGCGCTCTGGGCGACCGCGCTGCTGATGGTGTTCGAGGTCGCGCTCGGCGTGAACGCGCTGCGCGGCGTCAACGTGGCGTGCGGGTGCTTTTCGGCGAACGCCGAGGAGACCCACAACGCCTGGCTCCTCGTCCTGCGCGACCTGCCGATGCTCGCGGCCGCCGTCGTGTTGCTGGTGTTTCCTCCAGAGCGTCGCCGGTAGCGCCAATCCAGAGAGTCAAGAGTTCAGAGTCAAGAGTGAAGAGTTGAAAAACCAGAAAGACAAGACGGCGGTACGAGCTTCGTCGTTCAACTCTTAAGTCTTCACTCTTAACTCTTCACTTCGCGACCGAACTGGTCCACGTCAAGTCCGGGAGCAGGCCGGTGCGTGCTAGTCCTTGGTGCGTCGCCAGCGGAGCACCGGCTGCCGGGCTGCCCTCACCTCGTCGAGCCGCTGCACGGGCGTCGAGTACGGCGCCCCCTTGACGAGATCGGGGTTCTCCCGCGCCTCGCGGGCGATCGCCTTCATAGCCGCCACGAACTCCTCCAACTCGTCGATCCCCTCGCTCTCGGTCGGCTCGATCATCAGCGCGCCGTGCACGATCAGCGGGAACGACATCGTCGGAGGGTGGAAGCCGTAGTCGAGGAGCCGCTTCGCGATGTCCACGTTCTTCACGCCCGAGGCGGCCTGCAACGAGTCGTCGAACACGACCTCGTGCAGGCTGGGGCCGTCGTACTGGAGGTGGTACTCGCCCTCGAGCCGCCTCCGGATGTAATTCGCGTTGAGAACGGCGCCCTCCGACATCGACCTGAGGCCGTCGCGGCCGAGCGACCGGATGTAGGCGAGCGCGCGGACGAGCATGCCGAAGTTCCCGTAGAACGAGCGCACCTTGCCGATGCTCGCCGGACGTTCGGAGGAGAGCGTGTACCGCCCGTCGCGCTTCTCGACCGTCGGGACCGGTAGGTACGGCACCAGCGCCTCGGACACCGCCACCGGGCCCGCGCCCGGGCCGCCGCCTCCGTGGGGGGTCGAGAACGTCTTGTGCAGGTTGATGTGGAGCGCGTCGGCACCCATCTTCCCGGGGTACGCAATCCCGACGAAGCTGTTGAGGTTGGCACCGTCCATGTAGAGGAACGCGCCGTTCGCGTGGAGCATCGCCGCGGCCTCGACGATCTCGGGCTCGAAGACGCCGAGCGTGTTGGGAACAGTGACCATGAGCGCGGCGACGTTCCCGCCCTCGAGGTGTCTCGCGAGCACCGCGAGGTCGAGCGTCCCCTGCGCCGTCGAGGCGATCTCGACCGTCTCGAACCCCGCGAACACCGCCGACGCCGGGTTCGTGCCATGCGCCGAGTCTGGGATCAGCACGACCTTGCGGCTCTCGCCGCGGTCGAGGAGCGCCTTGCGGATCATCAGCATCCCGGTCAGCTCGCCGTGCGCACCGGCGGCCGGCTGCAGCGTCACGCGCGCCATTCCGGTGATCGCGATGAGCGCCCGCTCGAGCTCCCACATCAGGGCGAGCGCTCCCTGAACCTGGTCCTCGGGCTGCAGCGGGTGGAGCTGGGCGATCCCCGCCAGGCGGGCAATCTCCTCGTTGATGCGCGGGTTGTACTTCATCGTGCAGGAGCCGAGGGGGTACAGCCCCTCGTCCACGCTGTAGTTCCACTTCGAGAGACGGGTGAAGTGGCGTACGACGTCCACCTCGCTGACCTCGGGCATCCCCTCGATCTCTCCGCGCACGAGCGCCGGCGGGAGCGTGGCCGCGGGATCGACCGGAGGCACCTCGAGCGCGGGCAGCTGGTACCCGACGCGGCCGGGCGTCGAGCGCTCGAAGATCAGCCGCTCAGGGGCGCGGAACGACCTCTCGCCGCTCATGCCAGCCTCCGCAGGCCGTCCAGCAGGCGGTCGCACTCCTCGCGCGTGTTGCGCTCGGTGGCGGCCACGAGGACGCCCGTGGGCCACCGACCGCCGGACCGCGACGTCGAGACGCCGCCGAGGACCCCTTCCGCCTTCAGGCGCGCGAGGAGCGCGTCCGGTTCGTCGTGAAGCACGAGGAACTCGTTGTACGTCGGGCTCTCCGGGAACGCCAGCTTCACCCTGGCCCCTGACCCCTGACCCCTGATCCCGTTCTTGAGGTACTCCGCCGTGGAGTGCGACGCGAGCGCCGTCTCGCGCACGCCCCGTCGGCCGAGCAGCGAGAGCACGATCGTCGCGCTCAGGGCCATCAGGCCGTGGTTGGTGCAGATGTTGGACGTTGCCTTGGCGCGCCGGATGTGCTGCTCGCGCGTCGAGAGCGTCAGGACGAAGCCGCGCCGACCGGCGGCGTCCACCGTCTCGCCCACTAGGCGTCCGGGCATCTGGCGCAGGTGCGGTTGCCTGGCCGCGAAGAAGCCGAGGAGCGGGCCGCCGAACGCCGCGGGGATCCCGAACGCCTGCATCTCTCCGCACACGACGTCGAAGCCGAACGCACCGCCGGGCGCGAGCAGGCCGAGAGAGGTCGCCTCCGCGACGGCGTGGACCGCGAGCGCGCCCGAGCCCGCGATCACGGGGCCCAGCGCGGCGAGGTCCTCGACGACGCCGAGGAAGTTCGGCGACTGGACGAGGACCGCGCAGACGTCGTCGCCGAGCGCGCCCCTCAGCGCCGCGGCGTCCACCCGGCCGTCGCGCCCCCAGCCGACCCGGCCGACCGTCACTCCCATCGGCTCGCAGTAGGTGGCGAGCACCGCGTCCCAGTCGGGGTGGAGAGCGCCGGCGACCACTACCCTCCGCCGCTCCGGGAGGGCACGAGCGGCCAGCATCACGGCTTCGACGACCGCGGTCGCGCCGTCGTAGAGCGACGCGTTCGCGACGTCGAGCTGGGCGAGCTGGCAGACGAGCGTCTGGAACTCGAAGATCGCCTGCAGCGTGCCCTGGCTCACCTCGGGCTGGTACGGAGTGTACGCGGTGAAGAACTCTCCCCGCTGCAGCAGCGCGTCCGCCACGGCCGGCGCCGCGTGGCGGTACACGCCGGCGCCGAGGAAGCTCGCGAAGCACTCGGGCGCCGAGTTGGCGACCGCGTACGCCCAGAACTCGCGCCGGACCTCCTCCTCGCTCCGGCCCGGGGCCAGGTCGAGCTGGCCGCACCGAACCTCCGCCGGGATCGACGCGAAGAGCTGGTCGACCGTCGCACACCCGACCGCCTCGAGCATCCTGCGGCGGTCGCCCTCTCCCGCCTGGTAGCGATGCATCAGTGGGCGCCTTCCTCGGCGAGGAAGCTCTCGTATGCGGCGGCGTCCATCAGACCCTCGGGCGCCCCGGGGGCAACCGTGAGCTTGACGAGCCACCCCGCGCCGTACGGGTCCTGGTTGACGAGCTCGGGGTGACCCTCGAGCTCGCCGTTGACCGCGGACACCGTGCCGCCCAGCGGTGCGAACACCTCGGAGACCGCCTTCACGGACTCGATGTTGCCGAGAGCGCCGCCCCGGTCCACCTTCTTGCCGGCCGCGGGCAGCTCGACGAATACCACGTCGCCGAGCTGCTCCTGCGCGTACTGGGTGATGCCGACGGTGGCCTCGGTCCCGGCGGTCTTGACCCACTCGTGCGTCTTCGTGTAGCGGCGATCGTTCGGTTGTGCCATGCCCTGCTCCTCTCCGAATCCGCTACCGCGCCCGGCGGTAGAACGGCATCTCCACGACCCTAGCCGCGACCTTCTGGTCGCGTATCTCGACGTCGAACACGGACCCGAGCCCGGCGAGCTCGACCGGGACGTACCCCATGCCGAGCGGCTTTCCCAGCGTCGGGGAGTGCGTTCCCGACGTTACGGCTCCGACCTCCTTGCCCGAGGCCCAGATCGGGTAGCCGTGCCTCGCGATCCCGCGGCCGGTCATCTCGAACCCCACCAGCTTGCGGCGGATCCCGTCGCCCTGCTGCCTGACCAGCGCCTCGCGGCCGAGGAACCCGCCCTTGTCCAGCTTCACGATCCACCCCAGCCCGGCCTCGAACGGCGTCGTCGAGTCATCGATGTCGTTCCCGTAAAGCGCCATGCACGCCTCGAACCGGAGCGTGTCGCGGGCCCCGAGCCCCGCCGGCATGATGCCGAACTCCTTGCCGGCCGCGAGCAGAGCGCGCCAGATCCGGGCGGCGTCGCCGGGCGCGACGTAGACCTCGAACCCGTCCTCGCCCGTGTACCCGGTGCGCGAGATGATCGCCTCCGCGCCGTCCACCTCACCGTTGACGAACCGGTAGTACTTGATCTCCGCGAGCGCGGCGGGGGTCAGCTTCTGGAGCGTCGGGAGCGCCTTCGGCCCCTGGACGGCGATCTGGGCGTAGTCGTCGGAACGATCGCGGACCTCGACGCCGTCGAACCCTACCGCCTGTGCGCAGAGGTACGCGTAGTCCTTGTCCTTGTTGGCGGCGTTGACGACGAGGAAGTAGCGCTCGTCGGAGATCTTGTGCACCAGGAGGTCGTCGACGAACGTCCCTCGCGGCGTCATCAACCCCGAGTACTGCGCCCTTCCCACCGCGAGCTTCGAGGCATCGTTGCACGTCACGTACTGGACGAAGTCGAGCGCCCGTCGCCCGACCACGTCGACCTCGCCCATGTGCGAGACGTCGAACAGCCCGACCGCAGTGCGGACGGCGCGGTGCTCGTCGAGCACGCCCGTGTACTGCACCGGCATCTCGAAACCCGCGAACGGCACGATGCGCGCCTTCGCCTCGACGTGACACTCGAACAACGGCGTTCGCTTGAGATGTGCCTCGTCCATCCGGCCCTCCAGGCGCGGGCGCGCCGATTGTGAAGCCTATCACCGCCCTCCGGGAGCGGCAACCACACTTGAGACCGTTCGCAGGACCGAAGGTCAGAGCGGTGCACTGTTCGAGCGTCGACCGGACCAGGTGAATGGGAAAAGGGGAAACGTCTAAGGGAAGACACGGACCGCCCTGCGCTTTGTCGTCCGTCTGACCTCTTTCGTTTTCCGTTTGCCCCTGTTGTCTTGGCGTTCGAACTTCCGGACGGGTGAGCCCTCGAGCGACCTCCTAGCTCACGAGGGCGGCCTGCCGCTCCTGCGTTCCACAGGGTCGTGGCGCACGGGGCGGTGCGCGGGTCCGCGGGCCGCGCCGCTCCCGACGAGGTGCTCCAGCAGCGGCCATCCGGTCGGGAGCCCCGCGGTCGGGTCGGCGAGGCGGGCGTCGAGGTCCTCGACCGGAACCGCGATCGTCACGAGGCCCGGGTCGATCGGTCGGCTGCCGCCCGGGAGCGGCCACCGGAGCTCGTAGTAGAGCGCGGGGACGCGCGTCCAGCCGCTCTCCCCGACCGTTCCGAGCTTGTCGCCGCGAGCGACGTTCTGCCCGCGCTTGACCAGCACGTCGCGCAGGTGGCCGAAGATCGTCACGACGTCGCCGCCGTGGTCGATCACGACGATGTTCCCGAGTCGGGTCCACTCGTTGGCCCGGCGCTCCCTCACCCCACCCGCGAAAACGACCCGGCCGCCGCCGCTTGCCCGGACGGCCTCGCCCTCCGGCGCAGCCAGGATCGTCCCGTACTGGGCGACCGTCTTCCCCGTGAACGGAGATTGCCTCCAGCCGAACAGCGAGACCGGCACCGCGCGCAGACGGTCGACGGGCGGTCCGGTCGGTATCGAGGGCATCGGGCACCGGAGCGACGCGCTCCCCACCGCGACGAGCCCCCTTTCGAGCGCCTCGAGGCGCTCCTCCGCCCCGGAGAGCCACGTCACGATCTCCTCGTCAGGCTGGCCCGCGCCGGGCGGCGGGAGGAACGGCTCCCGCCAGCTGTCCGGGGGAGCACCGAACGCCCACGCCACGCGGCGCCCCTTCTGCCCGAGGTCGTGAGCCCGGAGCGACGCCTGCAGCACCTGCTCGCGCACCGCCTCGCCCTGCAGCCTGAGCGCCCGGTTCTCGCGCTGCGCCGCCTCCACCGTGAACGACGTCAGGAATCCCTTCACGCCGACCGGAAGGGCGCTCATCACGATCAAGCAGAGGATGCCGATCAGACCGAGCCCGATCAGCGCGCCGCGGAGGCCCCGTCGAGTCAGCACCAGCCGCCGGAACGAGCCGCTCGACCCCGGGTGCCACTGAACCTCCCACAGGGTGTCGTCGTTCAGACCCACCGCAGCACCTCGACCGGCTCGCGGCGCGACGTCCTCGCCGCGGGGAGCAGCGCGGCGAGCAGGACCTCGACCATCCCGAGGCCGAGCACGACCGCGACGTCGCCCGGGATCACCCGGAGCGGGATCGTATCGACCATGTAGATACTGGCGATGTCCGGAGGGAAGTGCGGGATGTGCAGCGCCGTCAGGAGCGCGGCGACGACGACGCCGAGCCCGATGCCGACCGCCACGCCGACGCCGCCGAGCGCGGCGCCGGCGAGCACGAGGGTCCGGCGGACCAGGCCGGGCGGGCCGCCGATGGCGAGGATCACGCCGAACGCCCTCCGCTTTTCGGTCACGAGGACAACCAGCGCGGAGGCCACCTCGAAAGCCCCGACCCCCAGCACGAGCGACAGCACCAGCCCCAGCGAGAGCTTCTGCCACCGGAGGGCGGCGAACAGGTTTCGGTTGCTCTCCTGCCATGTCGTGACGATCGAGCCCCGGCCGCACGCGGCTTCGACGCGGTCGCGGAGCGCCTCCGCGCGGTCCGGGTCCGCCAGCCACGCCTCGAGCCCCCCGGAGGGAAGCCCCGGCACGCGTCGGCCGAGGCTCGCGAGATCGGTCACCAGGAACCGCTCGTCGAGCTCGGCGAACCCTGTCGAGAACACCTGGTCGATCCTGACCGGCACGACCCGAGGCGCCCCGGCGCTCACGACCTGCAGCAGGACGACGTCGCCCGCCCGCGCACCGATCCGGCGCGCGACCCCGCGGCCGACGGCGGCGGGGAGCGGACCCCCGGCGCCGGCGCTCGCCAGGTGCACGAACGGCGGCGGTGACGCGCTCGCCCGGACGCTCACGAGCTCCGCGTCGCCGCCGTTCCGCGCAAACAGCATCCCCGGAAGGTACGCGACCGCGCCCACTCGAACGACGCCCGGCACGGCCGCGACCCGCGCGGCGGCCGCGGAAACCTCATCCGCCGGAAGACCGGGCGGCGAGAGGACGACCAGATGGCCGCTCGCGGCGAGGACGCCGCTCCTGAGGGCGGCCGAGTACCCGGTCATGAGCGCGAGCGCCACGACCAGGGCGGCGACGCCGAGCGCGACAGCCGAGAGGGCTGCGACCGCGCTGGTCCTCAGGAGTGCGGTTCCGCGCCGCCGGAGGAGCCTCCCCGCGAGGAACCACGCCGTTTTCACGCGCCGATTCTACAGTGCCGCGTCGGTCGGACCGAACGTCTCGCCCCCGGTGTCCGTGTCGGCGGCCCCGGCGGTGTCGCGGCGTCTTGAGGTGAGTACGGCCGCACCGCCGACCGCCGCAGCGACGAGGACGAGCGCAAGCGCGTCGAATTGACCGCTATCCCACTCGGCCGTGGACCACAGCGTGCCCACCACCCACCCCCACATCGCTGCGGTCGTCAACCACGTCCCGCGTCCGCGCTCCGCGGCGGCGGCCGGCACCACCGCGACGGCGACGCCGAGCCACGGGCCGGCGAGCGCCACGGTGCCTCCCGCCATCGCCACGAGCGCGACGCCGCGGGCGGCCCCCAGGAACCTCAGCAGCTCACGGAGCCCGTCCGCCGCGAGGCCCGTCAGCCAGCCGCCGAGCAGCGCCAGGGCGATCAGCGCCGGCAGCCCCAGCCTGAGCCCGGCGACCGACAGCAGCCACTCACCGGGCTCCAACCGGCCGGCCAGCACCCCGGCGGCGACCGCAGGCGGCAGCCACGCCGCAGGAGCACGGCCTGCGACCGCAGGGAACCTCTGAGCGGCGAAGACGAGGACCCCGAGCAGGATCGTCACCGCCGCCCCGAACGCCAGCTCGCCGACCCACGGGCGCACGCCCGGCTGGAACGCCGGCGGTGCGAGGGCCGACAGCCATGGAAGGAGCGGGATCAGCAACGCCGACGACCACACGACCGCCGACCGCCACACCCCGGAGGGAGAGCCCGGCACGAGGTGTCGCGCGGCCGCACCCGCGAGGAGGAACCCCGCCAGAAGTGCTTCGAGGACCGGGCGGTGGCGACCCGGCCGGTTCGGGAGCTCACCCCCCGCCGGCAGGGCGCCGAGGAGCCTCGAATCGCCGAACGCCCAGTCCCGGCGAGCCAACCGCTCCCGCCCCTGGGCCGTCCCCGCGTCCTGGCCCGCGAGCATCCGGGCCGCCCGCACCGAGAGGCGGGCCCCCGGGAGCCATGGTGCCGCCTCGATCCGCCACTTGACCTCGCCGCCGCTGTCGGGCACCCACGCGCGCACGATCCAGACTCCGTGCGCCGGCTGCCAGAACACGCTCCAACCACTCCCGACCCTCTCCCAACCCCGGACCTTCCCCCACAGCACCCCGAGCGCCGGCAGCCTGGCCTCGGCCCGCTCCGCCGCGGCCGCCGGCGGCCACGGTTCAGGCTGGACGCGGGGCGTCACCGGCAGCGTGAGAGCTGCGGCGGCGAGGACGATCGCACCGCCGCCGCCCACCATGAGCCTTACCCTCGGCGACGAGGCCATAGCAGGAGCACCACCCCGACCGCCACGCCCGCCAGCGCGACGCGGTCCCACTCCCCGCCGACGGGGAAGGAGGCCCTCCTCACGAGTGCCTCACACGTTCCGCGGGCGAGCACCGCACCGCCGACTCCCCCGAATCGAGCGACCGCCGCGAGCCCGACCTGGAGCACGACCTCGAGCGCGATGGCTGAGAGCAGCGGGACCGCCGGGAGAGGGTGCAGCAGCGCCCCCACCGGCGCGGCGAGCAGCGCGGCGCCCCACCACCCGACGACCGGGGCGGCCATCGCCGGCAGCGCGCCGCGCAGCAACGGCTCTTCCGCGAGCGCCGGGAGCCACGACTCCACGAGAAGGCGGCCGGCTCCCATGTCGGCCGGCACGGGCGACGTGACGGGCACCCACCCGCCCGCGCCGAGGATCAACGCCCTGCCGGCCAGCGTCGCCCCGGCGAGCGCGACCCCGGCCGCGGGGCCGAACCTGAACCGCGTGGGAGGGAGGTCGGTCCACGAGGGCAGGACCGCAACGACGGCCGCGAGGACGACGGCCTGCACGGGAGGCGCCGCCAGGGCGTCGCCCGCCAGCGTGGCGACCGCGAGCGTCAGCGCCCCGTATGCGAGCCCCCGTACGGGAGCGAGCGACTCTCGGTATGCGACCGCCTCGGCCCCAGCAACGAGCACCCCGACGACCAGGATCGCGAGGCCGAGCATTGCCGGGCGCCGGAGCATCCGGAGCTCGGACATCCGGCCCGTCACGACGCCGAGGTCCGTCCCGAGCGGGTGCACGAGCCTCCGCCACGAGACCACCGTCGAGCCCGCCATCTCGAGCTCGAGCTCGCGCCGCCACCCGGTCGGCAGCGGGCCTGCGCCGCCCACGAACCACGCCCGCTCCCAGATGTGCCCGCCCTCGCGCCAGCTCTGGGCCCGCACGAGCCGCCACGACTCCGGATCGGGGACCGCCTTCGCCACCGCGGCCTCGACGCGCGATCGCGCCAGCGACGGGAAAAGGTCGGGCCCCGGCGCGGTCGGGACCGGCCGGCGGAGCGACCACACGAGCCCGTCGACCGTGACCTGTGTCTCGCCGCCGCCGGGGAAAACCACCCGCCAGCGCAGCGCCCCGCCCTCGCCGCGCGCCAGCCCGACGCCTCCCTGCCCGGGCCGAGCGCGCTCGAGCGCCCACGCCAGCTCCTGGTCTCCCTCGAAGCTCGCGATAGGGTCGCCGATCGGCTGGTAGCCAAGCCGCCCCATCGCCGACCGGGCGACCGACACGGCGCGCTCCTCTCCGCCGACCCCGCGGCCGCGTACCAGGGCCATCCCCGCGAACGCGGCGACTACCGCCGCCGCGACGCCTGCCAGGTAGCCGATGCGGGACACTGCCCCCAGTCTACGGCACCCGCCCGAGGTTCGCTAAACTCCGGCCATGGTCCGCCCCAGGTTTCGCACCCTCACGCACCGAGCCGACGTGCGGGTCGCGGTGTGGGGCGAGGACGAGTACGACCTCATCGGCAACGCGGTGGCCGCCGCGATCGCGGCCGCGCTCGGGACGAGGCGACAGTCCGAGGGGCGGCGGCGGATTCCGATCGTGCCGTGGCCGCCGGACCTCGCGTCGCGGCTCGTGCGCGCCGTCAACGAGGCGCTGTTCACCCTCTACGCGCGGCGCGAGGCCGCGTGCGGCGTCGTCCGCACCCCGAGGGGAGCGGCGCTCCTGGTCGGGCCGATCCCCCCGGGATCGGCCCCGGAGCTCGAGATCAAGGCCGCGACGTACCACGACCTGCGGCCCCGCCGGAGAGGCGGGCGCCTGGCGGCGTTGATCACGCTCGACGTCTGACCGCGCGGTCGGCTGGCCGGCCTAGGCGAGCTTCTTGGCCGCCGCCAGGAGTGCGGGGACGTGGTGCAGGCTTTCCCACCGGAACTCGGGCTCGGTGCGCCCGAAGTGGCCGTAGCTCGCGGTGATCCGGTAGAACGGCTGCAGCAAGTCCAGCTCCTCGATGATGCCGCGCGGCGTGAGCGGGAACACCTCGCGCACCAGCTTCGTGAGGCGCTCGTCCGGGATCACGCCGGTGCCGCTGGTGTCGACCATGACGGAGACCGGTTCGGCGACGCCGATCGCGTAGGCGAGCTGGACGAGCGCTTCGCGGGCGAGCTTCGCGCCGACCAGGTTCTTGGCGATGTGCCGCGCCATGTAGGTCGCCGACCGGTCCACCTTGGTCGGGTCCTTCCCGGAGAACGCCCCGCCCCCGTGCGGTGCCCACCCGCCGTAGGTGTCCACGATGATCTTCCGTCCCGTCATACCGGTGTCCGACTGCGGGCCGCCGATCACGAACTTCCCGGTCGGGTTGACCAGGAACCGGGTCTTCGAGTCCACGAGCGCTTTCGGGAGCACGGCCAGACCGACCTTCTCGATGATCTCGTCGCGCGCCGCGGCGGTGATGCGGTCGCCCTTCCGGTTGAGGATCTCCTCGGTGTGCTGGGACGAGATCACGACGGTGTCCACGCGGGCGGGCTTCCCCTCGCGGTACTCGACGGTGACCTGCGACTTCCCGTCCGGCCCCAGGTACGGCAGGACGCCCTTGCGCCGCGCCTCGGCGAGGCGGCGCGTGAGCTTGTGGGCGAGTGTGATCGGCATCGGCATCAGCTCGGGCGTCTCGTCGCACGCGTAGCCGACCATGAGGCCCTGGTCCCCGGCGCCCCCCGTGTCCACCCCCTGAGCGATGTCCCCCGACTGACGCCCGATGGCGTTGAGGATGCCGCAGGTGGCGTAGTTGAAACCGTACTTGGCGTCGGTGTACCCGATCTCCCGGATCAGGTTCCGGACCAGGTCCTGGACGTCCACCCAGCACGACGTCGTGATCTCGCCGCCGACGACCACGAGGCCGACCGTGATGAACGTCTCGCACGCCACGCGGCCCTTCTTGTCCTGCGCGATCACGGCGTCGAGCACCGCGTCCGAGATCTGGTCGCACACCTTGTCCGGGTGGCCCTCGGTGACCGACTCGGACGTGAAGACGTGGATCCCTCTGCTGTTCACCTTCGCTCCCCGGCCCCGGGCCACAGCAGCACCAGGAGCCCATCGTTCGACGCTTCGCGACAGTATACGGGAGGTCCCGCGTCCGCCGTCGCGTCACTCCGCGGCCTGCGCTCCGGCCAGCGGCGCGGGCGACAGCGCCAGCAGCACACGTGCGCGCTGCCGGAGGCGTCCGACCTCCAGTCCATAGAGGCGCGCCCGCTCCTCCGGCAGGCTCCGCAGGCGCCGCTTCCGGAACGCCAGCCCCAGCAGCAGGCGGACGATCTCCCGCCGCTCGTCCCGCCGGGCCCACCAGTCGGAGCGGACGCGTCGCCTGTAGCTCGGGAGGATGTCGGCGACCCACTCCGGCAGCACGCCCAGACCCACTTCCTCCGCGAGCTGCGTGGCGAGCACCTTGCGCTCCAAAGCGAGCGAGAAGGCGATCGCCCCGGCGAGGACGCCGACGTCCGCGGCGGCCAGCGCGAGGTTGCAGAGATCGCTCCCGCCGCCCCACCGTCTCCAGCACGCGGCCGCGGCTGCGACCAGCACGACGCCGAGCGCCGCGGCCGCCACGATCGCGCCCGCGACGGCGGGCACGCGCATCCCCCGCGGCGCAGACAGCTTCGCCCACCCGACGCCGGCGCCGAGCACCGCCCCCGCCGCCGCGTGCAGCAGGCTCATGAACACCAGTGCGCCCGCCGCCGGCTGCCACGTCCCGCGCACCACGACCAGCACGTGCATCCCGAACGAGAACGCCAGGCCGGCGCAGATCCCGAAGACCAGGCCTCCGGAGGGCCCTTCGAGCGCGCGCGATCGCGCAACCAGCACGACCGGCAGCGCCAGCCCCAGGAGCGGAACCGCCGCGGCGAGCGCCGGGCCGGCCACCCAGAGCTCGGGGACCGCGTCGCCCGCCGCGGGCTCCGCGAGGAGTTGCGGCAGGCGCGTGCCGGCGAGCGCGAGCGCGGCGGGGAACGCGAACCCCCAGAGTGCGGTCCCGACCAGCCAGGGGACGAGGTCGCGGTCGTGACGGTCCAGCCACAGGAACGCGAACGCGGCGCCGCCGAGGAGTACCCCGAACCCCGCGGGGACCGCGACTGCGAGGCTCACTGCCGCACCAGCTCGAACAGCACGTGGCCCCCTGCGGCGAAGTACGCCCGCGTCGCCTCCACGTCGCGCCGGATCTGCGCCACCAGCTCCACGCTCGAGGCGAACACCATCTCGTCGCGCAGACGCTTGAGGAAGTAGAGCCGGACGGGCTCGCGGTAGACGTCCCCGGTGAAGTCCAGCACGTGGCTCTCCACCGTCACGTGGTAGTTCTCGTACACGGTGGGGCGGACCCCGATGTTGGTCACCGACGGGAACACGCGCGAGAACGAAGGGATGTGCACGGCGGTCACGTAGACGCCGTGTGCCGGGAGGAGCTCGTTCTCGACCTCCACGTTGATCGTCGGGAACCCGAGCTTGCGGCCCATCCGCTCGCCGCGATAGACGGCCCCGTCGACGTGGTACGGCCGACCCATGAGGCGCCACACCTCCTCGGCGTGCCCGTGCGCGATCTCGCGGCGCAACCGAGTGGACGAGATCACCTCGCCGCCCTCGAAGAGCGGTTCGACGCCCACGACCGCGAACCCGAGCTCGCGGCCGGTGGCCGTGAGGAAGGGGACGTCGCCCTGCCGCCCCGCGCCGAACCGGAAGTTGGTTCCGAGCCTCACCTCGGCCGGAGCCAGCCTGCGGAAGAGGAGCTCGCGGGCGAACTCCGCTGCCGTGGTGGCGGCGAACCGACGGTCGAACCCGAGCTCCACGAGCGTGTCCACACCCAGCCGCTCCAGGAGTTGGGCCTTCTGCGCCCTGGTGGTCACAAGCCGGATGCCGGACTCCGGGCGCAGCACCTTCTCCGGGTGGGGCTCGAACGTGAGCGCGACCGCCGGAACGGCGAGCTCGCGGGCGCGCTCGACCGCACCGGCGACGAGCATCTGGTGGCCTCGGTGCACGCCGTCGAAGTTGCCGATCGTGACGACGCCGCCCCTCGGTAGGTCGGACGACGGCGCCGGGTTGACGAGGATCTCCATCGCGGTCACCGGCGCATCGTCGGCGCGTTCAGCGTCGGCAGCAGCGGCGGAACGGGCGGCGCGTGCCGGGCGGGAGCGGGGACGGTGATGGACCGGATCTCGCCGACGAGGTCGAACGCGTACGTCTTCGCGACGCGCACCTCGACCACGTCGCCCGGACGTGCGCTGCCGTCCGAGAACAGCAGCCGCCCGTCGACCTCGGGCGCCTGGCGGCGCAGGCGCCCCTCGAGCAGGTACTCGGACTCCGCGCTCGCCCCCTCGACGATCGCCGGCAATACCCGCCCCCGGAGGTTCCTGTTGCGCTCGCGGCTGAGCCGTTCCTGGAGCCTCATGAGCGCGCGCCGCCTCGCTTCCTTCGTCGGTGCCGGCACGGGGTCGCCGAGCGCCGCACCGGGGTTCTCCTCCTGGTACGAGTACGTGAACACCCCCACGTGGTCGAAACCGACGCTCTCGACGAACGCCTCGAGCTCCGCGAACTCCGCGTCGCCCTCGCCCGGGAAGCCGACGATGAACGTGGTGCGGACGGCGAGGTCCGGCACGGCCGCGCGCGCCCGGGCGATCAGTTCGGTGTAGCTCCGGGCGTCGCCGCCGCGCTTCATGAGCTTGAGCACCTTGCGCGAGGCGTGCTGGAGCGGGATGTCGAGGTACGGTACGAGGCGGCTCTCACGGGCCATCAGGGCGAAGATCCCGTGGTCGAGGGTGGCCGGGTACGCGTACATGAACCTGATCCAGGGGATCGCCGTGCCGTGGAGCAGCTCCTCCAGCAGGCTTCGCAACCCGGAGCGTCCGAGGCCGAGGTCCTCGCCGTAGCGCGTCGTGTCCTGGGCGATCAGCACGAGCTCGCGCACGCCGGTCGCCTCGAGGCGGCGCGCCTCCTCCACGAGCGAGACGGGCGTGCGCGATCGGAACGCCCCGCGCATCCGCGGGATGTGGCAGAACGAGCACGGGTTGTCGCACCCCTCCGCCACCTTGAGGTAGGCGTACACCCCGCCGGTCGCGAGCAGGCGCGGTGCGGTGTGGTCGTACAGCCTGAGAGCACCGCGCTGGTCCGGCACGTGTCCACGTCCCAGTTCGCCGAGCACCGCCTCGGGGACGCGCTCGAGCTCGTCGAGGCCGACGAACGCGTCGATCTCCGGGATCTCGGCCGCCAGCTCGGCGGCGTAGCGCTGGGCCATGCACCCCGCGACCACCAGCCGCCGCAGCCCCCTGCCCTTTCGCTGCGCCACTTCGAGGATCGCGTCGATCGACTCGCGCTTTGCGACCTCGATGAACCCGCACGTGTTGACGATGACCACGTCGGCGTCGCCGGCGTCGGTCACGATGCGCGCGCCCCGCTCCACGAGGTGGCCGAGCATGACTTCCCCGTCGACCAGGTTCTTCGCGCACCCGAGCCCGATCATCCCGACCTTCACCGGCTGCGGGGCGCGCGGCGGGCGCGCGGCGTTCTTCACGGCGGGCGATTCTAACATCGCGTCTCAGGTGCGGGTGAGAGGGGAAGAACGAAGAGGGTAGAAGGTGAAGGAGAAACCGGGACGCTCGGCCCGACGTCGCCTCCCATCTGCCACCCGTTCTCCCCTCCTCCCGTCTTTCTCCTGCCGTCTGCTCTCTTCCGTCTTCCCTCTCCCGTCTACCTTCTACCCTCTTCCCGGTCCTGCCCCGTGCGATAATCACACTCCGCCATGAGCGACACGACCACGCTCGGGATCCGGGTCCAGGTGCACCCTGCGTACCTGCCCGAACGGAGTGCCCCTGACAGGGGGACGTACCTCTTCGCCTACCGGATCCACCTCACCAACCAGAGCGACCGCACCGTCCGCCTCCTCCGGCGGCACTGGGTCATCACCGACGGCCACGGGCACGTCGAGGAGGTCGAGGGCGCCGGCGTGGTTGGCGAGACCCCCGTGCTTCGACCCGGGGCGTCGTTCGACTACACGAGCTTCTGCCCGCTCCCGACGCCGTTCGGGACGATGCACGGCACCTACCTGATGCGCGCCGAGGACGGGACACAGTTCGACGTCGAGATCGGGCAGTTCACTCTCATCGCCCCGGGCGCCGTCAACTGACAGTTCAGAGTTGAGAGTTAAGAGTCGAGAATTGAGAAACCTGGACCTCTGCCTTGTCCCGTTCTCGGTGTTCCTGCGAACTCCCAACTGTTAGCTCCTAGCTCTCAACTCTTAACTCTCAACTCTTAACTCTTAACTCTCAACTCTTCACTCTCAACTCTCCACTCTCCACCCCACCGGCGTACACTCGCACGACGAATCGTCCGGCCGGTGATGCGAGGCCGCGCCGACGGGAGGCGCAGATGGGCGCGAACGGGATGACGCGACGCGACCTCGGAGCGGCGTTCGGCGCCGCCGCCGGTGTCCTCGCTTTTCGGGGGACGGTGTGGCCGCGCTCGGCCGAGGCGAGCGTGGAGCTGAGCGACCCGGCCGGCGCGATCCAGCTCAACTCCAACGAGAACCCGTACGGGCCCCCGCCGGCCGCCCGCGACGCGATCGTCCGGGCGCTCGGCGTCGCCGGTCGCTACCCGGACGCTTCGGAGGACGAGGTCCGCAGCGCGCTCGCGAAGCTGCACGGCGTCGGCCCCGAGCAGGTGCTGCTCGGGTGCGGCTCCGTCGACATCCTGCGCATGGCCGACAACGCGTTCCTCGCTCCGGGACGAAAGGTGGTCGTCGCCGAGCCGACGTACGAGGCGGTGCTCGTCTACAACAGGGTGACCAAGGCCGAGCCGGTCAAGGTGCCGCTCGGCGCCTCGTTCCGGCACGACCTCCCCAGGATGGCCGCGGCGTGCGACGCCGCGACCGGGATGGTGTACGTCTGCAACCCCAACAACCCGACCGGCACGATCGTGACGGGAGAGGAGATGGCCGAGTTCCTGAAGCGCGTGCCCGCCACGGTCCCGGTCGTGCTCGACGAGGCGTACTTCCACTTCGTCGAGGACCCGGCGTACGCGAGCGGGTTCGGGCTGCTCGCCGCCCACCCCAACCTCGTGGTGCTGCGGACGTTCTCGAAGATCTACGGGATGGCCGGCATGCGCCTCGGGTACGCGGTCGCGTCGAAGGAAATGATCGCCGCGCTCCGGCTCCACGCCGCGTTCAGCAACGCCAACGCGGCGGTGCTCGCAGCCGCCCTCGCGACCCTCGCGGAGCCCGATCTCGTCCCGCAGACCCGGCGACGCCTCAACGACACACGGCGCTGGCTCACGGCGCAGCTCGCCGCCGAGAAGCGCCGGTTCATTCCCTCCGAGGCCAACTTCGTGATGATCGAGACCGGGCGCGACGTCGCCCCCATCATAGCCGCGTTCAAGGCGCGCAAGATCCTGGTCGGCCGGCGCTTCCCCGCGATGCCGACGTGGCTGCGGGTGTCGGTCGGCACGCCGCAGGAGATGGCGGCGTTCACGGCGGCGCTGCGCGAGATCGTCCCGGCCTGAGAGACCTGGGTCAGGGGTCAGGGGTCACCACGGAAGAAACAAGCAGGACCAAGGCGGATTGCGTGTAGCCGCGCAGCCGCCGTTGGGCCTATCGCGAGGCGCGGGAGCGGCCCGCGCCGGAGTGTAGCCGGAGGCTACATGAGGACGCAGGGCCGCGATCCGCAACGAAGCGAGAGGTCCGGCGCCGGCTGCGCCTACGGGTACAGGCGGTTGATCATGCGCGGGTACGGAATAGCCTCCCGAAGGTGAGACAGCCCGCACAGCCATGTCACCACGCGCTCGATCCCCATCCCGAACCCCGAGTGCGGGAACCCGCCGTACTTGCGGACGTCGAGGTACCATTCGTACGCCTTCCGCGGAAGGTTGTGCTCGGCGATGCGCTTCTCGAGCAGCTCGTACGATTCGATGCGCTCGCTCCCCCCGATGATCTCGCCGTACCCCTCGGGGGCGATCATGTCCACCGCGAGCGCGCGCGCCGGGTCGTCGGGATCGGGCTCCATGTAGAACGCCTTGATCCCTGCCGGGTACCGCGTGATCAGGATCGGCTTCCCTGACTCGTCGGCGAGCGCGGTTTCCTCGTCGCCGCCGAAGTCGTCTCCGAACTTCACGTCGAACCCCTTGACCCTGAGCTTCTCGACCGCGTCGCCGTAGTCGATGCGCGGGAACGGCCGCCTCGTCGCCGGCTCGAGCTTCGACGTGTCGCGCTCGAGGCGGTCGAGGTCTTCCTTGCAGCGGTCGAGGACGCGCGCCACGAGCTCCGAGACGAACTCCTCGGCGAGGTCGAGGAGCGCGGGGAAGCGCATCCATGCGACCTCGGGCTCGACCATCCAGAACTCGGTGAGGTGGCGCCGGGTCTTCGACTTCTCGGCGCGGAACGTCGGGCCGAAGCAGTACACCCTCCCGTGCGCGGCGGCCGCCGGCTCGAGGTAGAGCTGACCCGACTGCGACAGGTACGCCTTCTCGCCGAAGTAGTCGGTCTCGAACAGCGTCGCCGTCCCCTCGGCGGCCGAGGGCGTGAGGATCGGCGAGTCGATCTGCACGTAGTTGCGCCGGTAGAAGAACTCCCGGATCCCGAACGTGAGCTCGTTCCGCACCCGCATGACCGCGTGCTGGCGCTTCGAGCGCAGCCACAGGTGCCGGTTGTTGAGGAGGAAGTCGGGCCCGTGCTCCTTCGGGGTGATCGGATACTCGGGGCAGAGCTGGACGACCTCGATCCCCTCGACCTGGAGCTCCACCCCGCCTGGGGCGCGCTTCTCCTCCTTCACCTTCCCGGTCACGCGGAGCGACGACTCCTGCGTGGCGCGCTCGGCCTCCGCCCACACTCCCTCCGCCACGCCGGGCTTGAACACCACGGCCTGGAGGTACCCCGAGCCGTCGCGGACGACGAGGAATCGCAGCTTGCCGGAGGAGCGGGCGTTGTAGAGCCAGCCGGAGACGCGGACCTGCTCCCCGACCAGCCCCGGCAACTCGCGGATCTCGGCGTCTCGCATCGCAACCCTCCGTCAGGGCGCGCATTGTAGCGCACGGCGCGTGTCCTGCGGTGGGTCGGGGGCTTGGGCGCGATGTGCACCCGCACTACAATGAGTCGGTGCCGGCGAGGGCGGCGGCGGGTGGCTCGGGCCGAGGTGCGAGGCCGGCACGCAGGAGGAGAGCGATGGACCACGCGACGTCCCGGCGAGGCCGGGTGCTCGCCGCAGTGCTCGTAGTGGGCGCGGGAATCACCGTCGCCTCGTGCCACCGCCTCTTCTCGACGAGGGTCTCCGCGATCGAGGGCAACCTGATTCAGTACGACGGGAAGACGGTCTCCGTGTACGGGAAGGTGACGGAGCGGTACGACCTGCCGGGCCTGCGCTGCTACGTCGTGAACGACGGCAGCGGCTCGATCGGCGTCGTCACCCGGGGCCCGCTCCCCCGCATCGGCGACGCCGCCCATGCGAAGGGGACGGTCCACTCGTCGTTCAAGCTCGGGAAGCGCTCACTGGTTGCCCTGTTCGAGCCGGTGCCGGTGACGCCCACGCCGCACAAGGAGCCTCCCAAGGGCCCTCTCCCCAGGTAGACGCTCCCCACCGGTCCGCGAGGCGCTCGCACGCGGTCACGAGCGCCCGTTCGGGAGCCGGGTGAACACGCCTTCGGGCGCGAGCAGGTCGCGGCAGCGCAGGAAGCGGACGCGTCTCACGATCCGGCCGTCGCGCCGGATCAGGAGCGGTGGCTCCTCGCTCACCGCGGCGAACAGCGGCCGCAGGGCGTCGGTCATCCCCTCCCGCTCCGTGACGAACAGGAAGTCCTTCCCCCGGAGCTCGTCCGGTCTGTACCAGTAGAGCGACGCGAGCCCGTGGATTCCGCCGTGAACCCGGGCGAGCCTGGTCGCGATCCGCCCCTTCGACAGGAACGCGTACAGGTGCACGTCGGTGTAGCTCTCCGACGCCATCATCTCCCCCGGCGCGAGCCTGCGCCCGACCTCGGCCGCGATCTCGTCGTTCGCGACGGCGGCGGCCAGTGCGTCCGCGACGGGTCCGCGCGCGCGGCCGGCGAGCGGCCAGTCGACATCGAGCG
>DATKLI010000045.1:0-19963 GCA_035542455.1 Thermoanaerobaculaceae bacterium
AGGAGGAGATGCCGTGCGTGTTGTACCGTCATTCGAGCCTCGCGCGGGTCCCGGGAGTCACTGCGTTAGGCGGACGCCGATCGTCCACGTCCGATTGTAGAACTCGCGCTGGATGTTCCAGTGCGGGCTGCCGTTGTAGAACCCGAAAACCTCGTTGTTGAGGTTCAGGCCGCTCAGCACGATCTGGTACCCGCCCGGGAACGTGTACGAGGCCTGGGCGTCGATCTGGGTGTGCGGGTACAGGTAGGTGTCGCCGTTCGGCCCCTTGAGGCCGCCGTCGGCGCCGTCCTGGTAGTTGTAGTTGAAGATCATCGCCGAGTTGTACGTGGCCGCGACGCGGAAGGAGAACCCGCCGCGGTCGTATGTGATCCCGAGGTTCGCCTCGTCGGGTGCGGTGCGCTGCAGCGGCGCGGTGCCGCTGCGACCCGTGGAGGGGTCGAAGGTCGCCTTCGAGTGGGTGTGCGTGTAGTTGGTGTCGATCCCCAGACCGGAGAGCGGCCCGGGGAGGAAGTCGAGGTGCTGCTGCCACGCGACCTCGAACCCGTAGATGTTGGCCTTCGGGCCGTTGATCGGCTTGACCTCGGTGTAGCCGTCGTAGATCCCGCCGTGCACGATCGAAGACGAGCCGGGGTAGATCGGATCGGTGAGATCCTTGTAGAAGACGCCCGCCGAGACCACGCCGATCGAGGACAGGTAGTGCTCGAACAGCAGGTCGTAGTTGATGCCCCGCGTCGGCTTGAGGTCGGGGTTGCCGGCGGAGACCTGCTTGAGCGTGTCGCTCTGCGTCAGCGACGGGACCAGCTCCGCGTAGTCGGGGCGGCCCACCGCCCACCCGTACACCGCGCGCAGGACGGTGTTGCGGTCGAACTCGTAGCGCAGCGAGACGCTGGGCAGCACGTCGGTGTAGTCGTGCGACGCCGCGATCGGCTGGGTCGAGAGCCAGTTGCCGTCCGCGTCGACGTTGAGCTTGTTGGCCGTGAAGCTCGAGTTGGTGCGCTCGACGCGCACGCCGACCTGGAGCTCCGCCTGCCCGAGGCGCGTCGTGCTCATGGCGTAGGCCGCCGCGACCTTCTCCTTCGCGTCCCAGTTGTTGGGGTCGTTGGCGAGGTGCTGGTCGCCCACGCTCTGCACCTTGAAGTCGCCCGGGTTGGCGAAGAAGAAGTTCGTGATCGCGACGAGGCTGGGGAACGGCCCCGCCTGGTACCTGCCGGAGTAGTAGTTCGGGTCGCTGAACGACGAGGGGAACTGGTCGAGAGTGAGGTCCACCTTCGCTTTGTAGGTAAGGTCGTTGTACGCGTTCGTCTTGTCCTCGTCGCGGTACTTCACGCCGAGCTTGACCGCGCCTGTGTCGTAGGGTAGCGAGATGTTGAACGCGGCCGCCGCCGAGCGCATCGCCGTGTCCTCGTTCGTGATCTCGAACTTCGTGATCGTGTACTGCGACGGGTCGAGCGGGTTAACGCCGCCGAGCGGCGTGAACACCGGGAAGTACCCGTTGCTGGAGTCCACGTTGAACGCCGCCGACGGGCCGTCGTACTTGGCCTCGTACTGGTTGTCCCTGGCCTGGCGGGAGTGCGCGAACGACACCGTGTAGTCGAGCAGGGCGGCGCCCAGGTCGTCCTTCCCGCCGGCGGAGATCGCGTACGTCTGCTCGTTCGGCCGCCGGTTCTGGACGTTCCCGGAGTACCCGCCCGTGTCGTCGGTCAGGGTTGGCGTCAGGAAGTTGCCCGGGGACGGCGAGGTCACCCAGCGGTCGCCGTAGTTCTCGAACTGGGCGAACAGCCCCTTCAGGTAGAGCGTGGAGGTCGGGCTGAGCCGGTAGTCGAGGCCGCCGGCGAAGCCGAAGCGCTTGCGCTCGTACTTGTAGTCCCTCAAGTCCATCCCGGTGAACACCGTGGCCGAGCTGCCGTCGGGCAGCGTGACGATCCCGGGCGACGGCTCGATGTCGTTGATCCCGCGCCCGTTGGAGTCGTAGCTCCCGCTCAGCACCAGCCCGAACGCCTTGTCGCCGCCGAACCGGGTCGAGAACGTCCCGTCGGCGTGCGAGTTGCTGCGGCCGCCCAGGATGCTGTTGTACCCGCCCTGGATCCCGAGGGTGTATGAGGTTCCTTCCGGCGCGCTCCTCGTGACCATGTTCACGCTGCCGCCGATCGCGTCGCCCTCCTGGTCCGCGGACACGGTCTTGTGCAGCTCGACCGAGCCGACGATGTCCGACGGGAACCCGTCGAGCTTGATCTGGCGCACGTCCGACTCCGCCGAAGGGATGCGCACGCCGTCGATCGTCACGCTGGTGAAGCGCGACTCGAGGCCGCGCACCTGGATGTACTTCCCCTCGCCCTCGTCGCGCTCGAGCGACACGCTCGGCAGGCGGCCGATCGCGTCCGCCATGTTCGCGTTCGGCAGGCTCGTGATCACCTCGACAGGGAGGACGTTCACGATGTTGAGGGCGTTCTTGCGCACGTTGAGCGCCTCGACCTCGCCGTGCACGCGCTCCGCCGTGACGTTGATCGCCTCGGCGACGTGCGGCTCCGCGACGAGCTTGATCTCCAACAACGTCGGCGTGCCGCTCTTGACCTGGACGTCCTGGGTCAAGGTGGTGAAGCCGACGTCGACGACCTCCACCGTGTAGGTGCCGGGCCTCAGACCGGTGACGACGAAGACGCCGCCAGGGTCCGTGACCGACGTCGAGTCCCCCGGCCTCACGATGACGGCGGCGCCCGTGAGCGAGGTGTTACCGGCGTCGGTCACGCGGCCCCGGATTACGCCGTCGTGGTCGCCGGCCAACGCGGCTCCGGCCAGCAGGAGGACCACGAGCGCCACGACAGCAGCTACGCCTTTTGCCTTGAGTTTCGAGCGATCTCTCATCTGAGCCCCCCGAGTGCGAGCCTTCCGCTACCGGAAGACTCAACACCGCGCGTGAGGGCGACGTGAAAGTCGCGCTTTGCCGCAGCGAAGGAGGACCGGGGCGCCGCGCGCGGCACCCCGGTCGTGCAATCCACGTGCCGGAGAGCGTCGGCGTCAGCGCTGGACGACGAGCACGACGAACGAACCCGGGACGATGCTCGGCCGTGGGTGCGGGCGCTCGGGCGTGGGCGGCGGCGTCGGTCCGAACTCCGCCGTCGGCAGGTACACCCGGTGCGTCGCCTCGTCGAGGCCGATCGTGCGGGCGCCTCTCCGGGTCGGCACGGTCGCGACCACCGTGAACTTCTCGGGCGTGTCCTCGTGGACGACCGTGAGCGTCCCCTCGCCGTTCGAGCTGAACGCGAGCCCCTCCGCCGCGTCGAACGCCGCGCCGTCCACGCCGGCGCCGATCGGCAGCGCGGCGATCACCTTGCCTGAGTCCGCGTCCACCACCGCCATGAGCTTGTTGTGCCCGACCGTGAACAGGCGGCGGTGCTCGCGGTCGATCGCGAGGCCGCTCGGCTCCTCGCACGGGGCGATCGGCCACGTCGCGACGACGGCGAGCGACTTTGGGTCGAGCGCGACGATCAGGCTCTTGTCCTCGATGTTGACGAACATCCGGCCCTTTCCGTCGCTCACCGCGAACTCGGGCTTGCCGGGGAGCGTCACCGTGCCGACGACCTGGCTCGTCGCCGCGTCGATCGCGGTCGCGTTCGACGTGCGCCCGTTGAACGTGAACACCCGCCGGGTCGGCGCGTCGTAGCAGATCGCGTCGGGGTTCTCGCCGGTGACCTTCACGGTGGCGAGCACGGCGAGCGTCTTGAGGTCGAAGACGGTGACGGTGTTCGCACGCCCGTCGGAGACGAACCCGCGCCCGAGCTCGGGCGCGAGGGCGATCCCGTGCACGCCCTGCGTGTCCGGGATCTGGCCGACGAGAGCGCCGGTCTCCGTGTCCACCACGTTAACCAGCGTGGCGTGCGAGACGTAGAGGCGGTGCGCGGCGGCGTCGGCCGTCAGGTAGTCCCAGCCGCCGTCGCCGCCGATCGCGATCGTCCGGGCGACGTGGAAACCCGCCGCGCCGGCCCGTGCCGTCGCGGCGAGCGGAACGAGAACTGCGAGCAACGTCAAAACGAGTCGAGTGCGAGTGGTCATCGCGCTCCCTTCCCGGCCGGGCCCGCCGCGGCGCGGCGCACGCCGCCCGCCACGCGCGCCCGCCCGAAGCGAGGCGGCAAAGCTGTCAAGCATGCTTGACATTTCTGTGACCGCCGGGTTACCCTCGTCACGGAGGTTGGAATGCCTCTCATTCGCAGAAATAGTACCACGGCGGCGTCGTGACGCTCTCCGAGCTCCTGCGCGAGGGCACCGCCGAAGCGCACCGCGCGGCGGAGCGCTCCGAGTTCGTCTCCCGCTTCGTCCAGGGCCGGCTCGACCGCCCGCTCCACGCTCGCCACCTGCGGGCGCTCCACGGCGTGTACGCCCGGCTCGAGGAGGAGCTCGAGCGCCGCAAGGAGGACCCGCGCCTGGGCGCGTTCGCCATGCCGCAGCTGTGGCGCCGCGTCGCGCTCGAGCGCGACCTCGACTTCCTGCGCGGCCCGGCGTGGCGCACGGAGCCGCCGGTGCCGGCCGCGACCGCGTACGCGGAGCGGCTGCAGGAGATCGCCGCCGCTCAGCCCGTCCGACTCGTGTCACACTCGTACGTGCGCTACCTCGGCGACCTCTCGGGCGGGCAGGTGCTCCGGAGGCTCGCGGCGCAGCACCTCGACCTCGACGGAGACGGACTGCGGTTCTACGAGTTCCCGGCGATCCCCGACCCGCCCGCGTTCAAGGCCGAGTACCGGCGCCGCCTCGACGAGCTCGCCCTGGTGGACGGCGAGCGCGAGGCCGTGGTCGAGGAGGCGCGGACGGCGTTTGCGCTCAACGCGGAGATCTTCCGCCAGCTCGTCGACGGCGCCGCGTAGCCGGTGCCGGTGGCGCTGCGATCCGATCCGACGCCCGCCTCCCGTTGACACGGGCGTTGAGACACTGGACACAGTCTCCAGCGACAGTCCTTACGGAAGGGGGAGCGACTATGCGACACGCGTCGAGGTGCGCCGCTCTCTCCGCGATGGCGCTCCTGGTGGCGGGCGGGGCCGCGATCGCCCAGCAGAGCCCGTACTCCGCCACCGATGGTGACGCCGCCGTCATGCTGATCGTGCAGAACGGCGCGATCCGGTCGACGGTCAGCACGTTCACGGTCGGGGAGGCGATCGCCGTCAGGAGCACCGTCATGCCGTGCGATTGCGACCAGAACGGCATGGGCGAGGAGACGCTCGCCGGAGCGCTGACCGGAAGGACGTTCCCGGGCGCCGACGTGTACAGCCAGCTCCTCGACAGGACCACCGACGGCGTGGGGTACAAGTACACGATCGCCTGGTCCTGCGCCAACCCCGACCCGGTCCTGCGGTACGACCTTGACTGGCAGAACTCGACGGTCCTGTTCTACCTGCCCGCCGGCGTCCACGCCATAGCCACCACCTACGACACCAAGACGAACCACCTCTCCATCGCGTTCGACGGCGAGGCGACCATCCGCGAGTTCGACCTGAGCGGCAATCAGGTCTGGGGGACCGTCGGCGGCTCGCTCGTTCGGCAGCTGCCGGGCGCACGTGCGTTCCTCCCGTTCACGGCCGGCGGGACCGGCCGGAATTCGTGGCGCCGCCGGCGCGGTTGTCACTGACACCCCGCCCCGGACCTGGAGGGATCCGATGACCAACCGTGAGTTCTACCTGGAGCGCCTGAAGTCCGATGGGCCCGGTTTTGTGAAGGCGGTCCGCGCCATCCCGGCGACCGCCGCGGGCTACCGTCCTCACCCGAAGTCGCGCTCGGCCGCCGAGCTGGCGGGCCTGTTCGTCGCCTCGACCAACTGCGCCCTCGACCTCGTCGAGAATCGCAGCGCCGAGTGGGCCCACGAGAGCGCCGCGACCGACCCGGCCGCGACCGCGGACGAGCTCGAGAAGGCGCAGAAGCGGCTCGCCGCGCGCGTCGCCGAGCTCGACGGCAGGGCGTGGTCCCGCAAGGCCCAGCTGCGCATGGGCGGGCAGGTCGCCTGGTCGGCGCCGCTCGGCCAGATGCTGTGGGGGTTCTACTTCGACGCGATTCACCACCGCGGCCAGCTTTCGGCCTACATCCGGCCCGCGGGCGGCAAGGTCCCCTCGATCTACGGGCCGTCCGGCGACGACCCCGGGGCGTAGGGCGGCGCGCCGCCCGGCGGCGGCGCTCGCACGACGGCCCGCCGCCGGTACCTCCGGGGCTACCTGCAGACGATGGGGACCGTCGGCGAGCTCTCGGAGAGGTGCGTGTTCCCCGAGTTCACGACCAACGTCTCGCTCACGTTGTACTGCTGGCCGCGGGCGCCCAACTCCCAGTGGTCCTTGACCGTCATCGCGCCCTCGCCGGCCGGCGGCCGCACGACCTGCACCGGCCCCTTGGCGCCGTCGCTGCGCTCCCAGTGGTAGTTGAAGACGAAACCCCTCGGGTGAGGCATCGCGAACGTGATCCTGCCCGTGAACGTCACGCCGACCGGGCAGGGGCCGGCGTAGCGGCTCCGGCTCGTCACCACGTGAAGCGAGACAAAGGGGTTCTCCTCGCCGGACGCGACCCCGCACGCGCACACGGTCAGGATCAGCAACACGGCGGGCACCGCGATCGCAGCAACTCGGTGGGAGCGCATTCTCGATCTCCTTCGGCGCCGATGATACCCAACCCCGCACTTCGGAGCGCGGAGGCCTCGCACGCCACCTCCACCGCCGCGTGCGGCCTCACGCAGCGGCACCGACGCCGGCCGCCGCCGTCCCGGTCCTATTGGTGCTCACCCCTCAAGCTGGCGCCTCAGGAGCACGAACCCGGCGCTCGCGACCAGCACCGCCAGCAGGAGCAGCGCCGCCGGCGACGCTGCCGGTATCGGCTCGATCGCCTGCGTCAGGACGAGCTGGAGCCCTGCCAACCCCGCGAAGCCGTCCGGGGTGCCCGCCGAGTCGCCGGTGATCGTCAGCGTCCCGGTGACCGTCGCGGTGGCCGTGGTGTAGGTCTGGCCGGCGGTCAAGGCGCAAGCGTGGTCCGTGATCCCCGCGAGCGGCGTACCGTTGACGGTCATGTTGCCGGTCACGACCGCGGGGTTCGTGGGCTCGTACAGGTACACGGTGTACTCTCCGGGCGCGAGCCCGGTGAGCGTCACGGTCCAGGTGCCGCCTTCGGCGTAGATGTTGTCGTTGACCAGGTGCCCGAGGTCCCCGGTGCAGGAGTTGTCGTATCCGGTGGACGTGTCGGCGGTCACCGTCGCCGCCACGGACGTCGCGGCGCCGGTGAGGTCGGGCAGCGCGTTGGTCGTCCCCAGCCCCAGCTTGCTCCACGTCCCGGCCTGGCCGGCCGCGGCTCCGAAGCTGCTCGACGGGGCCACCTCGACCGTACCGAGGTCGATGTTGAGGCTCTGGGCGTGCAGCGCCGGCGCCGCGAACGTCGCCGTTCCCAAGACCATGACCATCACGAATCGGCGAGCCATCATCTCGATCCTCCTCCAACCGATTCTACGCGCACGCGGGACCCGGCCCCGCGTGCGCCGTGCGGGTCAGTGGCTCCGGGGGTTGGGCTTCGCCGAGGCGGCCTTCCGACCGCCGCCGGAGGTCTGCTCCGGGCCGGGCTTCCCCGGCCGGATGTTCTGGTTGACGTGGAACACGTTGTCGGGGTCGTACTTCGCCTTGATGCGGGCGAGCCGGTCGTAGTTCTCGCGGTACGCGTTCTTCACGCGCTCCTGCCCCTCGTCGTCCATCATGAAGTTGACGTACGCGCCGCCCATCGAGTACGGGTGGATCGCGTCCCAGTACTCCACCGCCCACCTCCGGAGCGCGGCCGCGTTCTTCGGGTCGGGGTCCACGCCGACGATCACCTGCGACCACTTGGCGTCGCGGTACGACCATGCCGTGGCGTCTTTCGGCACCCGCGCCGCGGCGCCGTCCGACGGGTAGAAGTGGATGGTCGAGAACGGCGTGGGCATCGCCGCGCCGAACTCCGCGTGCCGCTTGACCGCGTCATCCGGGATCTCGGCGATGTAGTCGGCCCGCCAGTACCACTGGTAGCCGGGCGGGTAGAGCGCGTCGAACGCGCCCTGCGCCATCGGGAACGGCAGCTCCATCACGCCGTCGAGCGCCGGCTTGAGGGCGCGCGCCGGCCGCAGCAGCGACTCGGTGCGCGGCCCGCCCGCCGTCGAGCACCACACCACGGCGCACACCTTCTTCATGTGCAGCACCTGCGGGAACGGCGCCACCGGCGGAACCGTCATGAGCGCGAAGAACCCGTTGAGGTCGTCCGGCTGCTTTCCGATGAACTCGCGGTACCAGCTCAGCACCTCCGCCGTGCGCTCCAGCGGCCAGAACATCGGGCCGAAGAAGACCTTCGAGACGGGGCTCAGACGGAACTTGAACGAGGTGACGACGCCGAAGTTGCCGCCGCCCCCGCGCAGCGCCCAGAACAGGTCGGGGTTCTCCTCCTCGCTCGCCCTCACGAACCTGCCGTCCGCGAGCACGACGTCGGCCTCGAGCAGGTTGTCGATCGAGAGGCCGAACTTCCGCGTCAGGTGTCCGACGCCGCCGCCGAGCGTGAGCCCGGCCACTCCCGTCGTCCCGATGATGCCGAACGGCGCCGCGAGGCCGAACGCGTGGGTCGCGTGGTCCACCTCGGCGAGCAGCGTGCCGGCGCCGACCCGCGCGGTCCTCGCGACCGGGTCCACGCGCACGCCGCGGATCTGCGACATGTCGATCACCAGCCCGTCGTCCACGACCCCGAGCCCGCCGCCGTTGTGCCCGCCGCCCCGGATCGCGATGTCCAGGTGGTGCTTGCGCCCGAAGGCGAGCGCCGTCATGACGTCGGCGATGTCCACGCAGCGGGCGATCGCCGCCGGCCGCTTGTCGATCATCGCGTTGTAGACCTTGCGGGCGGTCTCGTACCCCTCGGAGCCCGGCCGGAGGCACCCCCCCCGCACCGTCGCCCCGAACGCGTCGATCTCCGCGTCGGCCAGACGCGGGTTCTCTCGTGAACTCAGTGCATCCATGGTCCACCTCCTCTTCCTGTGCGATGGGAAACGCCCGGCGCCGGGCCGGAATTCCCCGCGCCTCTCGGCGCGGCGACGCCCTGCCGTCGAGACATGTCGTGTGACCGTGCTGAGCTGAGAGGACGAGGTCGCGAACGCGCCGCTCCTTGGAGAGACTCGTTGCGGTGCCGGCGCGAGCGAACGACCCGGTACTCCGCGCGCCTTGCGGCGATCAGGCGGGCGCGGCCGGCGCTCGGATCGCCTCGCGGTGGGGGAACGCGTACCTGGTCCGCTGGGCCGCGTCCTCCCGCGAGAGCAGCGAGCACCCCTCGCAGCGCGTCTTGAGGAAGTAGCAGTGCGGGCGAGTGCAACGCACGTCGCGCCCCATGAGCGCGAGCGAGATACGGTCGAGACGCTCGTTGTCGCGCCCCTTGACGAGCACGACGTCGCCGGGCCGCAGGCGCTCGCGGACGAGGCGCGACGCGAGGGCCACGTCGTGACCGACCGCGGCCACGGCGCCCGGAGGGAGGCCGGCGCGCAGCGCTCCGGACCGGTACGCGCTCGTCTTGCGCCCGAGGAACACGGCGTAGTCGGCGATCGCGGCGACCCGCGCGCCGAGCGCGCGGTAGATCGGGCCTTGCGACCCCTCGGGCTCGGAGACGTCGCCGAGCACGACGATCCGGCGCCGCGCCGGAACCGCCTCGAGCAGGTCGAGCGCCGCGTGGACGGTCTCGAGCGTGGACTTGAACTCGTCGCGGACGAGCGTCGCGCCGACGGGGAGAGCCACGCGCTGCAGCCGCCCCGGCGCGGGCGCCACGTTCGCGACCCTCGCGGCCGCCTCCGCGAGAGGGACGCCGGCCGCTCGCGCCACTGCCAGCGCCGCGAGCACCGGGTACACCATCTCGCGGCCGCAGAGGCGCACGGTCACCTCGGCCGCCTCCCCCCCGGCCTCGACCCGGAATCGCATCCCGCGCGGGAAGTCCAGCGTGATCCCTGAGGCGCGCACGTCGCACCACGGCTCCGTCCCGAACGTGACGACGGCTGCGCTCGTGTCGCCGCGCATCGCCGCGACCTCGGGGTCGTCGCCGTTGAGGACTGCGAGGCCGCACCCGGGGAGCGCCCGCACCATCATTGCCTTCTCGCGTCGCGTCGCCGCGCGCCCACCGAGCGAGCGCCCGTGCTCGCTCCCGATCGAGGTGACCACGGCGACGTCGGGACGGAGCACGCGCGCGTACGACGCCATTTGCCCCGGATGGTCGATGCCGACCTCGAGCACCGTCGCCCCGCGCCAGCCGGTGCGCGCGAGCACCGCAAGCGCCAGGTGGCTGCGGCAGTTGTCGCGCGGCTGCCGCTCGGGGAGGCCGAGCGCCGCGGCCACGCAGCGCGCCGCGGTGGTCTTGCCGAACGAGCCGACCACCGCGACGACCTTCGTCCTCCGCCCGAGCCACCGCCGGTGGACCGTCGCGACCGCCGAGAGCAGCGGCCACGCCTTGTTGAACGCCGCATAGAGGAGCTCGACCCGTCCCACGCGCGAGCGCGCCAGCTCCGCGAACCGGCGCAGCCGAACCGGCAGGCGCATCCTCTCGGCTCGCTGCGGCGGAACGGGCGGCAGCACGGCCGCCTGCGTGATCCGCATGGTGTGAGTCTAGCGCCGCGGTCCATGGCGGCCGCGGGCGCCCGGACGGGCGGCCTCGCCCCTCGAGGGTTCGGGGCCGCCGCGCCCGCAGCGGCGAGCGCCACGCCTACGACGGGTGAGCGTTCATCCGGTGGGCGATTGCGGCAACCAGCCGGCGGGGTCCGAGACGCACCGACTCCACCAGCAGCCAGTTGATCACGCCCGGGATCACGACCCGCTTCCCGCGCATCATCCCACGCCACCCGGCGCGCGCCACCGAGGAGCTCGAGTGCATGGCCAGCGTCCCGCTCGCGATGCGGACGTTCTCCATCTTCGCTCGCCGCTGGAAATTGGTGCTCGTCGGGCCCGGGCACAGCACGGTCACCGTGACGCCGGTGCCGGCCAGCTCCTCGGCGAGCGCCTCCGAGAACGAGAGCACGTACGCCTTCGACGCGTAGTACGTCGCCATCAGCGGCCCGGGCTGGAACGCCGCGGTCGAGGCGACGTTCAGCACCCGTCCGGCGCCGCGGCGCACCATCTCCGGCAGGAACAGCCGCGTCAGGTGGGCGAGCGCGACGACGTTCACCCGGATCTGCCGCAGCTCTCCCTCGGGGTCGAGCTCGGCGTAACGCCCCCACGTGCCGATGCCGGCGCTGTTCACGAGGACGTCCACGGTCACGCCGGCCCGCGCGAGCTCAGCGAAGATCTCGGACGGCGCGCCGGGGTCGGCGAGGTCCTTCGCGAGCACGCGCGCCTCGACGCCGTGGGCCTCGCGCAGCTCGCGCGCGAGGGTGTCGAGCGCGTCGCGGTTGCGCGCCACCAACACGAGGTTGAACCCGTCCGCAGCCGCCTGCCGACCCAGCTCGAGCCCGATGCCGCTCGAGGCGCCCGTGACCAGCGCCACCCGTTTCTCACGATCGCTCGCGTTCATTCCGTCACCTCCGGGTCCTGCGGTTCGGCCGTCAGCTCGCGCCCGCGATGCGCACATCGACCCGCTGCCCAAGCTTGAACGGGACCGGTTCGAGGAACCGGACCTTGGTCATCAGCACGCGGGTGTCCACCGGGCGACTCGGGTCCTGCGGGCGCAGTCGTCGCGCAACAACGGCGTCCGGGATCTCCTCGACCACTGCGCGGTACGTCCCGGAGAACCCCTCCGCCGTCACCTGCACCGGCGCGCCGACGGCCAGCCGGCCCGCGTCGTACTCGTCCACTTCCGCCTCCACCCGCCGGCGCGAAAGGTCTGCGATCGTCAGCAGCCGCGCCCCGGCCTCAACTGTCTCGCCGGGCTCGACGTCGCGCTCGATCACGACGCCGTCGATCGGCGCCACGATGCGCGTCTTCGCGAGCTCCGCCTCGAGGCGCGCCACGGTCGCCACGGCGCTCGCGCGCCGCGCCCGCCCGGCCTCGAGGTCGCGCCGGGCCCGATCGAGCGTCTGCTTGGTGCCGACCGCCTGCTGCCAGGTGCGCTCGGCGCGGTCGACCTCGACCTTCGCGAGCTCGATGTCGGCGTCCGCCTCGACGACCTTCGCGCGCGCCTCGGCCACGGCGGCGCGCAGGTCGTCGGAGCGCAGCTCCGCGAGCACGTCGCCCTTGCGGACGGCGCTCTTCTCGTGCACGTTCAGGCGCACGATCGTGCCGCGCACCTCCGTGCCGATCGCGGCCTCGGCGTCCGGGTACGCCGCGACGCGTCCCTCCGCAACGATGCCGCCCGGACCGGCGGGGGCGGGGGCAGCCGCGGTCCGAGTCAGCGCGCCCTCACGGGCGGAGATGGCCTGGGCAATGACGGTTCCCGCGATTGCGAGAGCCGCCACGATGAGTGCGATCTTCGAGCGGTTCATGCAGCCTCCTCCCTGATGCGCCCCGCGCCGGCGACAACGCCGTCGTGAATCGAGAGAACCCGGTCCGTGATCGTGCGGACCTTGGGGTCGTGCGTGACGATGAGCAGCGCGCGACCCTCCTGCTTGGCGAGCCGCCTGAAGATGTCGAGCACCTGCGCGCCGACCTGCGAATCCAGGTTCGCCGTGGGCTCGTCCGCGAGCAGGATCGGCGCCTGCCCGGCGAGTGCGCGCGCCAGCGCGACCCTCTGCTTTTGGCCGCCGGAGAGGTCGCGCGGCAGGAACGCCATGCGGTCGGCGAGCCCGACCGCCTCGAGCACGCGTTCCGACTCGCGTCGCGCGGCAGCGCCCGCCCACCCGCGGATCTTGAGCGAGTACTCGACGTTCTCGCGCGCGTTGAGCGACGGGAACAGGTTGTACTGCTGGAACACGAACCCTATCTGGCGGCGCCGCACCGCGGGCATGCGGTCGGGGCGGGCCGTGTCCACCCGCTCGCCCGCGATCTCAAGCGTGCCCGAGGTCGGCGTGAGAATGCAGCCGAGGATCGAGAGCAGCGTCGTCTTCCCCGACCCGGACGGCCCCTCGAGCGCCACGATCTCCCCCTGCTCGAGCGCGAGCGATGCGCCGCGCAGCACGGTCACCCGCTCGCGCCCCTCGACGAACTCCTTCACGATGTTGCGTGCGGCCAGCACCGGCATATCGTTCTCCTTCAGGTCCGGAACACCAGGGCCGGATCGATCGAGGCCACCTTGCGGTACGAGATCATCCCCGCGGCGAGGCACATCGCCACCGTGCCTACCGCGACGGCGGCCACGAACGCGGTCGGGATCAAGAGGTGCAGGTGGATGCGAGCGACCAGCGGCCGCATCGCGTACGACTGCGCGGCCCCGACGGCGAAGCCGACCAGTGCGGCGATCACCGACTGCTTTGCGAGCAGCGCGTAGATCTGCCCGTTGGAGCCGCCGATCGCCTTGACGGTGCCGAACTCCTTGAGGTGCTCCATCGTCGAGGTGTAGAGCGTCTGCGCCACCACCACGACGCCGACGAGACACCCCAGGAACACCGTGATGAACATGTTGAGCCCGAGGCCGGTCGTCCTCACCCAGTACGCGCGCGATTGGCTCGCCCAGTCGTCACGCGAGAGCACGTCGTTGTTCGGCAGCCGGCGGGCGAGTTCGGCGCGCACCACGGCCCGGTCGGTCCCGGGCGTGAGCTTGACGACGATGTAGTGCGTCCTTCCGGCGAGCTGGTCGCGGTTGAGCGCCTGGGCGGTGAAGTAGTCCACGAGGCCGATCGGTGTGGTCGTGAACGACACCACGCCACGCGTGCGGCCGATGATCCGCAGGCGGCGGTCGTTGACCTCGCGATACTCCCCGACGGCGAACGGCCCGAACCGCCGCACCGCCGATTCGTCGAGGAACATGAACGAGCCGCGCCGCAGGTCGCGTGGGTCCCCCTCGGTCACGCGCCTCGGAAACCCCCAGCGGCGGAAGTCCTCCAGCGCGTAGAGGATAACCGTCTCCTTCGCCCCCGAGGGGAGCGCCATCGGCAGGTAGGCCACGATGAGGTTGTCGGCGCGCTCGACGCCCGGGACCGAGCGCACGCGCTCGATCAGGCTCTCCGAGAACGCCGACGGGAAGTCCACGTTCGGCGTCGCGTGCGACGTGACCCACAGGTCTGCGTCGATCTGCTTGATGGTCGCCGACGCGTTCGAGAGCAGCCCGAGGAAGAGACCGACCTGAACGAGCACCAGCGTCACCGCGAACGCCACGCCCGCCACCGTGATGGCGAAGCGCAGCTTGTCGTGCAGCATCGTCTTGAGGGCGAGGTCGGCCATCACGCCTCCACCGGCCGCGTCAGGCCGCGCACGAGGGCGTCGGTCATCGTGCGAACCCGCTCCTCGATCGGGCGCCAGTCCACCCAGGGGTCACGCTTGTTGGCGATCTCGAGCGCGGCCACGCCGTGCACGCCGGCCCACAGCGTCTGCGCCAGCAGCTCCGGGTCGTCGAGCCCCGCGCGGAAGCGGCTCGCGGCCACGCCCTCGGCTACGGCCTGCTTGAGGAACGCGTACGCGTCCTCCTCCGGGTTGCCGCGTTTGGCCATGGTGTCGTCGCCCTTGGAGTGCTCGTGCGGAGTCATGAACATCAGGCGGAAGTGGCTGGGGTTGTTGATGCCGAACTCGATGTACGCACGACCGGCGGCGACGATGCGCTCGATCGGGTCGGCGATCGCACCTATTACCTGGAACTTCCCGGCCAAGGCGCCAAAATCAACTGCGCACAGCTCCTGGAGGAGCGCTTCCTTGTCCCTGAAGTGGACGTAGATCGCGGTCGGCGAGTATTCGATCTTCTGGGCGATCCGGCGCATCGAGACCTGCTCGATCCCCTCGCTGACGAACAGCTCGCGGGCGGCGTCGAGGATCAGCGTCCTCATCTCTTCCCTTTCCCGTTCTCGTCGCTCCTGGATTCCCATTACGCCGCCTCCTTACTTAACATCGTTAATTTAGGGTACGGCGTGCGACTTGTCAAGTGGGGAGGCGAGCGCGCCCGGCCGCACCCCGGGGACGCGGCGTTAACCAATGCGGAGTGAACGGGATAGAGCATCGACCCCCCGGCCGATGTGCAACCCTGGCCCGTGGATGCGTTGATCCGGATGAAGGGAGATCAGACCATGCCGCACCTCGCCGCAGCCGTTGCCTCCACCTTCGTCCTGGCCGCCGCTGCGCTCGCCGCCCCGCCGACCGGGAAGACCGCGCCGACCGCCGCGGCGGCGCTCCCCCTGCTCACCAGGGAGCAGGTCAACCGGCTGCCGGCCAAGCCGAGCGCCGTGCAGATGTTCCACATCTCCGTCGCCTCGGCGGCGACGCTCTGGCGCGGCCCCGACCTCGTCGTCGAGCCGCCCCCGATGGGGATGGTCGGGCACCCCGCGGACGCGCAGTGCGCGGACTACCCCGACATGATCGGCGGGGTGTACTACTGGGGCGTCCGGAACGCGGGCGGGAAGCCGACCACCGGCCGCGCAACGGTGACGCTCACCTGCGACGTGATGCCGCCGAGCCTGCCGCCGGCGACCCGCCAGGCATACGACCAGCGCCTGTGCGGCTGCATGCGCAAGACGTACGTCGACGGCGTCCCGGCCCTGCAGCCCGGGGAGATCTACGGCAAGCAGCCGTCGCAGCGGACGCTGCTCAGCTTCATCTCGTGGCCCGGCGACATCCCCTCGTGCAGCGACGCGACCTCGCCGTGGGCCAAGGTCGTGGTCCGGGTGGTCCCCCGCCCCGAGGAAGGCCTGGCCGTCGGCAACAACGACCGCGTCGTCCAGTTCTGCATCCCGTAGGCCGGGCTGAGCGTGGGGACCGGGGAAACGGAGTGGCGTCCGCCCTCCGTCACTGCGGAACGCAGAGGAACTGTCTCGACGGGCCGGCGGATGCGGGCGCCAACCGGCATGCGAAGCCGGGCTTCCACTGGAGCAGGAAGTACGGGATGCTCATGTGCTCGTCGTAGTACCGGCACCTCAGGCGGCTCGGGCTGTCGAGCGACGCCTTCTCGAACGGGACCGTGCGGTTGATGACGTCGGGCGTCGGCGTCGGCCACGCGCCGGCGCTCAGCACGTCCCTGGTGATCCTCACGCTGATCGTGCTCGGGCAGACGATCGCGACAGGCGTCGGCTGCGGTTTCTGCGGCGCCGCCGCGGGCGGCGGGGGAGCTGCGTCCAGTGCCACCGCGAGAACGACAGCCGGCACGAGCCACGCGATGTCCTTCGTCATGACGTTCCTCCCTCCACCGCGTCCGGCCGGGGAGCAGCAGCGTGCCACATGGACGACTCCGCGAGTGCGCTAGAAGTCCCACCTGATCTCGGTGATCGTCCCCGCAGCGCTGGCGGGTGCGTTCGCCGCCCCCGAATCGCCCTTGACGATCACGAGCGCCCCGGCCGTGTACGGCTTGTGCGGGTCGACCACGAACTCGTTCGTGACGACCTGCGCGTGAGGGGCCGGGCTGACTCCGCCGCCCCACTTCTCGGCGACGTTCACGCCGCCGGTCGAGACGACGATCCCGTACATCACGTACCCCTGGGCGACCGGAAGGTCGAACGTGGCCCGGACCTTGACCCCCCGCATCCCGTACCTGTACGTGACCGCCGGGAGGTTGAACCCCGCCATCGCGATGTCCTGCTGGCCGGGCACGTTGATCGCCGTGAGCCACACCTGCCTCGTATCGAGCCGCGCCAGCGACGACGCGCACCCGCCCGCGTTGAACTGCGGCGCCCACTTCGCGGCCACCGCGATCTGGGCGAGCGACCGCGCCTCCTGGAGCGCCTCCGGGGTGAGACCCGTGGCGTCGGGCGCCTTCGGCGGCGGCGGTGCCGCGCCCAGCGACACCGCGAAAACCATCGCGACAACGAGCATGACGACACGCTTCGTCATGTTCGTCCTCCCTCGGGACGTCCACTCGCGCCGCCACCGCACCCCGAGGCGACGCGGGCCGGACTGCCTCCCACCAGGGATAACGCCCGCGAGAGCGAATGCGCACGGGCCGAGCCGGGCAGTGGTCGTACCCGCGATCAGAGCTTGGGGGGATCCTTCGCTCGCTGCGCTCGCTCAGGATGACAGGAGCTTCCCCCTGTCATCCTGAGGAGGGACGTCGCAGGCGGCCCGACGAAGGATCTCACCAAGCTCTGGAGCGTGACCGACAGCGCTGCAGCGCGACTTGGTCCGGTACAGCTTGGGGGGATCCTTCGCTCGCTGCGCTCGCTCAGGATGACGGCCAGAGACCGCTGTCATCCTGACGAGGACCGGCTCCCGTCCCCTCCTGTCATCCTGAGGAGGCCTGCCGAAGGCGGGCCGACGAAGGACCTCCCCAAGCCCTCGAGCGCGAGCAGGTCCGCAGCAGCTTGGGGGGATTCTTCGGCCGCTGCGCGGCCTCAGAATGACAAAGGAGGGGCGATCAGAACTTGGGGGGATCCTTCGCTCGCTGCGCTCGCTCAGGATGACAGCGGGGGCGGGCACCGCCCCTACATGGGCGCGTGAGCCGTTTGCCTGTTCAGGGCACGCGCTCGGCGCGTGCTCGTGTCGAGCTTGCAAATACGGGTAGGGGCGGCCCTTGCGGCCGACCTCGGTCGGCCGCATGGCTACCTTGCCGGCTCCCGAGCGGCTAGCTACTTCGAAGCGGACTCGAGCGCGGCGGAGGCGCGGTCGATGGCGTCGGCCACGCCGCCGAGCACCTTCGCGGTGCGCGCGATCCCCTCGTCGGCCTCCGGCCAGCGCTTGAGCTCGATCGCCTCGCGCACCATCGGCACGGTCTTGACGCCGTACCCCGTGTACATGCCGGGCGCGTACAGCACGTTCCTGTACCACGGCCGCCCCGGCAGCCCCGCCGGGTCGAGCATCGCGCGGTCCACCGCAACGAGCGCCGCGTTGACGGCGGCGAGGCGCTCGGGCGAGAGTGCGCCGAGGTCCGCCTTCGCGAGCGCGGCGTCGCACCTCTTGGCGCTGCGGGCGAGCGCGTCGGCGGCGTTCTCGAGCGGCGCGAAGTTGAGGTGCGGCGGCACCGCCTCCGCCGGCGGCGGCACGAGCGGGTCGCGCGGATCCCTGGTCGCCGCGAAGACGCCCTCGTCGAGCTCGCGGTTGCGCTCCACCGCAGCGTCGCGCTCCTTCTCCAGCAGCTTCTTGAGCTCGCCGAGGTAGAGGCCGACGGTGTCGGAGAGGTTGCCGTAGCGCACCGGGACGACGTCCGCGCCGGCGAGGCGCATCACCGCGATGCCCGCGGTCTGCGCGAGCGCGCGGCCGTACACGAACGTCGTGTCGCCGAAGTGCGTGTACCAGTCGAAGTCGTCGTAGATCGAGTGGTAGATCCCGCCGCGGTCCTCGCCGCCGTACCCGAGCGAGAGGCACGGCACGCCCAGCCGGTCGAGGAACGCGGTGTAGTCGGAGCCGAAGCCGAGCGCGCCGATGCGGAGGTCGGCCCGCTCGCGGAGCTCCTTGCGGTCCTCGGCGGTCGCGGCCTCCTCGATCCGGCGGAGGCGGAGCCGCTTCCACACCGACACGCCGGACTCGGGGTCCGTGACGTCGCGCGCGACGTCGTTGTAGAACGCCTCGAGCGTGTGCGACCCGCTCATCTCGAGGTAGCCGCGGCTGTTCGAGTCGGAGTTGAGGTACGCGACGGCGTGGTGCGAGAGCTCGTCCGCGTGCGTCTCGGCCCACTCCGTCGAGCCGAGCAGCCCGGGCTCCTCGCCGTCCCACGCGCAGTAGACGATCGTGCGACGCGGCCGCCACCCCTGCGCGAGCAGCTCGCCGAACGCGCGCGCCTCCTCGAGCAGCGCGACCTGGCCGGAGATGGGGTCCTCCGCGCCGTTGACCCACGCGTCGTGGTGGTTGCCGCGGATCACCCACTCGTCCGGCGCGGCCAAGCCCGGGATCGTCGCGATCACGTCGTACAGCGTCTTCATTCCCCATTCGAACTTCAGCGCGAGGCGCACGCGCGCCGCGCCCGGCCCGACGCGGTAGGTGATCGGGAGCGCGCCGCGCCACGCCTCGGGCGCGGTCGGGCCGCCGAGCGCCTCGAGCAGCGGGCGCGCGTCGGCGTACGAGATCGGCAGCGTGGGGATCTTCGGCATGACCGGCGCGTCCTTGATCGCGAGGCGCTTCGCGTCCTTCGTCGCGCCCACGCCGGGCGTGAGCGGGTCGCCGACGTAGTCCGTGTCGAGGATGCTGCCGCGCTGCACGCCCTCGCTCGGGCGGAACGGCCCCTCCGGGAAGGCCGCGCCCTCGAAGTAGCCGTCGTCGCGCGGGTCGGAGTAGATCAGGCACCCGATCGCGCCGTGCTCGGCCGCGACCTTCGGCTTGATCCCGCGCCACGAGCGGCCGTAGCGCGCGATCACGATCGCGCCCTTGACCGAGACGCCGAGGCGCTCGAGCTGCTCGTAGTCCGCGGGGATCCCGTAGTTCACGTAGACGAGCGGGCCCGTCACGTCGCCGTCGGGCGAGTACGCGTTGTAGGTCGGGAGCTGCTCCGCGGTCTGGCCCGACGTCGGGTCCGCGGCCACCGCCGGCTCGCGCAGCGACGCGACGAACTTCCCGGGCGCGAGCAGCTCGAGACGGCGCTCCTTCGGGGTCGGGAACAACACCTCGAACGTCTCGATGCGCGCGTCGAGCCCCCACGACTTGAACCGGGCGAGGATCCACTCCGCGTTGTCGCGGTCGTACGGCTGCCCGACCGCGTGCGGCCGCGCCGCGAGGCGCTGCATCGCGTCGCGCATGCGCGCGGGGTCCGGGATCGCGCGGAACTTCGACTCCCACTCGCGCTCGACGCGCGACGACTGGCTGGAGAATCCGGTGAGCGCGGGCTCGTCCGCCGGAGCCGCGCCGAGCGCGAGCGATGCCGCCGCCGCGAAGCCGAGGAGCCTGAGAGATCGCATGCGATGACCCCCTTCCGACGACAACCCGCGCAGTATAGGCCCGCCGTGCGCGGGCGGCGTGCGATCAGGGCTCAGGGGGATCCTTCGCTCGCTGCGCTCGCTCAGGATGACAGCGAGAAACCGCTGTCATCCTGACGAGCG
>DATKLI010000046.1:0-73803 GCA_035542455.1 Thermoanaerobaculaceae bacterium
GAACCCCGCGATGAACGCGCCCAGGTTGTTGACGCCGTAGATGACGCCGAACGCGACCGCCGACGTCCGCGGATCGGCGAACTGCTTGACGCCGGAGAACAGCGCGGGCTGCAGCATCCCGAACGCCGCGGCGACGATGAAGAGGCTCACTGCCGTGAGCAGGAACGCGGGCGAGCCGAAGCTGCCGCCCGCGGCGTACCCCGCAACCGTGATGAACACCCTGCCGACCGCCGCGAGCGCGATTGCGAGCAGGATCACCCGTCGCAGCCCGTACCGGTCGCCCATCTCGCCCAGGAAGAACATCGCGAACGTGATCCCGCCGGTGAACAGCGAGACCACGATCCCGGCGCGCACGTCCCCGAGGCCGACGTTCTCCGAGAGGTACTTCATGAGCAGGGTGAGGACGCCGAAGTAGGCGATCCCGTCGATCAGATACGGGACGTACATCCCCCACAGCGCGCGGGGCGCGGAGACGAACGCGTGCACCGTGGTGCCCAGCTCCGCGAGCGCCTTGCCGACTGCGGTCGTTGCCGCTGGTTTGGTTGCGTCGCTCATCGTGGCGTCATCCGATCTCGGGCAGGGGGTCGTCCGCCCCGGCCCGCAGCGTCCGCGGTGCGTGGCGCGCCGGTCATTGTGCCTGAGCGCCCGCCGAGCCGTCCCGGTTGACGGGGTAGCTCGGCACCAGCCGGAGGGGGACCGTCGCGGCGCGCGAGTCGTCGACGGCGTCGAGCAGGACGCGCCCCGCCATGTCCCGGGCAACCGGGAGCTCCAGGAGGTAGAGCACGGTTGCCGTGACGTCGGCGAGCCGGACCCCGGAGAGGCGCGTCCCGGCCTTGACCCCCGGGCCGGAGAAGAACACGAACCCGTCCGGGGAGTCGGTGGGCGACACGCGCCACCGGCGCGGCCGGCCCCCGAAGTGGGCGAGGCGCTGCCACGGGGAGGGCGGCGCGAGCCCGTACGGCGAGACGACCACGAGGAGCGTGTCCTCCCCCATCGCGAGCCACAGCGAGCGCAACTGCTCGTCGAGCAGCCGCGCCGCCAGCCTGAGGACCTCGTCGCCCTGACCGCTCGGGTCCTCCGACGTCCAAAGCGGGCGGAGGTGAGCGGCGAGTTCGGTGTCGATCGCCAGCGCGTCCACGGGCTGCCCCGTCATGTGCGCGAGCGCGGCCGACCCGAGCGAGGCCGCGAGCGAGAACGACCTGCGGGCGTCCACGGCGAGGTCGGGCGCGGAGCGGAGCGCGGCGTCGAGCGCGGCGCCGAGATCCGCGTCCACCGCCCCGATGCGCGCCGCCTCCGCCGCGAGCGGCGTCGCGACGGTCCACGACCCGCGCGCGTAGTGGGGCCACCCCACGACGCCCACCTTCCGGCCGGCGGCCTCGAGGATGCGCCAGAGATCGGCGCGCTGCGGCGCGAGCCCCGGGGCCCGCTCCCACGCCCGCCACGGCAGCTGGTGGGGAGACGGCCACGGTCCGACGAGGAGCAGGGTGACGGGCTGGTCGGTCAGCCACGGGACCCGGTACGAGGTGCGTCCGAGCACGCCGTGGACCGCGGGCGCGCACCCCGTCACCAGCGTTGCGAGCGTCGCGGAGCGCGTGTACGGCCGCACGGTCCTGAGCTGCCCCCACGCTCCGGCCTCCCACCGCTTGTGGAGGAACGGCATGTCGCCGCGCTCCATCGCCGGGAGGAGCCACGGGAGATCGGTCCCCTCCCACGACACGAAGAGGAGGCGGGCGGCGGGCGCGAAGTGCACCTCTTCGCCGACGGGCATCGCCGGGTGCGCTGGCGGCGTGGCGGCCCAGATCGCCCAGAGCGCCGCGACCAGCGCGCCGGCGAACCCGAGCGCGCTCGCCAGCGCGCGGCGTCGCGGCCGACGCCGGACCGCGAGGACGAGCAGGGTGACGGCGAACAGGAACGCGAGCGAGCCCGCCGTCGCCAGCCTCTGCCGGTTGGTCGGCAACAGGAGGTCGCGGGTCTCCTCCCGGTTCCACCACGCCGCCCAGGAGACGACGAGCCCGACGGGGATCATGAGCCAGCGCCACAGCCCCACGCTGAAACCCCTGGTGACCGCGAGGTACGGGACGACCAGGGAGGCGAGCTCGGCGAGGCCGAAAAGCGTGCCCCCGATCCACAGCGCCCCCCAGCTCGCCCACGCCGCCAGCGCCAGGAGCGCCTTCCCGACGGGGAGCGACACCTCGGGCCAGAGCAGGAGCTGGAGCGGTGCGAGTGCGGCACCGGCGAACGCGCCGGCCACCAGGCTGTGGCCAAGGCGACGGAGGTGACGCATAATGGCGCCGCATGATAGCGCGGCGCGATCTGGCGGTGACGGTTGCCGAGCGCGCAGAGCTCTCCCCTACGTGTTTCCGTCTCGTCCTCGAGACCGCCGACGAGGTCGCCGCGGTTCCCGGTCAGTTCGGAATGCTCGCGTGCGGAGGGGGCCTCGACCCCCTCCTCAGGCGCGCGCTCTCGATCGCCGGCGTCTCGCGCCGGGGCGGCGTCGCACGGGTCGAGCTGATGGTCAAGCAGGTCGGGCCGGGGACCGCCGCGCTGCACGCCCTCCCGACGGGGACGTCGCTCCGGTTCCTCGCGCCGCTCGGCAACGGGTTCACCCTGACGCCGGTCGAGGGGGCGCGGCTCGGCCTCGTGGCCGGTGGGATCGGCCTCCCCCCGCTCCTGTTCGCGGCCGAGCGCCTGGCGTCCCGCAACGTCGCGTTCGACCTGCTCCTGGGTGCCGCCACCGCGGCTGAGCTCCTCGAGCTCGATCGCTGCCGGGCCGCTGTCGCCGCCGCCGGCGGCGAGCTGGTGGTGACCACCGACGACGCCAGCGCCGGCGAGCCGGGGTTCGTCACGACCGCGCTCGAGCGCCGGCTCGACGGCGGTCGGCGGTACGGCCGCGTGCTGGCGTGCGGCCCGAACCCGATGCTCGCTGAGGTGACGCGCCTCGCGCGCGAGCGCGGCCTGGCGGCCGAGCTTTCGCTGGAGGAGCCGATGGCCTGCGGCGTCGGCGTGTGCCTCGGGTGCGTCGTGGAGACGGAGGACGGGCGGTACGTGGCGACGTGCAAGGAAGGGCCGGTGTTCCCCGTGGAACGTCTGGCGGCGAGGTGGTGGCCGTGAGCGTGCGGCTCGCCGTGACCGTGGGCGCTGTCAGCCTCGCCAACCCGGTGCTCGCCGCCTCCGGCACGTTCGGGTACGGCCTGGACCTCCTCGAGTTTTGCCCGCCGGAGGCGCTCGGCGCGGTGGTCACCAAGGGTCTCTCGCCGCGGCCGCGCCGCGGCAACCCGACCCCTCGCATCGTCGAGACCGCGGCCGGGATGATCAACGCGATCGGCCTCCAGAACATCGGCGTGGACGCGTTCTGCCGCGAGGCGCTCCCCGACCTGCGGGCGCGCGGCGCCACGGTCGTCGTCAACGTGTTCGGCGAGCGGATGGAGGAATACGTCGAGGTGATCGGCCGCTGCGAGCGGGACGACGGGATCGCGGCGTACGAGCTCAACGTCTCCTGCCCGAACGTGACCGCCGGCGGGATGGAGTTCGGACACGACCCCGGCCAGCTCGAGACGCTGACGGCGATGTGCCGCAGCGCGACGCGTCGGCCGCTGTGGGTGAAGCTGTCGCCCAACGCCCCGGACCTCGTGGCCACCGCGCGGGCCGCCGTCGAGGGCGGCACCGAGGCGCTCACGCTCATCAACACGGTTCGGGCGATGGCGATCGACGCCGAGGCGCGGCGCCCGGTGCTCGCGAACGCGTGCGGCGGGCTCTCCGGTCCCGCGATCAAGCCGATCGCCCTCCGCATGGTGTGGGAGGTCCACACGGCGCTCCCGGCCGTGCCTCTCGTGGGGATCGGCGGGATCGAGACCGGCCGGGACGTCGTCGAGTTCCTCCTCGCGGGAGCGAGCGCCGTGCAGGTCGGGACCGCAATCTTCCGCGATCCGGCCGCGCCGCTCAGGATCGTTGCGGAGCTCGAGCGGTTCTGCGAGGCGCACGATGTCGAGGATGTGACCGATCTCGTCGGAGGTCTGCAGTGGCGATGACCAGGACCGAAGCCGTCGCGCGGCTCGCAGTCGCGCTCGACACGTCGGACACGGGCGAGGTCGTGCGCCTCGCCGGGGCGGTGCGGGGGTGCGTGGGGACCGTGAAGCTCGGGCTCGAGGCGTTCACGGCCGGAGGGCCCGATCTCGTGCGCGAGGTGCGCGACCTCGGGACGCCGGTATTCCTCGACCTCAAGCTGCACGACATCCCGAACACCGTGGAGCGCGCGGCCCGCAACGCGGCGCGTCTCGGAGTCGCGATGCTCACCGTGCACGCGTCGGGCGGTGAGGCGATGCTGCGGGCGGCGGTCGCGGGTGCGGCGGCGGCCGAGCACCCCCCGGTGGTGCTCGCTGTCACGGTCCTGACCAGCCTCGACGACGCCGCGCTCGGCTCCCTCGGGATCCCCGGCGGCGCGGCGGCGCGGGTGAGCGCGTGGGCGGAGCTCGCGGCCCGTGCGGGGTGCGCGGGTGTCGTGTGCTCGCCGCACGAGGTGGCCGCGCTCCGGCGGGCCCGCGGCGCCGAGTTCCTGCTGGTGACGCCCGGGATCCGGCCGGCGGGCGAGGCGGCGGGCGACCAGCGCCGGGTCGCGACGCCCGCGGCGGCGGTCGCCGCCGGCGCGGACATCCTGGTGGTCGGCCGGCCGATCATGGCCGCTCCCGACCCGGTCGCGGCCGCCGACGCGATCCTCGGCGAGCTCTGCACCGCATGACCGGCCCCGAGTCCGCTCCGGATCGCAGTCTCCATCGACCCGCGACCCACGACCCACGATCCACCGCCTTCCCCTGCGACACCCACACGCACACGGCGCGGTGCGGCCACGCAACCGGTCGCGACGACGAGTTCGTGGAGGCGGCGGTCGCGTGCGGGCTGGGCGCGATCGCGGTGACCGACCACCTGCCGTTCTACTGGCTCCCGCGCGAGGAGCACGATCTCTCCCTCGCCATGCCACCCGAGGAGCTGCCGCGCTACGTCGACGCGGTGCTCGAGCTCAAGGAGCGGAACCGAGGCCGGATCGAGGTGCTGCTCGGGATCGAGGCGGACTTCGTCGAGGGGTTCGAGGGAGAGCTCGCGGATCAGCTCGCCAGGTACCCGTTCGACGTCGTGCTCGGCTCCGAGCACTGGCTCGACGGGTGGTGCGTGGACGACGCCTCCTCGATCCCGCGCTACCAGCAGGGCCGGGCGGAGGTCGACCGGATCTGGACGCGCTACGCGCAGGCCGTGGTCGCCGCCGCCCGCTCGGGGCTGTTCGACGTGCTCGCGCACCTCGACCTCCCGAAGAAGTTCGGGTTCCGGCCGAGCGAGGCGTTCGCGGGGCGCGAAGCCGACGTCGTCGAGGCCGTCGCGGCATCCGGGTGCGCGGTGGAGCTCTCCTCGGGCGGCCTCCGCAAGCCGGTCGGCGAGGAGTACCCCGGCCCCGGCCTGCTGCGTCGGCTGGTTGCGGCCGGTGCGCCGCTGGTGCTCTCGTCGGATGCCCACGCACCCGCCGAGGTCGGGTTCGGCTTCGGCGACCTCGTGGCTTCGGCGGTCGCCGCGGGCGCGCGCGAGACGCTGGTGTTTCGCGGGCGGCGGAGGACCCCCGTTCCGCTTTGACGAGGTTGGTAGAATTGTCCCAGCCCGCGGACCGGCGGGTTATTTTGTCGTCTGAGGCGGGGAGAAAGTGCAATGGACAGAAGTCATTACAGGGTTGTGATCGTCGGCTCCGGCCCGGGCGGGCTGACGGCCGCGCTGTACGCGTCGAGGGCCGAGCTCGCGCCCCTCGTGATCGATGGGATGCAGCCCGGCGGGCAGCTCACGATCACCACCGACGTCGAGAACTTCCCGGGGTTCCCGGAGGGGATCCTGGGCCCCGAGCTGATGGCGAAGATCCGGGCGCAGGCCGAGAGGTTCGGCACCACGACGATCTTCGATTCGGCGGAGTCCGTCGACCTCTCGACACGCCCGTTCCGGGTCGGGACCGGCGACCACGGCGTGGTGACCGCCGACGCGCTGATCATCGCGACCGGGGCGTCGGCGAAGCTCCTCGGACTCCCCGCCGAGAAGGAACTCATGGGGTACGGCATCTCGGCGTGCGCGACGTGCGACGGGTTCTTCTTCAAGGACCGCGAGATCGTCGTCGTGGGCGGCGGCGACACCGCGATGGAGGAGGCGACGTTCCTCACGCGCTTCGCGTCCAAGGTCACCGTGGTCCACCGGCGCGGCGAGCTGCGCGCGTCGCGGATCATGCAGGAGCGCGCGAAGGCCAACCCCAAGATTGAGTTCGCCTGGAACTCGACCGTCGTGGACATCGTCGGGGCCAAGGAGACGGGCGTCTCCGCCGTAGTCCTGGAGGACACGCGCACCGGCGAGCGGCGGACGTTTCCGACGCAGGGGTTGTTCCTCGCGATCGGTCACCAGCCCAACACCTCGCTGTTCGCCGGGAAGCTCGCGCTCGACGCCGCGGGGTACGTCGTCACGGACCACGACTCGACGCGCACCTCGGTGGAGGGCGTGTTCGCGTGCGGCGACGTGCAGGATCACGTGTACCGCCAGGCCGTCACCGCGGCCGGCAGCGGGTGCATGGCCGCGATCGAGGCCGAGCGCTGGCTGGCCGAGAAGGGGATCTAGTGGACGGAATAGCTGTCCCGTCCGCTCCAGTTGCCCAGTTCAGGGGCTCGTGTGCCCCGGAGGAAGACCATGCTCACCATGACCGAGAAAGCCGCCGACAAGGTCCGCTTCTACGCCGGCGAGATGCCCGAGGCGAAGGGGAAGGAGCTGCGGATCTTCGTGCAGGGCGGCGGATGCTCCGGTTTTCAGTACGGCTTCACGTTCGACGACCAGCAGGAGGGCGATACCGTCGTGGAGTCCGGCGGCGTGAAGGTGCTCGTGGACCCGATGTCGGCCCAGTATCTCACCGGTGCGACGGTGGATTTCGTCGAGGACCTGCGCGGCGCGGGGTTCGTCGTCGAGAACCCGAACGCCGTCCGCTCCTGCGGCTGCGGCCACTCGTTCTCGGTAGACTGAGCGCCGGGGTGACGATGGTCGCGCCGGCGGTGTCAGCGATGACTGCTGCGGAGCAGGGATGACGGAACGGCCGCTCGACGGGCGCCACCGCACGATCGTGCGGCTCGGGAACCCGGTGCTCCGGGAGCCCGCCCAGGAGGTCCCTCCGGACCGGTTCGGGACGCGCTTCCTGCGCGACCTCGGCCGCGACCTCGTGCGCACGATGTTCGAGGACAACGGCGTCGGACTGGCCGCTCCTCAGATCGGCGTCGGCGTCCGCGTGTTCGCGTACTTCCTTCCCGGCGAGGGCGACCGCGACGAGGTGCCTCCCAGGGTGCTGGTCAACCCGCGGGTGACGCCGGTCGGCGAGCCGACCGAGCTCGGGTGGGAGGGGTGCCTCTCGATCCCGGGTCTGCGGGGGATGGTGCCACGCTACCCGGGCGTGAGGGTCCGCGCGTTCGACACCGACGGGAAGGAGATCGCCTTCCAGGCCGAGGGGTTCCACGCGCGGGTGATCCAGCACGAGTCGGACCACCTCGACGGCGTGGTGTTCCTCGACCGCATGACGGGGATGAACACGCTCATGTTCGAGGAGGAGTGGGAGCAGTTCGCACCCCACAAGGAGCTGCCGGTCGAGGTGTGAGGCGCCGAGCCGTGCCCGAGAACTGAACGTGCCCGCGGGGGGCGAGCCCGCGGGCACGTCGTCGTTACGGGGCCCGGTTCAGACCCGCGTCGGGGCGGCCGGCGGCGGGGGCGGTGCGGCGGGGGCGGCGGGAGCAGCCGGGGCGGCCGGTGCCGCGGCGGGCGCGGGCGGCGCCGGGGGCGCGTGCCGCATGTGACCCGCGCGCCGCTCCGGGACCTGGACCGAGAGCGTCATCTTCTCGCGCTTGCGGAGGATCTGGACCGGCACGGTCTCCCCGCCCTCGTACGAGCGCAGGATTCTCATCGCTTTCGACGGCGTCTCCGGTGTCCGGTCCCCGATCTTGAGGATGACGTCGCCGGCCCTGAGCTTGAGCGCGTCGTCCTTGGGCGCGTGCACGACGAGGAGCCCTTCGCTCGTGCCGAAGTACTCTCCGAGGTCGCGGTCGAGCGCGACGAGGTCGATGTCACGCCACGGGCGCCCGACCATGACGTCCACGTCGATGTCCGGGACGTCGATCTCGGGGATCGTGATGTCGATCGGCGGGACCTCGACAGGTTCGCCCGTCACCACCCGGATCGCCGGTCCGGACGACCTGCGCGCCGTCACCGTCACCGTCTTGGTGGCGTTGCCGCGCCGGATCTCGAGCGTGACCTGCTGCCCGTCGGTCAGCGACTTCGCCATCTCCAACAGGCGCGCGGTCGGCGCGGACTCGTCCTCGTCGGCGTCGGACGGGCCCGCGGTGAGCGACTTGCCGTCGAACTTCGTGACGATGTCGCCGGCCTGCAGACCCGCGTCCTCGGCTGGACTGCCCGGGGTGAGCGCCTCGATCACGGCGCCGACGGCGTCGGTGCGCGGGTCCGGCTCATGGCGGAGCACGATCCCGAGGCGCGCGCGGTTGCCGAAGAGGACGACCTTGCGCTGGACCCGTGCGCGCGCCTCGTCGCGGGCCGCTTCCCCGGCCTTGCGCGCCGCCTCCCGCATCGCCTGCTCCGCCTGGCGCATCTGGCGCTCCGCGTCCCGCATCTGCCTCTCGGCGTCGCGCATCTGCTTCTCCGCGTCCTTGCGCTGCTGCTCCGTCTGCGCCTGATCGGGCGTCGGCGTCGCCGTCTGCGCCGCGAGCGGAGCGCCCGTGATCGCCGTCGCGACCAGGATCCCCACACCGAAGATCGTCTTCATGATGGCCGTCTCCCTTCCTCACAGTCCGACATAGGTGGTGCCTGAGGCCTCGACGTTCACCAGGGCGTCCAGGAGGCGGACGCGCTCCTGCCAGAGGCCGACGACCTCGGGCGAGGGCGCCCGCTTGTCCTCGGCCTGCGAGAGCCGTGCGTCGATATAGGCGATGCGGTCCTCGAGCTGGGCCACGGTCCCGGCCGTCCGCCCGTTCATGACACGGCCCACGTGCTCCGAGGAGCGGAGCGCACGCTCCAAGCGCTGCGACTCCGAGACGAGCGCCTGGGTCTGGCGGGACAACCGCGCCTCGTGGTAGGTCTCGACCGCGCTCCGCACGCCGATCGCGACGGTGAACGCGGCCGCGAGCCCGGCCGCGGCCCACCCCATCCACAGCAGGCGCCGACGGTGCTGGCCGGCCGCTGCGCGCGCCGCGATCGCCGGCCAGAGGTCGTGCGACGGTCGCTCGACCGGGAGCGCCGCGAGGGCGTCGCGCACCGCCGCCAGGCGCGCCACCTCGGCGGCGCACTCGCGACACGCGGCGGCGTGTGCGACCGCCTCCGGACCGGCGCCGCCGTCGCGCACCGCCAGAAGATCGTCGAGGTTCAGGTGCATGGTCCCTCCGACGTCCGCGCCGGCGCGAGCATCTCCCGCAGCCTCGCGTGGGCCCGCGCCAGCTGGGACTTGGAGAACGAGGGCGTCTTCCCGGCCATCGCGGCGATCTCGTCGTGGCTGTACCCCTCCACGTCGTGCAGCCAGATCACGGCGCGCGACGCGTCGGGGAGCCTCCCGAGCGCGCTCTCGAGGTCCACCCTCTCCGCCGCGGTCGAGACCGCCGAGCGGTGCGAGGGCCCCGCGCCGGCGTCCTCGCCGAGTTCGTCCGGCGCGATCTCCTCGAACGTCCGTCCGCCCGCTGCCCGCAGCTTCATCAGCGCCTTGCTCGCCGCGACCTTTCGGATCCACCCCGCGAGCGACCCTTCCCCGCGGAACCGCCGGATGCTGCGCACGACCTCCAGAAACGTCTCCTGGACGACGTCCTCGGCGTCGTGGGTCGAGCGGGTGAGGCGCCGGGCGAGCGAGTACACCGGCACCTCGAACCGCCGGAAGAGCTGCTCGAGCGCGGCCTCCTCCCCCGCCCTGGCGCCCGCCAGCAGGATCTCGTCCACGGAGACCGCGAACGACCCCCGTCCCACCGCCCGGTCTGTCGTCACGAGGTGCGATACGGTCGCCGACACCCCGAGGTTTGGGGTGGCTCGGCTGTCCGCGGTGAGTTCGGGCGTCACACCCCGGTAGATGCGGCAGGCTCCCGGACCGTCGCACACCCTGGGTTTGACCGGCACGCCCCGGGCGTGCATCATCGCCGGAACGCCCTGCGAGGCCGGCCTCCGGCGCCGCAGACCAAGGAGATCCGATGGAGTCCACCGCCGCGCCGAGGCCGCTCGCTCGTTCCTACCGCTGGATCGTGCTCGCGATCATGAGCCTGATCTGCTTCGCGCAGTACTACATCTACGACTCGATCACGCCGCTCAACACGCTCATCCGGCAGCAGCTCGGGTTCTCCTCGGCCGAGTACGGTCAGCTCTTCTCGTTCTACTCGGTGGGCAACGTCTTCTTCTTCCTGCTGCTCTTCGCCGGCGTCCTGGTGGACAAGATCGGCCTGAAGTACTCGGGGATCCTGTTCGGGTTCCTGTGCTTCCTCGGGGCCGCCCTGACCGCACTCGGAGCGTGGAAAGGGCTCCCCGGGCTGCTCGGGCCCGCGCACGGGTGGCTCGGCGGCTCGTTCGCGCCGGCGTTCCTCCCCGGGGGCGTTCGGGCGTGGTGGGGCAAGCCCTGGAGCGCCGAGCTGAAGATGATGCTGTTCGGCAGGCTGGTGTACGGCGTGGGCGCCGAGTCGATCCTGGTGGTCAACAACAAGGTGCTGGCGCGCTGGTTCAAGGGGAAGGAGCTGGCGTTCGCGTACGGGATGAACCTCACGATCATGCGCCTCGGGACGTTCCTGGCGCTCAACATCCAGGCGCCCGCGGCGGGGTGGTTCGGCCTGCGCGGCGCGCTCTGGTTCGCGAGCGCGGTGATGGGGATCGGGTTCTCGACGTACTTCATCTACCTCGGGATGGAGCGCGCGGCGCGCGGGCGGCTGGGCGCCCCGGGCGTGACCGAGGGCGGCGGCGTGGCGCCGGAGGAGAAGTTCGTCCTCCGCGAGGCGTTCTCCTTCGACGCGTCGTTCTGGTTCATCTCGCTGCTGTGCGTCACGTTCTACTCGGCCGTGTTCCCGTTCCAGGCGTACGCACCCGACATCCTGGTGCAGAAGTTCGGCTACTCGGTGGTCGCCGCCGGCCACGTCGCCTCGGCGCTCATCTTCGGGACGATGATCTTCACCCCGATCCTCGGATGGTTCGTGGACAAGAGGGGGAAGCGCGCGACGCTCATGATCCTGGGCTCGCTGCTCCTCGTGCCGTGCCACCTCCTCATCGGCTACACGCACTTCTGGCCGATCGTGCCGATCTTCTTCGTCGGCGTCGCGCTCTCCCTGGTCCCGGCGGCGCTGTGGGCCGCGATCCCGATGATGGTGCCCGAGAGCCGGCTGGGGACGGCGTTCGGCGTCGTCGGCTGGGTGCAGAACCTCGGTCTCTGGCTGTTCCCGATGCTCGCGGGGATGATCGCCGACGCGCACACCACGACGGTCAACGGCGAGCAGGTCGTGGACTACACCTCGACGATGCTGATGTTCGTCGCCCTCGGGCTCGTCGGGTTCGTGTTCTCGCTCCTGCTCAAGGTGACCGATGCGCGTCGCAAGACCGGGATCAGCATCGAGAAGGTGCTCCTCAAGTAGCGGCAGCCGGAAGTCGAACGTCAAGAGTCGAAAGTTCAAGGTCGAGACACGGCGCGACACGCAGATACACCGCTCCTCGTCTCGGTCGCCTTTTGACTCTCGGTTGGGTGGGCGGGGGACTGCGAATTTCCAAGCGTCAACTTACGAAGTGCCGCCTCGACACACGAGCGCGTGACACGTTACCGTGGGGAATGACGTTGACCGCCGACAATTGCCTGCCCAAGAGGAGTCGGTGTTCGTACGTGATGGCAGCGCTAGGCGCGTGGGGTTTGGCGGTGGGGTTCCTGGTGGCTTCTCTCCTGCTTGCGCACGGCGGAGAGCCGCTAGACATGATCCGACCGCCAAACCGAGGAAGGGCGAACCAGAGCTACGGGTTCGACGGCCAGTTCTTCTTCGCTCTCGCCAAGGATCCGTCCCTTCGGCCTCAGACCGTTGCTCTACTCGACGCGCCGGTGATCAGGGCAAGGCGAATCGGCTTCCCGCTGGCGGCGTGGCTCTTGTCGCCAGTCACCGGCGGTCCAGCGTACGCGATGTTGGTCGTGCTGGCCTTGTCATCCGCTGCGACTGTGTGGATATTGCAGGCGATCGCGGAGCGAAACGGCTCCCACCCGGCGCTGATTCTTTCAGTCCCGTTGGCGCTGCCACTGGCGCTCTCGATGGAGCTGGTGACGTGCGAACTCACTGCCTCGGCGCTACTTGTCGCCGCTGTCGCTGCCGAGCGCTGCAGGAAACCCCTCCCAGCAACTATCCTTCTCGGCCTTGCCTGTTTGACGAAGGAGGTGATCGCGGTGGCGATCCTCTCCTTCGTGATCAGTGCTGCTCTTACGCGAAGGTTCGCTCGCGCCGCCGCTTATGCAACGGCGATCGTCCCACTTGCGCTCTGGCAGGTCTATCTGGCGAGTCACCTGGGGCTCAGGACCGAAGGCGGTAGCCTGCTGGCAAATCTCACGGTTCCTTGCACTGGGCTCCTCGGGGAGTTCGGTGCCGCCGTTGCGTACTTGCTAGCTGGCGTGAACGCCGCCAAGGCTAGTGGGCTTGTCATGGCGCTTCTTTGGACCTTGGCGGGTGCGGTCCTGTCTTTGAGGCTCGTCATCGGCAAGCGAACACCGGGTCGGGTTCTCGCGCTCGGCGGGACCTTGCTCGCACTGATGCTGGCACGGGGGGCTCCGGCCTTCGCCTACGACGAGATCTTCAACTTCGGTCGACAGCTGTTCATCCTGCCGATAGGCCTAATTGTCGTGCTGTTCATAGAGTACCGAGAGCTGTCGCCCCGCGGCAGGGCGGCGCTCGCGTTTTGGCTCGTTGTAGGGACGGCGCTGGGAGCGGCTTGGTGGACGCAGAAGATCTGGGTGTTGAGCCAAGTCCCTGGAGTCTTGGGGTGATTGAGCATCTCGATTGCCTCTCAGCCCCCGCACAGCCCACTCCGGAGGGTGTCACGGAGGATACGGACAATCCCGATGGCGTGAACGGCGAGCAGGTCGTGGACTACACCTCGACGATGCTGATGTTCGTCGCCCTCGGGCTCGTCGGGTTTGTGTTCTCGCTCCTGCTCAAGGTGACCGACGCGCGCCGCAAGACCGGGATCAGCATCGAGAAGGTGCTCCTGAAATAGGCAGCGGCAGCCGACAGCCAAGAGCTCACAGCTGACAGCAGAGACATCGACGGGCACCCTGCGGCGACGCAACGGGTTCCGCGCCGCTGGCGCTGTCAGCTGTCGGCTGCGGGGTTGGGAAGGGGGAGAGCTGTCGGCTGAACGGGCGGGGGACCGACGCAACGCGCACGGCCCCTGCGGCATCTAACGTTGTAAGACCGAGGCCCGACCCGTTCGCCGGCCCGCAGAGGGCCGCGGTGGCCGTCGGCAACCTCTTGTCCCCCCACGGTCTGAGAACCGAGACCCCGCCTTCTGCGTAGGTTGTCATTGGAACCCGGGCGTCGATCGAGTCGGCAGAGCCGGGAGTGGGGGTCGTATGAAGACTTGGGTGAAGGTGCTCGTTCCGATGGCGGTCGTGGCGGCCGTTGGGGTCGGGGCGGTCCAGTCGACCCGCGGCGGCAAGGGCTCGAAGAACGGGATCACGCTGGTGAAGGTCGAGCGCGGGACGATCACGGACAAGGCGCTCGCGACCGGCCAGATCGTCCCCGAGCAGGAGATCCAGGTGAAGTCGCAGATCTCGGGGATCGTGAAGGAGTGCTTCGTGGACGTCGGTGACCGCGTGACGGCGGGGGAGCCGCTGTTCTCGATCACCCCGGATCCGACCCCTCTCGAGCTCAACGAGGTGGAGCGCGGCGTGCAGCTCGCCGAGGTGGCGTACGCCAAGGCGGCCGCGGACTTCGAGCGCAACAGCGCGCTCTCGCGCGACGGGATCCTCTCGAAGGAGACGTTCGACGCCAGCAAGCAGGCGTTCGACCAGGCCCGGATCCAGCTCGATCTCGCCAAGGAGCGGCTCGCGCTCACCAAGGAGGGGAAGATCCAGCGCGCCAAGGGGAGCGTCGACTCGGTGATCCGCGCGCCGGCGTCCGGCACCGTGCTGAAGCGGCACGTGAACCCCGGCGATCCCGTCGTTCCGCTGACGACGTACCAGGCCGGCACGCCGCTGATGACGATGGCGGACATGGGGACGCTGATGTTCAAGGGGACCGTGGACGAGATCGACGTCGGCAAGCTCAAGGAGGGGCTGGCGGTGCGCATCAAGATCGGGGCGCTGCCGTCGGCGAAGGTCACCGGTCGCCTCACCCGGATCGCGCCCAAGGCGACCGAGAAGGAGGGCACCACGCTGTTCGACGTCGAGGCCGCGATCGAAGCGGCCGACGGCGTCGTGCTGCGCGCGGGCTACTCGGCGAACGCGGACATCGTGATCCAGGAGAAGAAGGACGTGCTGGTCCTTCCCGAGCGTCTGGTGACGTTCGACAAGGACAAGGCGTATGTGGAGCTCCCGACCGAGCAGCCGAAGGCGGAGCCCGTCAAGCACGAGGTGAAGGTCGGGCTCTCGGACGGGATCAACCTCGAGGTGGCGGAAGGCCTCAAGGAGGGCGATCAGGTCGTCCAGCGCCCCCCGAAGGAGATCAAGTGACGAAGCTGACAGCTGACAGCCGACAGCTCACAGCTCCAGCCCCATTGAAGGCGCTGGGCTGTCGAGGCGCTGCCGGATATGTGTCTCAGCTGTCGGCTGTGAGCTGTGAGCTGTCAGCTTGGGAGTAGGGCGGGATGGGCTGGAAGAACTACCTCCGCCAGTTCCTGCGCGACCTGCGCAGCCAGAAGCTCCGCGCGGCGCTCACGCTGTTCGGGTTGGTGTGGGGCACGGCGGCGGTGACGCTGCTGCTCGCGTTCGGCGAGGGGCTGCAGGAGCGGTTGATCAAGAACATCCGCGGCCTGGGCGAGAACATCGTGATCTGCTGGCCGTCGCAGACCTCCAAGCCGTGGGAGGGACTGCCCCGCAACCGGAAGATCACGATCAAGGACGACGACATCGCCGCACTCAAGCGCGAGATCCCCGGGATGACGGCGATCTCGGGCGAGTACAGCGACGGCAACAAGAAGTTCAAGGTCGGCCGCAAGGTGATCGTGCCGGGGCTCACCGGCGCGGACCCCGTGTTCGCGGTGATGCGCAACCTCATCCCACAGGAAGGGGGCCGCTACGTCAACGACCTCGATGTGGACGAGCGGCGCCGCGTGGTGTTCCTCGGAGACGGCCTGAAGAACGACCTGTTCGGCGACGCGGACGCGGTCGGCAAGTACGTCAACATCAACGGCGTCCCGTTCCTCGTGGTGGGCGTGATGCAGGCGAAGGAGCAGGACTCATCGTACCAGGGTCGGGACAAGGACCGCGCCTCGATCCCGGCGACGACGTTTCGCGCGATGTACGGCCAGCAGGAGTACGGCAACTTCGTCTTCCAGGTGGCCGACGCCGAGAAGGTCGAGACGGCGAAGGACAAGGTGATCGCCACGCTCGCCCGCCTGCACCGCTTCGACCCCAACGACCACGAGGCCGTCCGGATGTGGGACGTTACCGAGAACGAGAAGTTCATGCACTCGTTCATGCTCGGCTTCCGGGTGTTCCTCGGGGTGATGGGCCTGCTCACGCTGATCGTCGGCGGGATCGGCGTCTCGAACATCATGAACGTCGTGGTTGAGGAGCGCACCAAGGAGATCGGGGTCAAGATGGCGCTCGGCGCGCGGCAGCGCACGGTCGTCAGCCAGTTCCTGTTCGAGACGTTCCTCCTGACCGCGCTGGGCGGCCTCGTCGGGTTCGCCATCTCGTGGGGGATCTGCGCCGCGTTCCCGAAGTCGCTCGACGAGTTCGTCGGCACCCCGACGCTCTCGCTGCAGGTCGGCGTCATCACCACGATCACCCTCGGGCTGATCGGGTTCCTGGCCGGGTACTTCCCGGCGCGTTCGGCCGCGCGGCTCAACCCGGTCGAGGCGCTGAGGCTTTAGCGATGCTCACGCTCTCTCTCATCGTCCGCCTGTTCCGGAGCGCCGCGAAGATCCAGCGCAAGAGGATGACGCTCACGGTGACTGCGATCGCATGGGGCACGGTCGCGATCATCCTGCTGCTGTCGTTCGGCGAGGGGCTCAAGCGCAGCCTCGAGACCGGGAGGCGCGGCCTCGGCGAGAGCATCGTCATCATCTGGATGGGGGAGACGGACAGGCCGTTCGCCGGGCTCCCGGCGGGCCGGCCGATCCGCCTGGTGCCGGACGACGTCGACCTGGTGCTCAGGGGCGTGCCGGAGATCGCCTCCGCCTCGGGCGAGATGCACAACTGGAACGTCCAGCTGGTGAACGGCCGGACCGCTCTCAACAAACGGGTGGTCGGCGTCCAACCCGCGTACGGCGAGCTGCGCACGAGCTACGCGCAGGCCGGCGGGCGCTACATCGACGAGATGGACCAGCGCGAGAAGCGCCGCGTGGTGTTCCTCGGCGACCAGCTCGCCAAGGACCTCTTCGGCGCCGACGACCCCGTCGGGCGGACGCTGCTGGTGGCCGACACGCCGTTCACGGTGATCGGGGTCCTCCAGAAGAAGCGGCAGATGGGGATGTACGGCGGCCCCGACGCGGACCGCGCGACGATACCGCTCTCGACGTTCGAGGCGATGTTCGGGCGGCGCGTCCTCTCGAACCTCGTCTATCAGCCCGTCGCCGACGCGCTCGCTCCGATCGCGAAACGTCACCTGATGGAGGTTCTCGGGGCGAAGTACCGGTTCGACCCGGCCGACACGCGGGCGCTCTTCTTCTGGGACACGATCCAGGACGCGAAGATGATGAACAACATCATGATCGGGATCGAGCTGTTCCTCGGGATGATCGGAGCGCTCACACTGATCATCGGCGGCGTGGGGGTCGCGAACATCATGTTCGCCGCGATCACCCACCGCACGCGGGAGATCGGCGTGCAGATGGCTCTCGGCGCGCGACGCATCTACATCACCGGCTCGATCGTGCTCGAGGCGCTGGCGCTGACGTTCGCGGGCGGCGTCGTGGGGATCGGCGTCGGCGTGGGCATCGTGCAGGCGCTGGCCGCCGTGCAGGCGAGGGTGTCGAGCGAGGCGATGGAGTTCCTCGGCCGGCCGACGATCTCGATCCCGATCGCGGTCACGACGGTGACGCTGCTCGGTCTCATCGGCCTGTTCGCGGGGTACTTCCCGGCGCGCCGCGCTGTGAGCGTGGAGCCGGCGGTCGCGCTACGGTTCGAGTGAGGGAGACGGCGATGTTCGGGAACTTCGGCAACGGCAAGAAGAGCGGTGCGGTCGCGGACAACGGCTCGATCATCGAGCTGGCCGGCGTCCGCAAGGTGTACGAGACCGGCGCCGTACGGGTCGAGGCGCTGCGCGGCATCGACTTCAAGGTCAAGGCGAACGAGTTCGTCGCAGTCGTGGGTCCGTCGGGGTCGGGCAAGTCCACCCTCATGAACATCATCGGGTGCCTCGACACGGCCTCCGAGGGGTCGTACCGGCTGCGCGGCGAGGAGGTCGGGGGGCTCTCGGTGGACCGGCTCGCCGACATCCGAAACCGGCGGATCGGCTTCGTCTTCCAGAACTTCAACCTGCTGCCGCAGCTGACGGCGTTCGAGAACGTCGAGATGCCGCTGCTGTTCAAGGGGACGCCCGCGAGGGAGCGCCGCGAGCGCGTCGAGGAGCTGTTCACGCACGTCGGGCTCGCCGACCGCATGGAGCACCGCCCGACCGAACTGTCGGGCGGCCAGACCCAGCGCGTCGCGATCGCGCGGGCCCTCGCGTGCGAGCCCGACATCGTCCTCGCCGACGAGCCCACCGGCAACCTGGACAGCGCGGCGGGGACGGACATCATCCACCTGTTCTCGGAGCTGTGGGCGAAGGGTCACACCCTCATCCTCATCACCCACGACCCGGCGATCGCCCAGCGAACCCGCCGCACGGTGCGGATCCAGGACGGCCGCATCACGGAGGACGTCGCCGCCGCCTGACCGGCGCCGAGCCCCGGAGAGCTACTGCGGCTTCACGCCCACGTACGAGCCGGCGGCGTTGACCGTGTACCAGATCTCGTCGGGCTTGCTCGCGAACGCCCTGTCGAAGTACTCCTCGGCCTTGGCGCGGTCGCCGTGGAGGTTGTACCAGGCCCCGATCTCGGTGAGGTTCCCCTCGTCCTTGGGGTCGAGCGCGAGCGCCTTGTCGAAGGCGTCCTTGGCCTTGTCCCACTCCTTGGCCTCCAGGTAGACGCGCCCCATCCGGATCCAGTCGTCCTTCTTGACCTTCTTCGCGATCACACGGTCGAAGATCGCCTGCCCCTGCGTCTTGTCCCCCGTGAGGTAGTAGACGCGGCCGACCGCGATGTTCTCCCAGCTCCCGCTCCCGGCCTGCTTGAGCGCCGCGGTCAGGAGACCGAGCGCGGCGTCCTTGGGGGACTGCCCCGCGTACATCACCTTGTCGACCTTGCTCCCCGACGAGCCCGCGACCCCGGCCACCACGCCGAGCACGAACATCCCGACCGCCATCAGCACGTGCATTCGCTTCATGGTTCCCTCCCGGTGAAGCGAATATAGACTTGGTCTCGCTCACATACAAGCGAGCGCCCCCGTGACCGCCGGGGGCGCTCGGAGTGCCGCCTGGGCGTCTGTCGGTTCACGGCCGGCGACGGGCGTTGTGCTTGAGCCGGTAGATCCCACCGGAGAGCCTGTCCTGCTGTCGGCCGATGACGGCGCGGTCGCCCGGGGTGAGCGCACCGCCGTCGGCTCGCCGCATCGCCCTGATCTCGTGGTTGAGCGCCGCCTCCCTGCCTTCGAGCCGTGCCGCCTCGCCGGCCGTGAGCTGGCCGCTCGCGACGCCCTGCGCGATCCGCTGCTGCTGGTTCGCCTTTCTCTGTTGGATCGGTCCCGCGGCGCGGGCCGTCGTCGCCGCGGCAAGCGCCGCCACCACCGTTCCGAGCGTGAGGATCATCCCTGTCCGGTTCATCGCTGCCTCCCTTCGCCCGGAGTGACGGGGAGCCCGGGGAACGGTTGACCCGGGACCGGACGACCGGGGCCGGGACGTGACCGCGCGCACACTCTCCCGGCCGGCGCGCAGGGCCCGGACCGGCCGCTCTTGTCCCGGCCGCCGGAGTGCGCTAGTGATGCCCCGCGGAAGACCGGAGGTGGCGCGTGCGGTCACTCACGAGGTACCTGACGATGAACGTCCCTGCGCGCATGGAGTTCGTGAACATCACGGAGCGCGTGGCGGAGGCGGTGCGTGAGAGCGGGGTGCAGGAAGGGCTGTGCCTGGTGAACGCGATGCACATCACCGCCAGCGTCTTCATCAACGACGACGAACCCGGCCTCCACGACGACTACAAGCGCTGGCTAGAGCGGCTCGCGCCGTACGACCCATCGCCGGCCATGTACCGCCACAACCGGACCGGCGAGGAGAACGGCGATGCCCACCACAAGCGGCAGATCATGGGGCGCGAGGTGGTCGTGGCGGTCACGGACGGGAAGCTCGACTTCGGGCCCTGGGAGCGGATCTTCTACGGCGAGTTCGACGGCCGCCGCCCCAAGCGGGTCCTCGTGAAGGTCATCGGCGAGTGAGCGCCTCCGGGCCAGCGGACTTGACTTGGGCGGCGGTCCTCCGGCTACACTGCTCACAACAACCGTCTCCGGGGGTTCGCATGATTCGCAGGTTCTCGACGCTGACATTCATCTCGGTCCTGCCCGTGGCGCTGCTGCTGTCCGCGTGCAGCAGCAACAACGCGGACACGTTCTCCGACGCGATCGCCGCCGGCGCGTCCCGCCTTCGCAGCTCGGGACAGACGCAGACGACCGTTCGCTGCACGCCGTCCACGAAGAAGCCGTACGTCGTCGCGATCTACCCGCCGTTCCGTTCCGCGGAGGACGAGAAGTTCCTCGACACCATCGCGCCGCAGGCGCTCGAGCTCAGCCACGCCGGCGCGGCGATCTCCCCCAAGGCGGACGGGCTGCTCAACACGCTGGTCGTGTGGCAGCAGGGCGAGCTGGCGACGTTCACCGGCGCCTTCAAGAGCGCCGCCGAGGCCAAGCAGGCCTTGGGGGTCTACAAGCCCGACGGGAGCGCCGCCGAGATCACGCTGAAGCGTGAAGGGGGCGCGGTCTACATCACGGCGATCCGCTAGCCGAGGCCGCCCGTCTACGTTTCCGTATCGCGGCCGGGGTCGCGCCGCGAGACGCGACCTCGGGTGAGGAGCCACGCCGTCACGCGCGGGGCGTGGCGCGCCAGGGCGACGGCGAGCTTGCCGTGTCCGGTGATCACCAGCTCCCGGCGTCGCCCGGCCACGGCCCTCGCGATCTTGCGCGCCGCCTTCGCCGCAGGCATCCGGAGCGCACGCGCCACCGGCTCCCCGGCCTCGGGGTGGAAGCGCCCCCGGTTGTCCACGCGGCGGATCTCGCTGTCCACGAACCCAGGGGAGATCAGCACGACGCCGACGCCGCGGCGCGCGAGCTCGGCGCGGATCGCTCCGGCAAGCGCCCGAACCGCGAACTTGCTCATCGCGTAGGGAGATGCCCCGGGGGCGGCGAGGTAGCCGCTGACGCTCCCGATGAGCACGAGCACGCCCTTCGCGGCCGTCAAGGCCTCCAAGGCGGCGTACGCCGTCCTCAGCACGCCGAACACGTTGGTCTCGAACTGGCGGCGGTAGTCGTCGAGCGTGAGCGCGGCGAGGTCGCCCACGACCCCGAAGCCGGCGTTGGCGACCGCGACGTCGAGACGCCCGAACTCGGCGACGACCCGAGCCACGGCGGCGTCGAGCTCGCCGTCGGCGGTCACGTCGCACCGCAGCGCGAGGGCGCGCCGTCCCGCCGAGCGCAGCTCGGTTGCCAGCGTCTCGAGCCGGTCGCTGCGCCGCGCGAGAAGCGCCACGTCCGCACCGCGCAGCGCGAACTCGCGCGCGAGCGCCGCGCCTATCCCCGACGACGCCCCGGTCACGAGCACGACCTCGCCCGCGAATCGCTCGGCCATTCGGACCCTCCGCCCTTCCGCGCCGCCCAACGGCGCCTCACTCGTGGGGGTGATGAACCTTGACGACACGGCCGCCGGCGGCAAGGTCGAGGAGCTCATCACCCGCCGGCGCGGAGCCGTCCGGGCGCCGGATCACCTTGCACAGCGGCTTGTCGAACGTCTCCGGGGTGCGGACGGTCGAGACCGACAGCACGACGTGGCCGTCCGCCAGCCCCAGCACCGCGCCCGGCGGGAACCTCCCCATCTCGTTGCAGAACAGCTGGACGAGCAGCGGGTCGTACGCCCTCCCCGACTGCGCCGCGATGCGCGCGATGCAGTCGGGGGTCGAGAGGACCGGCCCGCGCCCGGCACGGTAGCGCGTGAGGATGTCGTAGTCGTCGGCGATGTGGATGATGCGGGCGTACAGAGACGGCATCCCGCGGGCGTCGTCGAACGCGGTGTGGTGCTGCAGCACGGCGAGGATGCGGCGGAGCTTCGCCCTGTGGAACCCGCGCTGGCGCAGCAGCACGCGCAGGCCGGCCCGCGTGTGGCGCTCGAACGGGACGGAGTACCCGTCCTCGCGCATGCAGAAGCCGACGTCGTGGAACATCGCCGCCACACCGAGGTCCGCGAGCGAGGCGTCCGGGAGCCCCGCGGCTCGGCCGATCAGCAGCGCGAGGTTGGTCACCATGACGGTGTGCTGCGCGAACGGGGGGAGGGACCGCTCGGTCCGGACGGCCTCCTCGATCGCGCCGCCTGTGCGCGAGGCGTCGATGAGCTGGTGGACGAGACGGCGCGCCGGCAGGGGGCTGGGCAGGCGGTCCGACCCGACGCTCGCGAACACGCTCGCGACCGTGCCTGCGCTCGCGAGGACGACCTCCCGGAACTCGGGCGCCGCCTGCTCGACCTCCTCGCCGGTGACCCGGAAACGGAACGGACCGTGCACCTGGACCGAGCTCATCCCCTCGGCCACGAACGCGGACTGGATGGCCTCGCGGGCGTTGGTCGGCGCCGGAGGCGCGGCGAAGAGACGGACGACGGCGCGGATCTCCGGGTCGGAGAGCGGGCCGTTGAACGTGAGTCCGCCGACGCCGTGCCGGATGAGGTCATCCCCGAGCGAGATCGACTTCTCGATGAGCTTGTCGAACCGGATCCGCAGGTCGTTGACGTAGACCTGCTCCTCGACGCAGAGCAGGCCGACGGGGCCGAGGAGGTCGACCAGCTGCCGCAGCGCGCCGCCGAACTCGCGCACCGGCACGTCGAACGCGGTGTTGTTCAGGGCGTGCGTCTTCGCCATGTGGAAGAGGCCGTTGAGGAGGTGGGCCAGCTGGCCGCCGACCTCCCGGACGCGCGTCGCCAGCTCGCGATCCTCCTCGACCCGCGCTCGCTCGAGCGTCCTGCCGAGCTGCTCCTGGGCCATGGTGATCGCGTCAACCACGCCGGTTCCCCTGCTTCTCCCTCAGGCGGGCGAGGGCAGCCTCGCACTGCCGGCCGAGATCGTCGCCTGCGTGCCGCGCAAGCCACTCGAGGAGCTCCTCGGAGTCCCCTCCCGGGAGGAGCGCCAGCCCCGCCGCCGCGGCGCGGCGGAGCGTGGCCTGGCCCGGTGTGAGCCGGCCGAGCAACCCCGACGGGCGGACCCACTCCTTGAAGATCGGGCGTGCTTTCTCCGGATCGAGCGTCGCCATCGCCTCGCCCGCCGTGGCGGCCTCCGGCGCGGGGAGATCGGCGGCGCGCGACCGCATCCGGGTGAGGAGCGGGTCGAAGGCGCGGCGCTCGCGGCGCCGCACCAGCGTCGCGAGCGCCTGTTGGCGGACGCCGGACACGTCCGCCGTGAGGGCCCCTACGAGCGCGCGGCCCACCTTTCCGCTGTACTCCGCGGTGTCGAGGAACCGCACCGCCTCGAGCTGGGCCTCGGGCTCGGTGCGGGCGAGGAGGACGACCGCGGCGTCGACCGCCCCCGCCGCGTCCGCCTTCGCGAGCATCCGGAACAGCTCGACCGCGAGGGGCGCTTCGAGCGCCGCGAGCCGCTCGGTGAGCTGGCCGGCACGTCCGGCGAGCTGGCTTTCCAGAAGTCGGCGGACGACCGGGGAATCCCGGTGCTTGGGGGAGGAGACGAACATGTCGAGGAAGGTGGAGAGGTGCTCGCCGGGAGCGAGGCGCGCGAGCTCCTCGAGCTCGGCGAGCGCCCGCTCGTCGGCGGGGTCCGCGGCCGCCATGCACCGCCGCATGACCTCATCGTCCACGCACGCGGCGAGGAGCTCCTTCCGGATGTCGTCGTCGAGGTTCGGCGCGGTGGCCGTCATGCGCGCCATTCCGACCAGCGCCTCGAGGCAGTGGTCGCCGACGAGAAACCCCCGGAGCTCGAACAGCACCGGCGCGACGTCGCCCGGCGACAGGGGATCGAACGGGTCCGTGAGCGCGGCGAGGAGCTCCCGGACCAGCTGGAGGCACTCGTCCGGCAGCGCGCGGGCCCCGTCCTCGTCCGTGATACGGGCCAGCAGCTCGGCCGGCACCGGCCTCCGCTCGACGCTCGCCCGCTCGGCCCACCCCGGCCAAGGGTAGTTGAAGGCGTACGGCGCACGGTACGCCAGCGCCTGCACGGCGTCGCGCGGGCCGGCCGCGGCGCCGCCCGCGGCCGCGGAGGCTTCCAACGTATCGTCCTCGCTCGCGACCACACCCTCGACGGCGCTGATCTCGATGTGCCGGAAGTCGGCCCTCCAGAGGAGGGTGACGACGTCGTCCTCCTGGGTGCGGACGCCCTTGTAGCGGATCGAGAGGATGCCGATCAGGACGATCAGCTCCTCCCACTCGAGCCCGGGGTTGAGGGTGAGGCGCCTGACGCCGTCGCGGTAGAGGCGGAACGCGAGCGAGCGCTCGCGGTCGCGCTCGGAGTAGACGACGTCGCCCGCGAACACGATGTCCCAGGGGCGGATCTCGAGCCGCATCTCGCCGTACGTGGCGAGGAACCTCTCGACCTTCGCCCGGACGTCCTCGAGGAACCCCCTGATGCGCTCGTTCGACGCGTCGTAAAGCACGAACGAGCGGGCGACGTGGGCCAGCGCCCGGAGCGCCTCGCCCGCGGCGGCCGCCGGGGTCCTGGCGGGGCCCGCCGCAGCTCCGGCGGCTCCCTCGAGGACGCCGCCTGCCGCGTCGCCGGGGCCGAGCTCGCCCTCGGCGCCTCCGCTCGCGGCGGCAGGTCCGTTCGGCGCAGGTTCGATGGGGTCAGCCATGGCCGCGCGTCCCGCGGTCGCGCGGGCGCGGCCGGGTGGGCCCGGCGCGCCCGGCACTCCCTCACGTCATGATACGCCCGCGCCCGGTGCCGTGGCCCGCACCGCGGCTACTCGCCGTAGTGCTCGATCACCCGCACGATCGCCTGCTGGCACACCTTGCAGAACGGCTTGACGCCCTTGGTGAACATGATGCAGTCGAGCGCGGGGCGGTACAGCCCCTCGGCGGAGTACCCCGCGCCCTCGAACGCCCCGACCTGGCCGACGAACCTCGACTTCGCGAGGTACGCGTCGACGCGGTTCGCGTGCTCGACGGAGAGGCGCTCCGACTCGTCCTGCATCTTCTCGACGTCGGCGCGCGGGGCGTGCGCCCTCTTGGCGGCGGCTATCTTCGCGTTGAGCTCCTCGCGCACCTTCTGGTACGCCCGGTCCATCGTGTCGAAGTCGGCCTTCTCCCAGGGCGTCGGCACCGGTGTGCCCGGAGTGACGAGCGCCTGCCACTTGAGCGCGCCCGGATTGAGGAGGGCGGTGACGTTCGGCGCGTCGGGCTCGGTCCCCTTCGGGAAGAAGTCGGTGTACGCGACGGACGAGGTGTAGTACTCGTCGGCAAGGCCGGCGAAGTGATGGCCGAACTCGTGGAGGAACACGTACGGGGACCACTGGTTGTCCGCCGTGAACGTGCAGTAGAGGTTGTAGATCCCGCCGCCGCCGTAGCGCGCGGAGTTGACCATGATGTAGAGCGCGTCGTACGGGACGTGCGCCGCGAGTTCGCGCAGGCGGCGGTTCTCCTCGGTCAGCATGTACCGCTCCGACCCGAGCGAGTCGAACGACGCGCCGACCGCCGTGTTCCGGTACTCCCCCCACGAAGGCTCGGTACACCCGCTGTCCTGCGAAGGCTTGAACACCCCTACGATGTTGAAGCGGTCTCTTCGGCTCGCGTACGGCTCCTGGCTGAAGAAGATCTTGGTGTACCTGGCGAGATCGGAGCGGAACTTCGCCTCCTGGGCCGCGGTGTACCCCTCGGCGATGATCGCGACGTCCACGACCGAGTGGGGGTGGCCGCCGTGATGGGCCTCCACGACGGTGACGCCGGCGTCGAGCGGCGCGCGCACGACCGTCGTCGCAGACGGATCCAGGTCGGTCGCGAACAGCTCGCGCGGCGACCCGTCGCGCCCCCGGACGGCGATCGCGAACCGCACCGTCTTCTTCGGGTACGGGATGAGCACCGACTCGTGGTACGTCCGCCGGACCCCGGCCTCGGCGGCGGCGGTCGTGCGGTACTCGCCGAAGTACGTGTCGTACGCCTTGGAGAAGAGCACGACCCGGCTCGCGGGGTCGGTGACCGTCGCCAGGTAGCGGCCGACACCGAACCGGTCCGTGAGGTGCGTGCGGCTTCCGGCCCACCCCTCCTGGCGGACGAGCCGGTCGAGGGTCACGAGCTCGTCGGCGGCGTTCCCGGTGTGGTACGTGTCGACGCGCATCGTCGCGTCGACGAAGACTTGGTCGAAGGGGATCGGCTCGACGGCCGCCAGGGGGGCCGCGAGCGCGACGGCGGCAACGACGGCGAGGTGGACCATGGGGACCTCCGCGCGAATGGTACCCGAGCCGAGGGCCCGGCGGGTGGACCTGCGGGGGCGGCGCTCCCTGGCCCGCTACTCGTGGGGCCCGCGCCGGGCGTACCTGGTGGCGACGTAGTCGTCGACCAGCGCCCTGAACGCGGCGGCGAGCTCGTCGTGCGTGCCCTTGAGGGTGGTGAACTTCTGCCCGTCGACGAACACGGGGCACGCGGGCGCCTCGCCCGTGCCGGGGAGCGAGATCCCGATGTTCGCGGCCTTCGACTCCCCGGGTCCGTTCACGATGCACCCCATCACCGCGAGGCGCATCGTCTCGACGCCGGCGTACTCCTGCTTCCACTCGGGCATCTTCTCCCGCACGTACGACTGGATGCGCTCGGCCAGCGACTGGAAGGTCGTGCTGGTCGTCCGGCCGCACCCCGGGCACGCGGTCACCGATGGGGCGAACGCCCGCAGGCCGAGCGCCTGGAGGAGCTCGCACGCCGCGTACACCTCGTCGCGGCGGTCGCCGCCGGGACGTGGCGTCAGCGACACGCGGATCGTGTCGCCGATCCCCTCGTGCAGCAGGATGCCGATCGCGGACGCCGACCAGACCAGTCCCTTGATCCCCATCCCGGCCTCCGTGAGCCCGAGGTGGAGAGGCTGCTCCGTGCGCGCCGCCAGCTCCCGGTACACGGCGATCAGCTCGCGGGGCTGCGAGAGCTTGCACGAGATCAAGATCTGGTCGGGGCGCATCCCCGAGGCGAGTGCGAGCTCGGTCGACTGCAGCGCGGAGAGCACCATGCACTCGTCGACGATCTCGTCCGACGTCCTGCCGAGGTCGCGCTCGGTGTTCTCGGCCATCTTCGCCGTCACGAGCTCCTGGTTGAGCGACCCGGCGTTGACCCCGATCCGGACGGGCTTCCCGTTGTCGGCGGCGACCCTGCAGATGGTCGCGAACTGCTCGTCGCGCTTGGCACCGTGTCCGACGTTCCCGGGGTTGATGCGGTACTTCGCGAGCGCCGCGGCGCACGCCGGGTGCTGGGTCAGCAGGATGTGGCCGTTGTAGTGGAAGTCGCCGATGAGCGGGACGTCGCACCCGGCGTCGTCCAGCCGGCGGCGGATCTCCGGGACTGCGGCCGCGGCCTCGGGCAGGTTGACGGTGACGCGCACCAGCTCCGAGCCCGCGCCCGCGAGTTCGAGCACCTGCCGGGTTGTGGCCTCGACGTCGGCCGTGTCGGTCGAGGTCATCGCCTGGACGACGACGGGGGCACCGCCGCCGATCCGCACGCGACCGACGTTCACTCCGATGCTGCGACGGCGCTGGGCATCCGGCATGGCGATCCCGGCCTCCTCCGGTGCTTGAAACGGTACCGTCGGCCGGAAGATGCCGTCAACCCGGTACCGCCGGCTGACGACGCGTCAGCGTCGGCTTCGAGGCCGTATCGGGGTGCCGGTTCCCGGGAGAGCGCGGGCGCCTCGAAAACCCTCACCCCGCGGCGCCGGCGGGCTGGCGCGACGCCGCCTCGGCGTGGACCTTCGCCATGTCGAGCGCCTTGACCTGGATGATGAGGTCCTCGAGCGCCTCCGCGGGGAGCATGCCCGGCTGGGCGCACACGAGCACCTTCTCGCGGAAGATCGCGAGCGTCGGGATCGAGCGGATCCCGAACGCGGCGGCGAGCTCCTGCTGCGCCTCGGTGTCGCACGAGGCGAACGTCAGCTCGGGGTGCGCCGCCGCAGCGGCCTCGAAGATCGGCTTGAATGCGCGGCAGGGGCCGCACCACGAAGCCCAGAAGTCGATGAGGACGACCTCGTTGGTCTCGATCGTGTCATTGAAGTTGTTGCTCGTCAATTCGTTGACCGCCATGATCCCCCCTCTGACCGGCGTCGCCGAGCCCGTCGTGCGCGTGGCGGCGGCCCGGGAGCCAACTCAATCACCATACGGTAATATAGTAAAGCCTCTCCTCATTCCAGTCAAGGGGTGGGTCGCCGGCCGGCGCCGGCCGCTACGGCGAGCGCTTCGCGAAGGACGAGGCCTCCCACCTCCGGCCGTAGTCCGTCCACACGCGCTCCGGGTCGAGGCCCAGCTCACGCGCGACGGCGAACACGAAGCCGCGCACGAACACCCGCTGGGGCAGCTCGCCGAACCGCTCCGCCTCGATCGCCTCGAGGAGCTGACGCCGGATCCGCGTCCTGTGGCTGAGCGCCTCGAGGGAGATCCCGGTTTCCTCCCGGGTCCGGCGGAGCCGCTCGCCGGTGAACTCGCCCCCGGGCTCCGGCGACGGAGCGACGGCTTCGGTCGCGACGCCGCCCGACGGAGCCGGAGCGGCACCGTCGGCACTGACGCCGGCCCCCGCCTGACCGGGCTGCGCCGTCCCGGGGCTATCGCCCGCCCGGTCGAGCCCGTCGAGCAGCTCGAGGTACGCCGCCCGGAGCCGCTGCTGCAGCGCGAGCTGCTCGTCGCGCTCCGCGACCGAGTAGAGCGCGAGCGAGCCGGGTGCGAGCCGGGCGGAGAGCGTGTCGTACGCTCTCCGGATCTCGTCGGCGCTGGCGCCGGGTCCGACGCCGAGCAGCTCGCATGCGCTCAGGCGGTCGAAGGGCTTCACGCGCGGGCGCTCCCGTGCGGCAGCTCCACCAGCCTTCCCACGACGGCGGCGAGGTCGACCGCCAGCGGCGTGCCGGTTTTCTCGAAGTAGGCGGGTTCGCGGGCTCGGACGGCGCGCCACACCTGCTCGTGGTGGCGGAGGTGCCCGAGGTAGACGAGGTCCAGCCCGAACAGCCTGCGTGCCGCGTCGCACATCCCGCTCCCGAGGGTCAGGTCGGCGGGCTCCCTCACCTGGTTGACGACGAGGAGCGGCTTGAACGTGGCCATCTCCCGCTCGAGCGCCGCTCCCGCGGCGGGATCGCGCTCGGCCACCGCCCTGAGGATCTCGGCGGGGACCGAGGGACGCTGACCGCCGGAGCGCATCACGTCCTGGAGGATCTCCCGGATCCCGAGGTCGGCGTCGATCGCCTTGACGCGGCGGAGGAACGCGGCCTTGAGAAACCGGTACGCGTTCTCGACCGACGTGGGCTCGGGGACGACAACGAGCACACCGTGGTCGGCGAGGAGGAAGAAGTCGACGACGTTGTAGTGCGTGCCGGCGCCAAGGTCGAGCACCGCGGCGTCGGCGTCGATGTGCTGGAGCGCCCGCATGAGGCGCATCTTCTGCTGGTACATCGGGTTTGCGACCTGGATCGCGTTCCGCGCCCCGGAGATCAGGCCGAGGCCCTTCACCGGCGTGGAGACGACCAGCTCGCCGAGCGAGCTCACCCTCCGGAGCACGAAGTCCGAAAGCGTCTCTCTCGGGTAGTCCATCCCGAGGAAGCTGTGGAGGTTCGCGCCGCCGAGGTCGCAGTCGACGAGCACCACGCGCAGCCCCCGCCTCACGAGCTCGATCGCGAACGTGACGGCGATCAGGCTCTTTCCGATCCCGCCCTTGCCGCCGCCGACCGCGACGATCCGCCCGCGCGGAGCCTCGGGCGCGGGCCGGGCCTCCGCCCCGGGCGCCTCGCCGCCGCTCGTGCTGGAGTCCATGGTTGGATCGTAACACGCTGAGGGGCGCGCCTTCCGGCGCGGAGCACCGCACTTGACACCGCCGCTTCCGTGAGCTACTGTATTACAGCAGTGATACAGTCCTCGCGTCGGTCCGCGGGGAGAGAGGCGGTGCGATGCCACGCACGGTAGTGATCGATCCCACCGACCCGGCGCCGATCTGGCGCCAGATCGAGGAAGGGGTGCGGCGGCTCGCCGCCTCAGGGGCGCTGGCGCCCGCGAGCCCCGTCCCATCGGTTCGGGAGCTCGCGGCCGAGCTGCGCGTCAACCCCGCCACGGTCGCCAAGGCGTACCAGCGCCTCACCGATGCCGGCGTCCTGGCCGTGAGGCGCGGCGAGGGCACCTACGTCGCCGAGGCGCCGCCCCGCATCCCGGAGAGCGAGCGGAGGCGGACGCTGCGCGCAGGCGCCTCCCGCTACGCCGCGCTCGCGGCGTCGATCGGAGCGGACAGGGAGCGCGCCGTCGAGGAGCTGGGTGCGGTCTGGCGCACGTTCGAGCGCACGGCGGGCAAGGGGAGGGAGCGATGAGCGAGGCAGGCGACGGCGGACGTGTGGCGGCGTTCGAGGGCGTGACGATCCGGTACGGGCGGACGGTCGCCGCGGACAGGGTGACGCTCGCGGTCGGGCGGGGGTGCGTCTACGCGCTTCTCGGACGCAACGGCGCCGGCAAGTCGTCGCTGGTCCGGTGCCTGCTCGGGCAGCAGAGGCCGGCCTCGGGCCGGGCGACGCTATTCGGAGAGGACGCATGGAGCTCGCGCCGGAGAGCGATGACCCGCGTCGGCGTCGTCCCCGAGGAGCCCGACGTGCCCCCGGAGATGACGGCGGCCGAGGCGGTCGCGTTCTGCGCCCGCCTCTACCCGGAGTTCGACGAGGCCGGGGCCGCGGAGCGTCTCGCCCGGTTCGGGGTGCCGACGGCGGTCCCCGCAGGGAGGTTGTCGAAGGGGCAAAAGGGGCAGCTCGGCCTCACGCTCGCGCTCGCTCCGCGCCCGGAGCTGCTGGTGCTCGACGACCCCACCCTCGGGCTCGACGCGGTCGCCCGCAAGGCGCTGTACGAGGAGCTCGTGGGCGAGCTCGCGGACCGGGGCACCACGGTCGTGCTCACCACGCACGACCTCGCGGGTGTGGAGGCGATCGCGGACCGGGTGGGTGTCCTCGTCCGGGGGACGCTCGTCCTCGACGAGGAGCTCGAGGCGCTCAAGGCGCGGTTCCGCCGCGTCCGCTTCGCGACGGCGGATCCGGTCGCGGTGCCCGCGGAGCCACTCGCACCTCTCTCCCCGCTCGGCGTCGCACGCGGCGCGTTCGGCGTGGAGACCGTGGTCACACGCTTCGACGAGGCTTCGTTCGAACGGCTGCGAGCGCACCCGGGAGCGCCGGAGCCCGAGGCGTCCGGGATGTCGCTCGAGGAGATCTTCATCGCTGTGAACGGGGACGGGCGGGAGGTGGTCCGATGAGCGGGTTCCTGGCGGTTGCGGTTCGCGAGATCCGGCAGCGGCGTGCGGTGCTCGTGGCGGCGCTGGTCGCCGGGGTCGTGGCACTCGCCGTGCCGGCGCTGTCCTCGCTCGGACGGCGTGACGTGCGCGAGGCGCGCGAGCTCGCAGCGCTGGTGTTCGCGGCCGCGTTCGCGTGCGCCGTCGCGCTCGTCGTCGGCGGCGGGATGATCACGCGCGAGCTGCTCGAGCGCAGGCACGGATTCCTGTTCTCGCGGCCGCTCTCCCCCGGCGCGATCTGGGGCGGCAAGGTCGCGGCGGCGTGGCTCCTCGCGCTCGGCGCCGGAGCCGCGGCGCTGCTGCCGGCGACGCTGGCGTCGCGGGGGTTCCACCTGCTCGGGGCGGTCGCCCCCTGGGGCGCTGCGACTGCGACCCTCGCGATCGCGGCGGCCGCTCTCCTTGCCCTCGTGGTGTACGGCCACGCCGTCGCGCTCATGGTCCGGTCGCGGGTGTCGTGGCTGCTCGCGCTCGACGCGGCATCGTCGCTCGCCGTACTGAGCACCGTGGCGTGGTGCGGGCGCTCTCTCTACGTCGCCCGCGCCGGGACCGCCCTTGTCCGGGGTCTGGCCGGCTTCGCTGCGCTCGCCGCCGCGGCCGCGCTGGGCGCAGGCATGGCGCAGGTGATCCGGGGGCGGACCGACGCGGCGCGCGGCCACCGGACTCTGTCCGCCGTGCTGTGGGCGACGCTCGCGTGCGGCGCGCTGGCGTTCGCCGGCTACTCGCGCTGGGTCCTCGCGGCCGCACCCCGCGACCTCGTCGGGGTCGGGTTCGTCCAGGCGGCGCCACGAGGGAGCTGGACCGCCCTCCTCGGGAGCAGGGCGGTCGGCCGCGGGGACTTCTACCCGAAGTTCCTGTTCGACACCGCGACCGGGCGGAGCGTGCGCCTCCAGACCGCCGAGCGGTTCGGGAGCGACATCGCGTTCTCGAACGACGGCCGTGTCGCGGCGTGGCTGGCGTCGGACGGCGCCGGCGCAACGGCGCCGTCGCAGGTCGTCGCGCTCGATCTGACCGACCCCGCGGCGCAGCCGGTTGCAACGACGGTCGTGCTCGGGTCGGCCTCGGGCCGCGAGCTCGTGCTCTCCCCCGGCGGCCGCCGCATCGCCGTGGTCGGGCGCGCCCTCGCGGAGGTCTACGAGCTCTCGTCCGGACGCCTGCTCGCGACGGCCCGCTTCCCGGTCGCCGCCTCGACGCGCGCCTTCTTCCTCCCCGGCGGCGGATCGCTGCGGATCGAGAGCCGCGCGCAGCCGGACGCGGCCGGAAGCGAAGCGTGGAAGGCGCCGTCCGAGGTCACGATCCGGGAGCTCGACGTGTCGTCCCGGACGGTGTCCGAGACCGGCCGCATCGCCTCTGTCGGCGCCCTCTCGTTCTGGGTAATGCAGCACGATCCGGCGCGCGACCGGATCGCGGTGACCGCGAGTGGCGGCGGTGGCACCGTCACTGCCCTGCGAGACGGGCGCACCGGGGCCGTCCTGGCCACCCTCGCGGCCTCGTCGGCCGGGCAGCCGCGCGCGCTGTTCCTGGGCGACGGACGCGTCGTCCTCGCCCCGAACGACGCATCCACCCCCCGCCTGCAGCTGTTCGCGCCGGACGGGGCGAGCGCGGGTGCGATCGAGTTGGGCGCGGGGGAGCATGTGGGGTTGGGCGGTGAGGCGGCGCCCGGGCGTGTCATCGCCCGCGTCTGGGGTGCGCCGGACGCGCCGCGAGGCGAGGCATCGCTGGTGCTCGTCGATGTCGCGACGCGACGCGTCGCCCGCCTCGGTGCCGGGTTCGCTCCGCTCGAACCGGTCCTCATGGAATTCGGGGCCGCGGAGACGGGTAGCGTTGCGGCGCGGCTGTTCAGGATGGGTGCGGGCGGCCTTGCGCTCCTCGACCCGGACGCCGGGACGTTCCGGTCCGTGCTGCGAACGCGCGGTGCCGCCGAGTAGCGGGGCGGCTCGCCTCAGCGCGCCCCGTCGAGCGCTTTCCGCGCCGCATCGAGCAGAGGCCTCGTCGAGATCGGGCCGCCGACCGCACCCCTCATCCAGAGGTCGGGGGTGAGGCGGCCCTGGCGGGCGACGCGCTCGAACTCGGCGCCGAAGGCGGGGCCGCGCAGCTTCTCGCCGAGCTGGAACGCGATGATGTGGCCGAGCGGGTAGTCGGAGAGGTAGAGCGGGTACGACACCATGTGCGAGTAGATCGCCAGGATCTCGACGTCGTTCCGGCCGAACACCGGCGCGTAGTAACGGTTCCACACGTCGCGCGCCGCCGCCAGCACGGCCTCGCGCAGCTCCGCCGGCGTTGCCTCCGGGTGGTCGTACAGCCAGTGCCACGCCCGAACGTCCACGAGAGCGACGCCGGCGATCTCGTACGACGCCCACAGGGCGCCGAGCGCGCCGACCTCGCGCGCGTCGGCAGGCGGCGCCACCCCGAGGAGCTCCAGGTCGCGGTCCTGGAACGTCATCGCGAGCGCCTCGGTGAAGGCGTTGTTCGGCACGCCCGCGAGGAACCAGTGGTCGATCCCTGCGAGCGAGAACGTCTGCTCGACGTTGTGGCCGAACTCATGGACGGCGATGTTGTACCCCTTGTAGTCCATCCCGGACGCCCCGACCCGCGTGCGGAGGTGCGCCTTGTCCTCGCGGCGCACGGCGCCCATCGCGTGCCCGGCCCCCCGGGAGGGATCGACGACGATGCGCTCGGCGATCCAGCGCGCTTTCTCGGGGGCGAACCCCAGCCGGCCGAGGATCCCCGGGAGGTCCTGCTGGAACGCCGCGACGGTCGGGTAGCGGGCGCCCACGAGGCGGTCGAGATCGGCCTCCGGGCGGGAGGCGCGCGACTTGAACCCCGAGTACCAGATGTCGAACGGCTCCAGGGGCCGCCCCAGCCGCTTCGCGATCAAGCCGGCAAGGTCGCTGACCTCGGCCGAGCCCAGCACCGAGACGAACAGCGCCTCGACCTCGTTCTCCGGGATCTGCCTGTCGATCTCGAACGAGCGGGCGATCGCCGTGGGCGCCGTCGGGGTGTACGCGTCGAGCGCCCGCACGGCGCGGAGGTTCCCGAGCCATACCGCGTAGCGCGTGTCCGGCTCGCGCGCCGACAGGTCGGCGCCGGAAGCCGGTGCGCCTCCCCCGCTCGCCCGGACAACGTTCGTCTCGGGGCACCACTCGACGCCCGGGTTGTCGATCACCGCGACGGGGATCTCCTGGCGGACGATCCGCTCCATCACGCGCTGGATCGCGCGCTGCTTCGCGAGGCCGTCGGGCTCGCCGTAGTGGGAGGCGAGCTCGTCGCGCAACCCCCAGTGCGAGATCAGGCGCAGCCCCTCCGGGAACAGTCTCTTCCCGTCGGGCGTGACGAGCCTGTCCATCCGGATGTTGTACTCGTCGATGTACCGGTCCGCCCGTGCGAGCGACTCGGTGATCCCCTGGAGGACCGCTGCGGGAGCGCGCTCGGCGAAGCGGTCCATCATCCGCGACTCGGCCCACCTCTGCCGGTTCCACGTGGAACCCCTGCCGAGGCGCTCGCTCAGGGAGTCGACCGGGAAGTTGAGGAGCGCCAGGAACGCCACCTTCGTCTTGAACAGGTCGTCGTCGGTGTGGACCGAGAGGTCCAGATTCGCGAGGAGGCGGTCCACCGCCGCGATCGGACCGGTGTCGAGGTCGGTCGGCCTGAGCAGCTCGCGCCGCACCTCGTGAAGGTGCCCGTCGACCTGCTCCAGCACCGCCTCCAGCCGCGCGAACGTGGCCGCGAGCTCCGCCGGCCGTGAGATGAAGTTCGCCGTGCAGAACGCCTCGAACGCCGCCTCGTCGCCGTCGTCCGACCACCAGCGTTGCGCGACCTGCTCCACGCCGCGCCGGATCCGCTCCGCCTGCGCCTCGCCGTGGGCGGCGATCAGCTTCGTGACGGTCGCCGTCACCGCTCCTGCGGAGATCGGCCTCGGGGCGCCGGACCCGGCCCCCGTGGCGCCGGATGAGGAGGCGAGCAGGACGCCCACCGAACCCAGCAACGCGAACGCGATCACGCGCATGGCTCCTCCAGTGGCCGGAGTATAGAGGCGTGGCCGTCGTGGCGGAGCAGCCAGCCGACGACCTGGTGCTCCATCCCCCGCGGGCCCGCCTCCCCCAGGGAGAGGTCGCGGGGAAAGCCGAGGTGGCCGCCGTTCGGGACCCAGCGGGCGTCGAGGCGCGGCGCGGCCGACGCCCACGGCCGCACCGTCGCGGCCGGTACCATTGGGTCGTGCTCGGCCGCCACCAGGAGCGCGGGCACGGCGAGGCGGCTGAGGCGCGGCGCGACGCTGGACCGTGAGTAGTACTCCTCCGGGTCGGCGAAGCCGAAGCGCGGGACGACGACCCGCAGGTCCCACTCGCGGATGGTCCGAACCCGCCGGAGGTCGCGCATCTTCGCCGGGAGGCGGCCGCGGGCGTCGGCCGCACGGGCCGCCCGGCGGAGGCGCGCCAAGACGTAACGCCGGTAGAGGAACAGGCCGCGGCGGTCGATCGCCGCCTGGCACGCGCCCAGGTCGAGCGGCGCGCACACGGCGGCGACGGCCCGGAGGCGGGGGTCCGGCTCCTCGGTGGCGTACCGGAGCGCCAGATGCCCTCCCAGCGAGAACCCGAGCGCGAAGAGGGTCTCGTACCGACTGACCTCCGGGCTCGCCACGGCGGTGCGGAGGTCCTCGGTGAGAGCCGCGTTGTAGACGTCCTCACCGCTCCCGTCAGCGCCGCGGAGGGAGAGGCGCAAGGTGGCGAGACCGGCCGCCTGCGCCGCGCGGGCGGCCTTCGATACGTAGGCGCTCCCGGCCGACCCGCCGAGGCCGTGGACCACGACGAGGAGGGCGCGCGCTCCCGCGGGCTCGGCGAGAGCGCCGCTGAGTTTCACGCGACCCGTGACGGTGTCGTCAAGTTCCACGGTCCACGGCCGCGCGTCGCCGTCCGGGACGGCCTGCCAGCGGTCGAGGACGTGGGGGACGATGGTCCACAGATGGCCGGCGAGGCTCACCGCCGGATTCTCGCACGCACCCGGCGGCGGCCGGGCGTACAATGACGGCCCATGCCCGAGCACGGCCCGTCGCCACCCCCCGGCGGCTCTGCGAGGCGGCTGCTGCGGGAGCCAGTGTCGGGGTTCACGCACCTCGGCTTCGCGGTCGCGGCGGTGATCGGCGCAACGGTCCTGGTCACGCTCGCGGCGGTGTACCGCAAGTGGTGGCACCTGGGGGCGTTCATCGTCTACGGGGTGTCGCTGACGCTGCTCTACATCGCGAGCTCCCTGTACCACCTCCTTCCGGTGTCGGAGCGCGCGCGCCGAGTGCTCCGCCAGCTCGACCACATCGCGATCTTCCTGCTGATCGCCGGGACGTACACGCCGATCTGCCTGGTCCCGCTGCGCGGCCCGTGGGGGTGGTCGCTGTTCGGCGCGGTGTGGGCGCTTGCGCTGGCCGGGATGTTCCTCGCGATCTTCGCGATCAACGCGCCGCGGTGGCTCTCGGTGGCGCTCTACCTGGGGCTTGGGTGGCTCGTGGTCGTCGCGATCTGGCCGCTCCTCCACCGCGTCTCCCCTGCCGGGCTCGCGTGGTTCGCGATCGGCGGGGCGTTCTACACCTTGGGTGCCGTGATCTACGGCGTGAAGCGCCCCGACCCGGTCCCCGGGGTTTTCGGGTTCCACGAGATCTTCCACCTGTTCGTGATGGCGGGCTCGGCCGCCCACTTCTGGGCGATCGCGCGCGCGGTGTTGCCGTTGCCGTGAGGTGGCAACGCCTGTGGCCAGCCGGAGCCCACCCTCCCGGGAACCTGGCCGCAGGCGCCTTCGTAGACTTGGCGGTCCGATGCAGCGACCGTGAAAGCTCATTTGCCGGGTGGAGACGCCCGGAGGAGGAATCATGCGACTCGATCGGCGTGGCTGGGTACTGACGTTCCTCGCAGTGATCCTCGCGACGTTCGCCGCGACCGCCGGCGCGCAGACCAAGCTGCTGCGCTTCCCGGACGTCTGGGGCGACAAGGTGGCGTTCTGCTACGCCGGTGACATCTGGGTCGCGCCGGCGGACGGCGGCACTGCGACCCGCCTCACCGCACACCCCGGCCTCGAGCTGTTCCCGAAGTTCTCGCCGGATGGGAGGTGGATCGCGTTCACCGGGCAGTACGACGGCGACGAGCAGGTCTACGTGATCCCCGCCTCCGGCGGTGTCCCGAAGCAGCTCACCTGGTACCCGGCGCAGGGTCCGCTCACGCCGCGCTGGGGGTACGACAACCAGGTGTACGGGTGGACGGTGGACGGGAAGGCCGTGCTGTTCAGGTCGATGCGCGAGGGGTACGACCACGGCGACTCCCGGCTGTACACCGTGAGCGTCGAGGGCGGCCTCCCGGTCGCGCTGCCGATGCCGGTGGCCGGGGCGGGCACGTTCTCGCCGGACGGCACGAAGGTCGCCTACTCGCCGCTGTTTCGCGACTTCCGCACGTGGAAGCGGTACCAGGGCGGATGGGCGGAGGACCTCTGGGTGTTCGACCTCGCGACGCACGACGCGTTCAACTTCACGGACAACCCGCGCACCGACCGCGACCCGATGTGGATCGGCGACGCGGTGTACTTCGCCTCCGACCGCGACGGCACCCTGAACATCTACCGGTACGACCTCGCGACCAAGCAGACCGCGGAGGTCACGCACTCGACGACGTACGACGTACGGTGGCCTTCGTACGACCGGGCCGGCAAGATCGTGTACGAGCTCGGCGGCGAGCTGCACGTGCTCGACACCTCGACTGGAGCGGACAAGCCGATCTCGATCTTCGTGCCCAACGACGGCGTCGCGATGCGCCCGGCCCGCATGGCCGTCGAGAAGTTCATCGAGGACTTCTCGCTCGCGCCCAAGGCCGAGCGCGCCCTGTTCGTCGCGCGCGGCGACGTCTTCACGGTCCCGATCGAGAAGGGCCCGACTCGCAACCTCACGAACTCCTCCCGGTACCACGACAAGTGGGCGCGCTGGTCGCCGGACGGAAGCCAGATCGCGTACATCTCTGACCGCACCGGCGAGGAGGAGGTGTGGCTGATCGCGCAGGACGGCTCCGGCGCGGCGCGCCAGCTCACCAGGGGCGGGAACGCGATGCGGTACGCGCCGGAGTGGTCTCCCGACGGGAAGCGGCTGGCGTTCTCCGACAAGGACGGCCGCCTGTGGGTCGTGGCGGTGGCCGACGGCGCCGTCGTCGGCGTGGCCAAGGACCGCCAGGGGGCCCTTCGCGACTACGCCTGGTCGCCCGACGGTGCGTTCCTCGCGTTCTCGCTCTCGAACCCGAGCGGGACCCGCTCGGTCGCAATCTGGTCGCTGGCGGACGGGAAGCTCCACCCCGTGACCGACCCGATGTTCAACGCCCAGCGCCCCGCGTGGGACCCCGAGGGCAACTACGTCTACTTCCTCTCGGACCGCGACTTCGCACCGCAGCTCTCGACGGTCGAGTTCAACTTCGCCGGCAACCGGACGACGGGGATCTTCGCCCTCGCGCTGCGCAAGGACGTCCCGAACCCGTTCCCGCCCGAGTCGGACGAGGTGAAGGTCGAGAAGGCCGCGCCCGCCAAACCGGAGGGCGCCAAGAAGGCCGACGGCGACAAGGCGAAGGAGGTGGAGGCCCCGAAGCCGGTGCGGATCGACTTCGAGGGGCTGGCCGCGCGGGTCGCGCGGGTCCCGGTCGAGGCCGACAACTACGCCGGACTGGTCGCGACGAAGGAGTACCTCCTCGTGCTCCGGAGCAGCGCCCCGTTCCTCGGGCGTGAGCCCGAACAGCCCACGTCGCTGCAGGCGTTCTCGCTGAAGGACCGGAAGCTGAGCGCCCTCGTCGACGAGGCCGACGACTTCGCGATCTCGGGCGACGGCGCCAAGGTGCTCGTCAAGAAGGGCGCCACGTACACGCTCGTGGACGTCAACCCGAAGGCGAAGGAGAGCAAGGACGCCCACAAGCCCGTCTCGACCAAGGAGATGACGGTCGACCGCGTGCCCGCGCAGGAGTGGGCCGAGATCTTCGACGAGGTGTGGCGGCGGTATCGCGACTTCTTCTACGTCACGAACATGCACGGCTACGACTGGAGGGCGCTCGGAGACCGCTACCGTGCGCTGCTGCCGTTCGTCGCCCACCGCTCCGACCTCAACTACGTGCTCGGCGAGATGGTCGCCGAGCTGAACATCGGCCACGCCTACATCGAGGGCGGCGACTACGAGATCCCGCCGCGCCCGAGGGTCGCGCTGCCGGGGGCGGTGTTTGAGCTCGACAAGGCGGCGGGACGGTACCGGATCGCCAGGATCATGCAGGGCCAGAACGAGGAGGAGCGCTACCGGGCGCCGCTCACCGAGGTCGGCGTGGACGCCAGGCAGGGCGACTACGTCCTGGCGATCGACGGCGTCGACCTCCCCGCCAACGAGAACCCGTACCGGCTGCTGAAGGGGAAGGCCGACCATCCGGTGACGCTCACGCTCAACTCCAAGCCCGAGATGAACGGCGCCCGCCTCGTCTCGTACCGGCCGATCACCACCGAGACCGACCTCAAGTACCTCGACTGGGTGGCGCACAACCGCGAGATCGTCGACAGGCTCTCGGGCGGGCGCATCGGATACCTGCACGTCCCCGATATGGCGGAGGACGGCATCCGCGAGTTCATCAAGTGGTACTACCCCCAGATCCGCAAGGAGGGGCTGATCATCGACGACCGCGCGAACGGCGGCGGGTTCGTATCCCAGCTGCTGATCGAGCGGCTGCGCACGACGCTGCTCGGGACGGGGTTCAGCCGGACGGTCGAGGACACGCAGACGTACCCCCAGACGACGTTCATCGGCCCGATGGCGTGCCTTCTCAACGAGACGTCGGCGTCCGACGGCGACATCTTCCCGTACATGTTCCGGCAAGCCGGGCTGGGGCCGCTGATCGGCAAGCGCTCGTGGGGCGGCGTGGTCGGGATCAACGGCCACGGCCCGCTCATCGACGGCGGCATCGCCTACGTGCCGGAGGGCGGCACGGCGTCGGCCGACGGCCGGTGGGTGATCGAGGGGCACGGGGTCGACCCCGACATCGTGGTCGAGAACGACCCGAAGTCGCTCATCGAGGGGCGGGACCCGCAGCTCGAGCGCGCGGTCGCCGAGGTCACGAAGGCGATGGCCACGCACCGGACCAAGCTGCCGGCGCGTCCTCCCAACCCGGTGAAGACGAAGTAGTCGGCTCCGGAGGAGGGATCGAGGGGCGGCGATCGCGCCGCCCCTCGCACCCCACGCCGCGGCGTGCGAACGGCGGAGGTGCGGTAGCATCGGACGAGATGCCGCACCGCGAGCGCCGCTGGAACGGATGGGGGTGGGCGGACGAGCGCGTGCAGGTGTCCGCGAGCGCCCGCACGTGGCTGGCCGAGCGGGTCGGGACGGGGGTCCCGCTCGCGGCCGCCGGCGAGCAGGAGATCCGGATCCCCCCGGCGCGGACGGTGCCGGCACTCGGAGCCGCGACCTCGCGCGAGCCTGCCGACCGGCTGCGCACCGCGTGCGGCCTCTCGTTTCCCGATGTCGTGCGACTTCGGACGGGAGCGGTGGAGGCGTTTCCCGACGCGGTGTGCCGTCCGGGGGACGCCGGGGAGGTCGTCGCGGTCCTGCGTGCCGCCGCGGCTAGGGGGGTCGCGGTGGTCGTGCGCGGAGGCGGGACCAGCGTCGTGGGCGGGGTCACCGTGACTCCGCGCACCGCACCGACGGTCGTGCTCGCGCTCGACCGGGTGCGCGGCCTCGTCGCGCTCGACCGCGCCTCGCGGCTCGCGACGTTGCGTGCCGGGACGCTCGGGCCCGAGGTCGAGGCGGCGCTGGCTCCGTCCGGGATGCGGCTCGGCCACGAGCCGCAGTCGTTCGAGTTCTCGAGCGTCGGCGGGTGGATCGCGACGCGCTCGGCCGGCCAGCGCTCGACGGGTGTCGGCAAGATCGACGAGCTCGTCGCAGGCCTGGAGGTCGCGACGCCCGCCGGGATCTGGCGCCTCCCGCCGCAGCCCGCCTCGGCGGCCGGCCCCGAGGCGCGCCGCCTCCTCATCGGGAGCGAGGGGCGGCTCGGGGTGATCACCGAGGCGACGCTGCGGGTGAGGCCGCAGCCGGAGCGGCGCGACGGGGTGGCCGTCCTGGTCCCGGGGTGGAGCGACGGTCTCGAAGCCTGCCGATCGCTGGTACAACGCGGGCCGATCCCCGAGATCGTGCGACTCTCCGATCCGGGCGAGACGGGGTTCGGCCTCGCCCTGGCGGACCTGCCGTACCTCGCGTCGCGGGTGCGCGATGCGATCTCCGCCGTGCGGCGGTTCCGGCACGGCTGCCTCCTCCTGCTGGAGTGGGCGGGCACAACCGCCGAGGTGACAGCCGCACGCGAGGATGCGGCGCCCGCCTGGAGCGATGTCGGCGGGCTCGTGCTCGGCAGGGCGCCGTGGCGCCGGTGGCTCGCCGACCGGTTCCGGCACCCGTACCTCCGGGACGAGCTGCTTTCGGCCGGGTGGGGGATCGACACGCTCGAGACCGCGGCGCCATGGTCAGCGATCGCGGCGCTCCACGCCTCGGTGCGGGAGGCGATGACGGCGGCCGCCGAGACGGCGGGGTTCGGGGCGGTGGTACTCTGCCACCTCTCGCACGCGTACCGGGACGGCGCCGCCCTCTACTTCACGTTCCTGTGGCCGCTCCGCCGAGGCGGCGAGGTCGGCCAGTGGCGGGCGCTCAAGGAGTCGGCGAACCGGGCGATCCTCGCAGGTGGCGGGACGATCACCCATCACCACGGCGTTGGCACGATGCACGCGCCGTACCTCGAGCGCGAGATCGGCTCGGAGGGCGTCGCGGCGCTGCGCGGGGCCGCCACCGCCGTCGACCCGCACGGCGTCCTGAACCCCGGCGTCCTCCTTCCGGAGCCCAGCGCGCATGCAACCGGCGACGCGGAGAGAGTGTGATCTTCCCTCCGACCTGGCGGGAGAGCGCGCTGCGCCGCCTGGTCGACGGGTTCGACGTGCTCGTGATCGGCGGCGGGATCACGGGTGCCGGCGTGATGCACGACGCGGCGTTGCGGGGCCTCTCCGTGGGGCTCGTCGAGCGCGGCGACTTCGGGTGCGGGACATCCTCCCGGTCGTCGAAGCTGATCCACGGTGGGTTGCGCTACCTGCGCCGGATGCAGCTCTCGATCACCCGGACGGCGTGCCGCGAGCGCGACCTCCTCGCCATGGCCAACCCCCACCTGGTCTGGCCGGTGCGCTTTCTCTACCCCTCCTACCAGCACGACCTCACTCCGGGGTGGCAGGTCGACCTCGGCCTGGCGATGTACGACCACCTGACGCCGGTGCGCCACAGGCACGCCCGCGTGGGCGCCGCCACTGCGGCCGCGATGGTCCCGCAGCTCGCGGAAGGGGGACTCGAGTTCGGCCTCCTGTACGACGACGCCGCGGCGGACGACGCCCGCCTGGTCCTCGCCGTGATCTCGGCGGGCGTGCTGGCGGGCGGCACGGCGTTGAGCTATGCGCGGGCCGAGGAGATCGTGCGGGACGGGAGCGGGCGGGTCTCCGGGGCGCGGGTGACCGACCTCGAGAGCGGACGGGTGCACGAGGTGCGGGCGTCCGTGGTCGTCAACGCGTGCGGGGTGTGGACCGACGAGGTGCGCGCGGTCGCGGGCGAGCGCACGAGGCGCCTGCGCCCGTCGCGCGGCTCCCACCTCCTGTTCCCGCGCTCTCGGCTGCCGCTCGACGTCGCGGTCACGGTCCTCTCGCCCGACGACGGTCGCCCCGTGTTCGCGGTCCCGCACCCCGAGGGGACGCTCGTGGGGACCACGGACCTCTTTCACGAAGGGCCGCTCGACGACCCGCGGCCGGCTCGGGACGAGGTCGACTACCTGCTGCGCCTCGTCGGGCACGCGTTCCCGTCGGCAGGGCTCACGGCACGCGACGCGACCGGGGCGTTCGCGGGTGTGCGCCCCGTGCTCTCGAGCCGCGCGGCCACCCCCTCGGAGGCGTCGCGCGAGGAAGCGGTGTGGCTCGAGCGCGGCCTGGTCTCGACGGCCGGGGGGAAGCTCACCACGTTTCGCGCGACGGCCGAGAAGGTCGTGAACGCGGCGGCCCGACTCCTTCCCGAGGAGCGCCTGGAGCAGATCTCCCCGGTGTCCGTCGGTGCCGCCGCGCTGCCGTGGCGGTGTGACCCCGAGAGCACGACCGCCTCCGTGCGGACGCTGGGCATCGCCGAAGCGGTGGCCCGGGGGATGGTGCGGCGCCTGGGGGCGCTCGCGCTGCCGGTCGCGGCGGGCGCCGACCCCACAGCGCTGCGGCCGGCGGCGGACGGGCTCGACGTGTCCCCCGCAGAGCTCGTCTGGCACCAGCGCTTCGGGGGGTGCGTCCACCTTGAGGACCTCCTGCTGCGCCGCGTCCGGCTCGGGATGTGGCAGCCGCGCCGCTGCCTCGAACTCGCCCCGGGGCTCCGTCCCCTGCTGCGCCGCACGGCGGGGTGGTCGGTTGCGCGGTGGAACGCCGAACTCGCACGCCTCGAGCGGGCGGTGGCCGGGTGGCTCCCGCCAGAGGCGTCGTGAGCGAGGTCGTGGTCGTCGTGAATGCGGCGGCCGGCGGGGGACGCGCCGGCCGCGTGTGGGAGACGCTGCGACCGCTCGCCGAGTAGCTGGCGCCGGCCCGTGTGGTGGTGCCGGTCGACGCCGCCGCCTCACGTCGCGCGGTCGCCGAGGCGGTCGCCTCGGGGTCGCGCCGGATCGTGGCGGTCGGCGGCGACGGGACGGTGCATCTCGTCGCGAACGCGCTCCTGGCGGCCGGCTCCGACGCGGCGATGGGGATCATGCCCGCGGGTACGGGGTCCGACCTCGCGCGGACGCTCCGGATCCCGCGCTCGCCTGCCGACGCTCTGAGGCAGGCAATGCTGCACCCGGCCTCCCCGTTCGACGCCGGCCGGTGCCGTGGCCCGGCGGGGGAGTTCGCGTTCGTCAACATCGCGTCGGCCGGGATCGGCGGCCTCGTCGACGAGGCCGTCAACGCCGTCCCGGACCGGGGGCGGACGGCGTTCGTGCGGGCAACGCTCGCCGCGCTGCGGCGGTACCGGTGCGCGCCGGTCCGAGTGTCGCTCGACGGACGACCGTGGTTCGAGGGACCGCTGCTCATGCTTGCTGTGGCCAACGGCACAACGTTCGGGAAGGGGATGCGCGTCGCACCGCGCGCCCGCCCGGACGACGGCGCGTTCGACATCGTGGCGGTCGGGGCGGTGTCGGGGTGGGAGCTCGTCCTCCGGCTGCCCCAGGTGTACCTCGGGCGTCACCTCGGCGCGCGCCCGGTCCGCCACGCCCGCGCAGAGCGGGTTGGCGTGGTGCCGCTCGCGCCGCTCCCGCCTTTCGACGTCGACGGCGAGACGTACCCGTCCGGACCGGCCGAGTTCACTGTCGCCCCCGGTGCCCTCAAAATCGCTGCGGCGCCGTCGGCCCCGGACCGCGACCGCTCGGCCGCCGGCGTCGCGCCGCGCGACTAGACGAGCGCGTCCTCGGCCCAGCCGACGCGGTCGATCGTGATCTCGTCCAGGCGGCACGTGCCGAGCCCGTAGCGCGTGTCCGCCGCCACCACGCACAGCGGCGGGGGCGACAGCGGCCACGGCTCCCCGCGCAGTGCCTCGCGCTTCGCGGTGAGGATCTTGAGCGCTACGGCCTCGACCGCGACCGGGTCGGTGCCGGCGAGCACGCCCTTGTACTCCCACATGTACCGCGGGTCGGGCTGCGGCCCCTTGTCGCACAGCGGCCGCAGCGCGTCCACCAGCACGAGCCGCGTCTTCCCCTTGACGTGCGGGAGCAGCCAGATCTCGCCGAGGCGGTCGTTGTTCTCGTCGTGGTAGCGCGAGGGGTGCCCTGAGAACGTGATGTAGTTCTTCATCACGGTGCCGAGGCCGGTGAGCCAGTGCGCCTTGAGCGCCGGGAGCGAGATCAGCGCGGTGCACGCCTCGGCGTTCTCGGGTCCGCCCTGCGCGATCCGGATGCGGTCGGGCGCGACGCCTGCCTCGTGCACCGCCGCCCGCACGGCCGCCACGACCTCGCCGTGGGTCGGGTTGAGGTGCGAGGTCGGCACGAGGCCTACGATGTCGCCGGGCCTGACCAGCGCCCGCCACCCGTCGCGCGCGCTCGCGGCGCCGGTCACGCGCATCACGGCGGTCGCGAGCATCGCGCGCAGCACCTCGGCGTCGACGTCGTGCGCCCCATTGAGCACCTCGCGGTCGCGCACGAGAGTCACACGGGCCGACCTCGGCTCCCGCCCGAGCGGGTCGGCACCCGCCAGGCCGAACAGCGAGACCCCGAGGGCGGCGCCCGCGCTCCCGCGCACGAAGTCGCGTCTCGTCACGGCACGGCGATCGTCACTCATGGGGAGCCTCCGCCGGTTCCACCGCCGCCGTTGTTGCGGCGAGGAGCCCCTCGGCCGCAGTGCGGTCCGGGGCGTCGAACACGAGCGCCACCCCGCGCCCGGCGAGGCGGAACGCGGCCCACCCGTCCTCGAGATGCCGGACGCCGGAGTCCGCGAGAGCGCCCTCGTCTCGAAGGTACTCCCGTCGGAACCGGGCGAGCGCCTCGGCGGCGGCGGCGGCGCTCGGGTAGCGCACGGCGATGATGGTCGCACGTGAACTCGCGGCACCGCCCGCGGCGGGGCGCTCCCACGGGACCACCACCGCCTCGACGGCCGGCCCGAGACCGAGCACGTCCCGCTGGCTCAGGAAGTACGCCGAGTTGAGAACGAGGTGCGAGCGGAAGAAGCAGAGGCGGTCGGCCCGGATGGCGAAGCCGGGCGCGGACGCCGCCGCGACGGCGGCCGCGAGGCGGGGCGGCAAAGGCGCCGCGCGCCCTGCCGTCGGGCGGGTCGCGATCGCACGCCCGAGCGACAGCACCGCGCGCCTCGCCGGGCCGCTCTCCCGAACAGCCAGGATGCGGGCGTACAGCTCGCCGGACCACACGCGCAGCAGGCCGGCGCCGTACAGCGCGCGCGGCCACGGCGAGTGCGATGCGGACAGACTCCCGCCGAGGTCGACCGGCTCCCCGCCCCAGTCACCCGAGAGCAGGCCAAAAGCGTCGTCGGAGGTCCGCATCCAGTACAGCTCGACGAGGATGTCGCCGCCCGGGTCGGAGCGGTACTCGATGACGTCGAGGTGGTCGAAACGGTACGCGAGGTAGAGCTCGCCCGCACCATCCATGTACTCGAAGATCGCTCCGGGGTCGATGCGCCGCGCGTCCGCGGACCGTCTCCACCCCTCGACCGTCTGGGGGAGAGCGAGCAGTGGGAACGCCGGGGCAGCGGTGGCGACGGCGGCCGGCTGGTGAGGGTGGTCCTTTCTCGAGTCCATGGCGACCTCGGGTGTGCCCGTCGCAAGGCCGGGCGAGCTTGCGGCGAGGAGCGCGGCGCCGAGCGCGAGCCGCCGGAGCGGCCCGCGTGCGGCAGTCGGGAACGGTGCCTCCGTCGCCATTCGACGCACCCGGCCCATCGTACGACGTCTCCGATCGCGAGTTGCGCGGCCGCAGGCGAGCCGCTTGACCCCGAGAGGCCGAGACCCCACACTCGGGCCATGAAGCCGTTGGTGCTTATCGTCGACGACGAGCCGGGGATCCTGACGCAGCTCTCCCACATCCTTGAGGACGAAGGGTTCCGCACGATCGTCACCGGCAAGGGAGAGGAGGCGCTGGAGCTGTACCGCCGTCGTCGCCCGGCCGTGGTGTTCCTCGACATCTGGCTCCCCGATCGGGACGGACTCGAGACGCTCCAGGCGCTCCGAGCGATCGACCCGGAGGCCGTCGTGGTGATGATCTCGGGGCACGGGACGGCGCCGACGGCGGTGAGGGCGATCAAGCTGGGGGCGTACGACTACCTCGAGAAGCCGCTGGCGTACAGCAGGGTGCTCGAGGCGTTGAACGGCGCGCTCGCGGCCACCGGAGCGCGCGGTGCGGGATCGCCGCTCCTGGAACCGGCGAAGGGTCCGGAGCAGACGCGGCGCTTCCTGCAGCCGCCGGCGATGCCGCTCGTCCGCGAGAGCGACAGGCCGCAGCGGACTGTGAGGTCGAGCACCGTGGTGTACGGACTCGGCCTCCACTCCGGGAGCCGCACCGGGATGGCGATCCAACCGCTGCCGGTGAACAGCGGGGTTCACTTCGTGACGCTCCCGAAGGGCACGCAGATCCCCGCTCACCTCGACTCCGTGGCGGACACCGAGTACGCGACGACTCTCTCCCGTGAGGGCGAGAGCATCCGGACGGTCGAACACCTGCTCGCGGCGCTCCACGCGTTCGGGATCACGAACCTGCTCCTCAAGGTCCACGGCGAGATCCCGGTCCTGGACGGGTCGGCCCTCGAGTTCTGCGAGCGGCTGGAGGAGATCGGGATCGAGGACCAAGGCGCGCCTCGCCGGGAGCTGGTCATCGACCGGCGGTACGAGACGGGGAGCGGCGACAGGAGCCTCGTCGCGGAGCCGGCGGACGAGTTCTCCGTCTCGTACCGGCTGCGCTACCCGCCGCCGGTGGGCGAGCAGTACTACGAGTTCACCATGTCCGGATCCGAGGCGTTCAAGGGCGAGATCGCACCGGCGCGGACGTTCGGCTTCATGAGGGACCTGCCGATGATGGCCGAGCTCGGCCTCGGCTCGGGAGGGCGGCTCGACAACTGCATCCTGGTCGGCGACGACGGTGTCGTCAACACGGAGCTGCGCTTTCCGGACGAGTTCGTACGCCACAAGATCCTTGACATCGTCGGCGACCTCTACCTGCTGGGGTACCCGGTCCGCGGCCGCATCACGGCGCGGTTCACCGGCCATCGCGACAACATCGCGCTCCAGCAGGCGATCCTGGGCCAGTCGTCCTGAGCCGGCGGCTTCCCCCGCTCGGCGCCCGCGAGCGTCTCCGGTTGGATCACCGCGCGAGCGCCGCGTGGGCGTGGACGTGGCGGCCGATACGCCTGATTCGCGCATCCTCCTCCGGGGAGAGCGGGCCTTCGTCGAGCGCGGCGAGCGCCTCGTTCATCTCCGCGTCGTCCTTCGGTCCCGTCATGCAGACGTCGAGGTCGGGGTTCGAGAGCACGAAGCGGTAGCAGTCACGGCCGCGCAGCGGCGCCTCGCCGGTCGGCATCCTGCGCGGGCTCAGCAGCGAGCCCCACCGCGTCGCGGTGTAGGCGACCGTGCCCGGCCTGTCGCCGGCGTCGAGGTGCCCAAACACGTCGGTCTCGGCGCCGGTGTGGGCGGCGTTGTAGCGGATGTGCAGCACCGCGAACCGCGGGTCCGCGGCGTAACGGACGAATGCGGGGCGGTGGTGCCCCGAGATCGCGAGGTGTCGCGCCATCCCGTTCTCGATCATCCGGGAGGCGCGCTCGAGCAGGCGCTCGGGGGGCGGTGAGCCGTACCACCCGAGCAGCAGGACATCGGCCGCCTCGATCCCCAACTGCCTCAGCCCACGCGCGAACCAGGCCTCCATCAGCGCCGGAGTGCGTGCGTAGCTCTGGAGCAGGACGACGATCTCCTCGCGATGGCCGGCGGCGACGAGTTCGCGGATGGCGCTCCTCATTCCGGGGCGCCGGCGCGACCCGTGGTAGAAGTAGTTGACTCCCCGGTCGAACGCCCGGAGGACGGCGGCGCTGCCGACCCCGTACCCGCCCGACACGCCGAGCGGTCCGACCGAGAGCCCCGATCGCCCCAGGATCACTCGCTCCGGGAACGTGCGCATGCGAGTCCCTCCGCCGGCCGTCGCTGGCTGAACCCGCGCCGCCGGCCGGCCGATGATAGTGCGGAGCCGAAGCCGCGGAGAGGCCGCGGCGCCGTCACCGAGCGCGCGCCCGGCGGCGGTTTCTCAGCTTCGGATGGGCGGCTCTTGTGCGGCGTACGCCTCAGGGCATAGACTTCCTCGCCCGTTCGGGCAGCGGCGAGGCGGTTGCGCGACGACCTGAACCACGACAACGAAAGGGGACAACACGCAATGGCGGACAAGAGAGCGGACCTGGCCGGACCCGGCATCAGCACGTACGAGGAGGTCGCCAAGATCCTGCCGACCGACTACCACTCGATCCTGGATCCGAAGGAGACGCAGATCGCAATCACCTCGGTGAAGCGGTACATCGAGGACGGGCTGTGCCGCGAGCTCAACCTGTTCCGCGTCGAGGTCCCGCTCATCGTGAGCAAGGAGAGCGGCGTGAACGACTACCTCGACCGCGACGGCTCGCGCACGCCGATCGAGTTTCCGTGCGGCCTCGGCCTGCCCAAGCGGATCGAAACCCAGGTGGTGCAGGCCGCGACCAAGTGGAAGAGGTTGGCCCTGAGGCAGTTCGGCTGCAAGGTCGGCGAGGGGATCGTGACCGACATGCGCGCCGTCCGCAAGGACTACTTCCTCGACCACGACCACTCCGCCTACGTGGACCAGTGGGACTGGGAGAGGGTCATGACGCCGCAGCAGCGCAACCTCGGGTTCCTCAAGGACACGGTCCGGCGGATCTGGAAGGTGCTGCGCGGCGCCGAGCAGCACGCGTTCGAGATGTTCCCGAAGCTGAAGGGGCGCTACCCGGAGATGCCGGCGGAGCTCACCTTCCTGCACGCCGAAGAGATCCTGGACATGTACCCCGACATGCCGCGCAAGCAGCGCGAGACGGCGATCCTCCAGAAGTACCCGGCGGTCTTCATCGTCGGGATCGGCTGGGTGCTGCAGGACGGCTACCCGCACGAGATGCGGGCGGCCGACTACGACGACTGGGTCACGCCCACCGACAAGGAGACCGGGAAGCCGACGCACGGGCTCAACGGCGACATCCTGGTGTGGAACCCTGTGACCAAGCGCCGGCACGAGCTCTCGTCGATGGGGATCCGGGTCACGAAGGAGACGCTGAAGCAGCAACTCGAGCTCTCGCACCAGCTCGACTTCCTCAAGCTGCCCTACCACCAGGCGATCCTGAACGACCAGATCCCGCTCTCGATCGGCGGCGGCATCGGGCAGTCGCGGACGCTGATGCACATCCTCAAGAAGGCGCACCTCGGCGAGGTGAGCGTCACCGTCTGGCCGAAGCAGCTCAAGGAGATCTGCGCCGCCAAGAACATCCACGTCCTCGAGTAGACGGCTGCGGGGCCCCGAGGGAACAAGCACCGCCGTCCCGTGGGCTCGTCGGCCCGCGATGGGATGGGATACGATTGCGCCGATGAGACAGGTCTCGATGCGATGAACCTCGTGCGGGCGTGGGCTGTCGTGTCTGCGGTCGCCGTGACGGTGTGCGTCCCTCCTACAGTCAACGGTCAGAGGTCGGGGCGGAGGAGTCGCGAGGCGACCAACGAGCCGCCAGTGGCGCGGGCGTACGCCGAATCGCCGTCCCAGCTCATCCCGACCGAGGTCGTCTCGCGGAGCGGGATGGTGGTGTCGGGCTCCGGTGAGGCCTCGCGCGCGGGGGCGGCGATCCTCGAAGCGGGCGGGAACGCCGTCGACGCCGCGGTCGCCACGGCACTCGCTCTTGGCGTGGCGGAGCCGACCACCTCGGGCCTCGGGGGGGAAGCACTCCTTCTCATCTACATGCGGGACGGCAGGGCGACCGCGATCGACGGGTCGTGCTACGTGCCATTCCTTGCACGCCCGGACGAGCTGCAGCGCGAGCGATCGGCAACCCGGAACGGGGTGATCCACGGCTACAAGGCCGTCGCAGTGCCGGGCGTGCTCGCGGCGCTCGGGTACGCGCTCGAGCGATACGGCACGAAGAGGCTGGACGAGGTCCTCGCGGGGGCGATCGAGATCGCCGACTACGGTTACCGGATGAACCTCACCGAGCTCGGAAACGTCGAGAACTACGGCACCAAGCTGCGGCAGCAGAACCGGGTCGCGGAGATGTTCCTCAAGGACTACTGGGCCACGTTCGAGCCCGAGCACGTGTACTGCCCGTCCGACCTCGCCCAGACGCTGCGGCGGATCGCCGCGCTCGGGACCCGCGAGTTCTACCGGGGCGAGATCGCGGACGCGATCGAGGCCGACATGCAACGCAACGGCGGGTACGTGCGCAAGGCGGACCTCGTCCAGGTACGGGCCGTCGAGAGGAGGCCCCACCGCGGGAGCTACCGCGGCTACGAGGTGGTCGCGTTCCCGTTCCCGGGAGGCGGAGGGTCGCTCCTGGAGATGCTCAACATCCTCGAGACCTTCCCCTCGGAGCTGCTGCGGAAGCCCTCGCTCGACCGCCTCCATCTCCTGATCGAGTCATCCCGCATCGTCAACACGGACGCGGGCACGCCGCAGGTCCCGCTCCCCCTCCTTGACCAGCAGATCGCGGACAAGCGGCGGGCCGCCGAGCGCGCGAAGCTGATCCGGTTCGACCGTGCCCTCCTCGCGGGCGAGATCAGCCGTGAGGCACCCGACCCGTACCTGGCGGTCGGGACGACGCAGGTCTCGGTGGTGGACCAGTGGGGGAACATCGCCTCGCTGACGCAGACGGTGGGTGCGTCGTTCGGCGCCGGGATCGCAACGCCCGGGCTCGGTTTCATGTGGAACTCGAACCTCAACGCGTTCGAGTTCCAGAACCGGACGAACGCGCACTACGTGATGCCCGGTCAGCCGGCGATGACCGCCATGACGCCCGCCGTGGTTCTCAAGGACGGGAGACCGCTCCTCGTGCTCGGCAGCGCCGGGAGCGACCGAGTCGTTCCCACGATCGTGTCCGTGATCACGGGGGTGGTCGACCGCGGGTTGAGCGCGTGCGAGGCCGTGGCGGCGCCGCGCGCGGTGTGGGGCAGCAACTACGGCCCGCTGCGGCCGTGGGTGGAGCTCGCCGGCGAGATCACGCCGGACAAGGCGACGGCGCTGGAGGCGCAGGGGTTCGCGGACATGTTCGAGCTCAAGTTCCCGGCGCGCTGGACGGACCTGATGCTGTTCGGAGGCACCAACACGATCTCCCTGGATCCCGAGACGGGAGAGGCGGTCGGCGTTGGCGATCCCCGGCGCCTGGGCGTCGCCGTGGCACCGAGCATGACGTCCCCGGCGCTTCGACGGTAGGCCGGGCCCCGGCGCCCCGGGCGGCGCGGAGCTCCGGCGGGACCGGGACCGGTGGCGCACGGTCAACCCGGCGGGCGGCGGTTCGTCGCACACGTGGTGGGGTTGTGGTGTCGACAAGGGAGGTGTCCGCGATGAGGGATCGGGTCTGGCGCGGTGCCGCGGCGGCGTCCATCCTGCTGCTCGCGGTGGGATGCCTGGCGGGGTGCACGACCATCTCGGTCTCGTCGACGCACTACCTCGGTGTGCCGGAGTTTCCCGCGACGGACCCCGGCGCCGTCGAGATCCTCCGCCAACCGCCCCGCCGGCCTCACGAAAGGCTCGGAGAGGTCGTCCTCGCGCCGTCCGGCAGCCCTTCGGTCGCCGAGATGGAGCAGGCGATCCGGGTCGAGGCCGCGAGGATGGGCGCCGACGCGGCCGTGCTGGTGTTCGACAAGACCAGACGGATCGGGACCGTCGTCGAGGGGCCGTGGTGGTCGCGCACGGCGCGCCCGATATACGGGCGCCGGATCGTCGCCGTCGCGATCCGATACAGATAGGGGCGCTCCGCGCCGCGCGTCCGGGTCACAACGGCGGCGGTCGCCCGCACCCGCCGCCCCTCGCACCTCGCTGGCCCGCGGTAGGCGCGCTATGCTGACGCGGGCCGACCGGCTCCCGCGTGCACCGCGGCACCGGCCGGACCCGGACGTTCGTTGGACTCCACCGAACCCCTCTCCACGCGGCGGATCGCGAAGTTCTGGGCCCCCCTCGCGGCCACGTGGCTGATGATGTCGGTCGAGGGGCCGTTTCTCGCGGCCGTGATCGCGCGGCTCGGCGAGCCGACGTACAACCTGGCCGCGTACGGCGTGGCGTTCTCGTTCGCGATGCTGATCGAGTCGCCGATCATCATGATGATGAGCGCCGCGGTCGCGCTCGTCGGCGACGGGCAGACGTTCCGCGCCCTCCGCCGGTTCGCGTACGTCCTCAACGCGATGATCACGACGGTCATGGTGGTTCTGCTGGCGCCACCGGTGTTCCGCCTCGTCACCGAGTCGCTCATCGGGCTGCCGCACGAGGTCGCGGCGCTCACGCACCGCGCCGTCCTGATCCTGCTCCCATGGCCCGCGGCGATCGGCTACCGGCGCTTCTACCAGGGGGTGCTGGTGCGCGCCAACCTCACCCGGCGGGTCGCGTACGGGACCGTCGTGCGGGTGCTTTCGATGGCCACGACCGCGAGCCTCCTGTACTCGTTCTCCACGCTCCGGGGCGCGACGGTGGGCGCCGCCTCGCTCTCGTGCGGTGTCGTCGCGGAGGCGATCGCGAGCCGATTGATGGCGCGCCGCGCCGTCCGCCACCTGCTGCGGCAGCCTGAACGCGACGTCCCGTCGCCCCCGCTCACGACACGGACGATCGTCCGCTTCTACACGCCGCTCGCGCTCACCTCGTTGCTGACGCTCGGCGTGAACCCGCTCGTCACCTTCTTTCTGGGCCGTAGCCGTGCCGCGCTCGACTCGCTTGCCGTGGTTCCGGTGGTGACCTCGCTCGTGTTCGCGTTCCGCAGCGGGGGGATCGCCTACCAGGAAGTCGGGATCGCGCTGCTGGGCGACGAGCGGCAGGGGTTCGAGGCGCTCAAGCGCTTCGCGTGGCTGCTGGCGCTGGCGCTCAGCGGTGCGCTCGGCGTCGTGGCGGTCACGCCTCTCGCGCGAACCTGGTTTCACGTCGTCTCGGGGCTCTCGCCCGAGCTCACACGTTTCGCCCTTCCGCCGTTCCGAGTGTTGGCGATCATGCCGGCGCTCGAGGTGCTGCTCTCGTTCCAGCGCTCGCAGCTCGTGCACGTGCGACGGACGGCGACGATCACGTGGGCGACGGTCCTCGAGGTGACGACGATCGTCGGAGTCCTCACGGTCGGCGTCGCCGGCCTGGACCTCGTGGGCGTGGTGGCGGCCGCGCTCGCCCTCCTCATCGGGCGTGCGGCGGCCAACCTCTACCTGCTGGACAGGATCCCCCGGCACACCGCGTGAAGTCGGCGGCGGCCGCGGCTACCCGGGATCGGCCTTCATGTTGAGCCGGAGCTCCACGCGCGTCGCGACGGTGACCGCAGAGCCGAACTTCCCGGCGTAGTCGCGGAACACGAACGAGGCGCCCGCCTCGCGGATCACCGTGATCTCGGGATCGAGACCGGCGCGCAGGTGGGCGAACGCCGCGCGGGCTGCGGTCTCGTCGGGGTAGGCGGCGACGACCAGGGTGTGCGCCGGGCTGCCGGGCGCGTCCGGGTACTCCGCGGCGGTCGCGGTCACCCTCCCGCGCAGCTGGAGGACGTCGCCGTCCCCGAGCGTGATGATTGCTTGCAGGGCGAGGGGTCCGCGGATCAGGCGGACCGACCCGGGCGACCATCCAGGCGACAGCCCGAGCGCCGGATCAGTGAACGAATCGGGCCGCGAGCGACGCCGGGCGTCCGCTGCCAACCTGTTCGAGATCACAACCGCGAGTGTCTCGAGTGCGGCATCGGTCCTCGGATGAACTTCCTCCGCGGTGATCACCACAAAGAACCTATCCTTCGCGAACGTGAGCTGTGACCTTCCGAACGTCGCGTACCTTGAAATTTGATCCCTTCGGCCTGGAGCGTCGCATCGGCCGCCGCACCTCTGGAGATAGATGCCGAGCGCTGCCGTCGGGTCCGTCATGCCATACAGTTCGACCTCGAGGGATTCGTCGAGACACGTGTAACGCTGGACCGTCGCCGCCTCGAACCCGAACTCGAAGAAGATCTCCGCGCCCCCGTCGATGTGGCCGTAGAGCGCGCTCCCGGTGAACACTCTCGGCTGGCCGACGGGCGCAAACCCGCTCGCGGCGTCGGGCGGCGGGAGGAGCGCGGCGTCGCTGACGGCCAGCGCCGCGGATGCGAGGAACAGTGTCGCGGCCGCGAGCGCGACTCTCATGCGCGGATCACCTGGATCCGGGCGGGGTCGGCGACGCCAAGGCCGAGCCTCTCGGCGTAGCGGAGGTACTCGGTGAACTTGGGGTGCTCGTTCACCGTGATCCCCATCTCCCTACGCTTGGCTACGAGCTCGTTGTGGCACGTCATGTCGAGGGCGAACGGGTCGGTGGCGAAGTAGAGCGAGTGGTTCGGGTAGACGAACTTCTCGTCCTTGTCCGGGCCGCCCTCGTACTGGGCGCGGAGGCCGTCGGTGACGTTGAGGACGAGCTTGTCGCGCACCCACGGCGCCGCGAGAACCTCGGTGCACACGCGGAAGAACAGCGGCGCGTGCAGCCGCCCCGTGTTGCAGATCGAGGCGAAGCCGAGGTTCTTGGTCGCCATCGAGATCCCGTTCCCGGTGTTCTTGTACGCCGCGAGGTTGACGATCTTCGTGAGCCTCTGCGTGATCAGCTTCCCGAAGTACGAGTACTCGCCTGCGAAGACGTGCTGGTTGAGGTAGAACTCGTCGTCTTTGTAGCCGCGCACGCCCTTCCCGACGACGCCCTTGGCGAAGTAGTACGCGGTCGTGTCGAAATTTCCCGCCGACACGTGGTGGCCGGCGGCGTCGCGCCACCGGTTGCCGTCCTCGTCCATGGTCTGGAGGCCGACGACGTCCACTCCGGGAAACCGCTCGCGCGTGTACCCCGCGTCCTTGAGCATGAGGTCGAAGCGGTCCCAGATCACGATGTTACGGCGCGGCAGCTTGTTGTCCACGAGCCACCGGATCACCGCGTCCACGACCTCCGGCTTGGTGTGGATGAGCGGGGCCCCGACCGGGTTGACCTTCAGGCCGACCACGTCGTCCCTCGCGAACAGCATCGAAAAGCTCGCCGACGACGAGGCGCCCGTGAGCTTGCGCACGCCGCGCTCGAACATCTCTCGCACGACCTTGGCGTCGACGGCGTCGCCGGCGAGCGACCGCGGGTCGGTCACCTTGACCACGCGGCCGGGGAACGGCCCGGGAAGCGAGTGGGCGGTCCTCGGGACCTTCATGAAGTCGGCGATGTTGGTCTCGACCTCCGCGGGCTCCTCCTTCTCCTCGCCGTCCGTCGGCACCCCGAGCACGAGACCGCCGGCGGCGGCGGCAGCGCCGCCGAGGAGCCTGCCGAACTCGCGACGGTTGAGGTCGAAGATGCGGTTCATCGAGGCGTAGCTGCGACTCATGGTCGGCTCCTATCCGGGTGTTCGGCGGGCAGCGAGCGGTGCCGGTTCGCCTTGAACGGTGGTACGTCGAGCCGCTCGTGGGGTTTCGCCCGGCCCACGGGCTACCGCTCCCGGCGCTGCCGCAGCACCTCGTACAGCACGACCGCCGCCGCCGTGGAGACGTTGAGCGACCGCATCGCCGTGTCCGCCATCGGGATGCAGACGAAGCGGTCGGCGTGGCGGCGGCGGAGCTCGTCGGACAGCCCGCCGCTCTCGCGCCCGAAAACGAGGGCCACCCTGCGGGGGAACGCCACCTCCCAGAGCTCGCGCGGCGCCTCCGCCGAGAAGAAGAACGGCTCCCCGAGGCCGGGGAGGGCGGCCTCGAGTGCCTCCCAGTCATCCCAGACGACCGGCCGGACACGCGGCCAGTAATCGACCCCCGCGCGCTTGACCTCGCGCTCGTCGAGGGAGAAGCCGAGCGGCCGGACGAGGTGGAGCTGCGCCCCCGCCGCGAGACACGTCCGGCCCGTATTGCCGGTGTTCCACGCGATCTCCGGCGTGACCAGCACGACGTGGATGTCGGCGGGTGAGGCGGCTTCCCGGCCGGAGCGTGGCGGTGCGGCCATGTCCCTGGGCGGAGAGCTTAGCAGCCCTGGGGTGCAACGCCTTGCACGTACGGCCGCCCGGCCCGAGATTGTGAACGCGAACCCAGGAGGCCCCGATGCCGACCTTCGTGCTGATGACCCGTCTCCGCCCCGAGAACGTCCACGACGCCCGCGGGAGGCGTGAGTCCGGGAAGGGGTGGCTGAAGAAGGTGCAGGCGCTCTGCCCGCAGGTCAAGTGGCTGGCGCACTACGCCATCCTCGGCCCCTACGACTTCATGGACATCTACGAAGCCCCGGACGTGGAGACCGCCCACAAGGTCTCGCTGATCTCTCGAAGCGAGGGTGCCGTGAGCGCCGAGAGCTGGCAGGCGCTCCCGTACGAGCGGTTCCTCGCGCTTCTGGAACAGGTCGAGCCGTAGGCGCCTCGGTGGGGGGGCGCGCACCGGCGCGGCCGCCGTGGCCGGGCGCACCGCCGCGTGCTACGCTGAGCGGACTTCCATCGGAGGAGGTGCGCGATGACGCAACTCAACGCGCGCAGGATCTGGCTCGGGGCGTTCATCGGGTGGCTCGTGTGGGGCGTGTGGAGCACCATCATCAACATGGTGATCCTGGTTCCGCGGTACGCCGTGGCACAGAAGGCGGGGGCGATGCTCACCCAGCCCCGCTACCCGTTCTTCGTCCCCGTGTGGTTCGTCGTGCTCTTCGTCCTTGCCGGGATCGGAGCATGGTCGTACGCCGGCGCGCGCGCGACGCGTGGCGCCGGGCCCGCCACGGCGTTCAAGGTGGGAGCCACGCTGGGGTTCGCCAGCGGGTTCCCGATCGCGTTCTCGCTGGCGGCGTGGGCGCCGTTCTCCCGCTTCATCGCTCTCGGATGGATGCTCGACCTGTGGGTCGGCGCGATCCTGGCGACCGTGGTCGCGGGGTGGCTCTACAAGGACTGACCCGCGCTACCGGGTGAGGTGGGCGCGAACCCGCTCGAGGAGTCGCCCAACTCCCTGCGAGAACGTGGCAGGTTCCGGCAACAGGCTGAGCACGAGCGTGCCCTCGCTCGGGAAGTCGAAGAAATAGCCCGGGTGCACCGCCACCCCGTCGCTGCGCAGCAACTCCAACACCAACTCCTCCTCGCCGATGAGTGCGGGGACCCTCAGCGGAGCGCTCCACCCGCCGGACGGTTCCAGGACCGCGACGGCGGGGACCCGCGGAGCCGCCTGCAGGAGCGTCGCGAGGTTGGAGCGACAGCGCTCGAGGATCGCGGAGCGGACCTCCCGGCCGCGGCGGAACAGCTCGGGGAGCGCGAGCTGGACGGGCGTGGCGACCGACAGGAACGCGTCGGCGATGAACTCGAGGCGTTCGAGGGCGGCGTTCACGAGGGCGTCGGGCCCGCTCGCGACGATCCACGCCAGCTTGAGCTGGGGCAGTCCGACGCTCTTGGAGAGGCCGCCCAGGGTGAACGTCAGGGCGCGGCCGCGGCCGGCGGAGGTCGAGAACGCCGGCGCGTCCCCGGCGAGTGGGTAGTCCAGGAACACCTCGTCGGCGATCACCGTCCACCCCCGCGCCGCGGCGAGCTCGTGGAGCGCCGCGGCGTCATCGGGGTGCACCGGCGAACCCGTCGGGTTGTTGGGATGCACCACCACGACCGCGCGCACGGAGGGTGGGGCCGCGGCGAGCTCGTCGAGATCCAGTCGCCACCCGAGCTCCGCGTTCAGGTGGAATGGGATCGCGTCGACCCCTTCAACCCTCGCGAGGTGCTCGAACAGCGGGTACGAGGGGGACGGCACGAGGACGGCCTCGCCCGGGTCGGCGAGCAGCTTGAACAGGAACGTGTACGCCTCGCTGGTCGACGCGGTCAGGACGACGCGGGCGGGATCGATCGCCACGTCGTACCGGCCGTACTCGCCGGCGACCGCCTCGCGCGCGGCCGGCAGCCCGCGGGGGTCGGGGCGGTACACGATGCCCGCGCGGTCCGCCAGGGGCTCCAGAAGCCCCGGCGGGTAGGCGATCCCGCACACCGTGGGGTTCGAGACGGTGAGGTCGAAGCGGGGGGGCGACGTCGCCAGCTCGGCGGCGATCCGGTTGGGCGTCAGTGTCGGCGGAACCCGATGGGAGAACATTCCCGCTCCGGACGGATTCTCGCATGTCGCGCGACTCGCCCACCACTCGGCCCGCGAGGGTAGAATGCAGAGGCTGCACGGGGGGGCCACATGAAGGAACTGCTTCCTGCCAGGACCCAGGAGTACCGGGCGCGTGCGCACGAGGTCGCCGAGAAGTTCGTGCGCCCGGTCGCCGCCGACCTGGACCGCACGGGCGAGTATCCGTGGAGCGTCATCGCCGCGCTGAAGGAGTTCGACCTGATGGGGATCTGGATCCCGGAGGCGTACGGTGGCCACGGTGCCGGGGTGCTCGACATGTGCATCGTCGTCGAGGAGCTGTCGCGCGCCTGCGGCGGGATGGGCGTTGCGTATGCGGTGAACGCGCTCGGCTCGTTCCCCATCGTGCTGGGAGGGAGCGAGGAGCAGAAGCGCCGGTTCCTGCCGGCGATCGCGAAGGGGGAGAAGCTCATCGCGTTCGGGCTGTCGGAGAAGGCATCCGGCTCCGACGCGGGCTCGCTGCGGGCCCGTGCCGTCCGCGACGGCGAAGGCTACGTCCTCAACGGCGAGAAGAAGTGGACGACCAACGCCGACGCGGCCGGGATCTACACGGTGTACGCCTCGACCAACCCGGAGCGCGGAACGCGGGGGGCGTCCGCGTTCATCGTCGAGAAGGGCACGCCGGGGTTCGAGATCGGCAAGCGCGAGCAGCTCATGGGAATCCGGTGCGTGCCGGTGCACGAGCTGCACTTCCGCGAGTGCCGCGTTGCGGCATCGGCGCTGCTCGGCGGGAAGGAGGGCGCCGGGTTCGCGAACGCGATGATGACGCTGGATCGCGCGCGGCCGGGCGTCGCCGCGCAGGCGGTCGGCCTCGCGCAGGGCGCGCTCGAGTGGGCGGTTCGCTACACCTCCGAGCGCCAGCAGTTCGGGCAGAGCGTGATGTCGTTCCAGGCGATCCAGTTCATGTTGGCGGACATGGCGATCCAGATCGAGGCGGCGCGCCAGCTCGTTTACACGGCGGCGCGCGCCATCGACGCGGGCGTTCCGAACGTGTCGAAGGTCGCCGCGATGTGCAAGGTGTTCGCGACCGACACCGCGATGAGGGTCACCACCGACGCGGTCCAGCTCTTCGGAGGGTACGGGTACTGCCAGGACTACCCGATCGAGAAGTACATGCGCGACGCGAAGATCACCCAGATCTACGAGGGCACGAACCAGATCCAGCGGGTCGTCATCGGGAGGGCGTTGACGCGGGAGACGGATGCGATCGGGGGGCACCTCTCGGTGAAGGTCGAGCACTTCCCCAAGGACTGACTGGCGCGGCCGGCGTCGGACCATCTGCGGCGTCAGGCTCGCGGGTCGCGTCCTCAACGTACCCTCCGGGTACGCCTCCGGCGCTCGCCGCTCGCCTTCCTTGCATCTGGCCCAACGGCGGCCGCGCGGCTGCGCGCGTTGGCGCCGGTTTTGCTCTCCTCGCTCGGTTGGATTGCGAGGCCTGTCCCCAAGGCGCGGCGCGCGCCGCGCGAGCAAGCGCGGAGGGTCTGGAGCGTCCGGGTGGGTGGGGGAGTGGACGCGGGACCCCGCGACGAAGGAGCGCGGAGGGCGATTCACTCGCCCGGAGCGCTGGGGGCTCGGGGGGCTAGAGGCGGCGGGTGGGTGGGGGAGCGCCGCCGGGCCCCCCGAAAGAAGATGGTGGAGGCGGGGGGAATCGAACCCCCGTCCGGAAGACTTGGGTCGCAGGTGTCTCCGTGCGCAGCCTACGGTTCGATCTCGCCGCGGCGGCTGGGCGTAGGCTCCCGTCCGTCACGGCCAGCCCGGAGTGTCTCGGCCGCACCTCCCGGGCGAAGGGGCGGCCCAGCCTGCTTTGGCGGCGCCGTGGTCAGGTTCGCAGGCGGGAGCCGGCGACCACGACGTGACTGCGGTTAGGCAGCCAGTGCTAGCTCAGTGTTGGCAGCTATGTGTGTCCGCCTGTTTAGCGTGGCGGCGGGCCACGGCACGCTGCCGGCGACCCAACATGTCCCCCGTCGAACCCGGTACGCCCCCAGGTCGCGGATCGTCCCCAATGTACATCCATTTCGACGGCTTGACGAGGGGAGGGGTGCAGGCTACCGTGAGCGCCATGGCGGAGCTCGAGCCGATCAGCGTCGTCGTGACCTCGGTGGGGACGGAGCAGCAGGCCGTCGAGATCTCGGAGGAGCTGATCGGGCGGCGCCTCGCCACCTGCATCAACATCGTCCCGTGCCTGCGGTCGATCTACCGGTGGAAGGGAAAGGTGTGCGAAGACACCGAGTACCTCCTCATGATCAAGACCCGCAGGTCGCTGTTCGATGCGGTCACCACGGCGATCCGGGAGATCCACTCGTACGAGCTGCCGGAAGTGCTCGAGTTCCCGGTGGGGAACGCGGAGCCCAACTTCCACAGGTGGGTCGTCGACATGGCGACCGGCGTCCCGGATCCCGAGTTCGAGGCCGACGCCGAACCTTCGTTCGACTGAGCGGCGCCGTCGCGCCGCGCCGATGCCGCCATCGCCTCCCAGCCGTGAGAGCGATTCCACGTTTCCAGACGCACCGCGGCGGCGAGCTCCGCCGGCAGGAGCGATTGCGAAAACGCCTCTGCGAGCGATACGGTCTCGCGATCAGGTTGCCTCGCCGCGATGCCGGGCGTACACTCGCGCAGGGTTTCGGCGGCAGCCCCAGCTCGGAGGGTAAGACCATGAAACTCGCGCGTCTGTTCGCCGGTGGGCTCCTGCTCGCTCCCACTCTGCTCTTCGCCCAGGCCCAGGGACGGATCAAAGGCGTCGTGAGCGACGTCACGGGGAAGCCGATCGCCGGCGCGAAGATCATCATGAGCTGTCCCGACATCGCGAACTTCCACCGCGAGGTGGTCGCGGACGACAAGGGGACGTACGCGACGCTCGTCGTCGACGCCACGCACCAGTACATCTTCGAGGTGAGGGCGGACGGGTACCTTCCCGTGAAGCAGATGGCGAAGCCGCTGATCGGCAGCCAGACCCTCGAGCTCAACTTCCAGCTCAAGAGCGAGAAGCAGGCCCAGACCGAGGCGCAACAGCAGGCGCTCGAGCAGCCCGGCTTCAAGGAGGCCCGCGAGGGGCAGGAGCTGCTGGAGGAAGGGAAGACCGCCGAAGCCCGCGCGAAGTTCGCTGCCGCCGTGGCCGCCAAACCGGATCTCTACCTCGCGTGGTTGGCGATGGGCGACATCGACCAGAAGGCCGGCAAGAACGACGACGCGCTCGCGTCGGCAGAGAAGTGCCTCGCCGCCAAACCCGAGTTCCCCCAGTGTCTGGCTCTGGCCATGAACGCGAGCCAGGGCAAGGGGGACAAGGCGGGCTACCAGAAGTACGCGGAGCGCTACAAGGTCGCCAACCCCTCGGACCCCGTCCTGTACTACAACGAGGCGGTCGGGTTCCTCAACAAGGGCGACGACGCGAAGGCGCAACCGTTGCTCGAGAAGGCGCTCGCGGCCGACCCGAAGTACGCCGACGCGATGTTCCAACTCGGCATGGTGTATTTCCGACTCGGCGACACCGCGAAGGCGAAGGAGTACCTGCAGAAGTTCCTCGCCGCGGCTCCCAACCACAAGGAGGCGCCGACGGCGCAGGAGATGCTCAAGTACATGTAGGCGTCCGGGTCCGACGCGGGCCAAGGCCCGCGGGGAGGTCCGTCAGCGGCGGCCGGTCGGCCGCCGCGACGCTTTCAGGATCACCCCTCGAGGTCGAACGGAGTCTGCTTCATGACCTCGGTCACGCGATTCGCGCCGTCGACCAGGACGACACGAGCGGCGTGATGGGGGACGTCCTCGCGGTCGAGCTGACAGTACGCGGCGACGATCACGATATCGCCGGTCGACGCGAGGTGAGCCGCCGCGCCGTTCACGCCGACCTCGCCGCCGCCGGGCGGCGCGGCGATGCAGTACGTCGAGAAGCGCGTTCCCCGGGTGATGTTGTAGACCTCGACCCGCTCGAGCGGAAGGAGATCCGCCGCCTCCAGCAGGTCGCGGTCGAGAGAGATCGAGCCCACGTAGTCGAGATCGCTGCGCGTCACCCGGGCGCGGTGGATCTTCGCCCTGAGGAACGTTCTGAGCATCACGGCACCTCCACGCGGATGTTGTCGATGAGCCTCGTCGCGCCGACGTAGACGGCAAGGGCAACCACGGCCCGATCCCGCACCGTCGCGACCGGCGCCAGCGTGTCCGGGTCGACCACCGCGACGTACTGAAGGCGCGCGCGCGGCTCGTCGGCGACCTCGGACGCCACGGCTTCCTCGAGCGCCCGGCCGGATCTCTCGCCACTCTCGACCGCGATCGCCGCCTTTCGGAGGGCCCGGTGGAGAACGGCCGCGGCCCGGCGCTCCTCCGGCGCGAGGTACGCATTGCGCGACGAGCGGGCGAGCCCGTCGCTCTCCCTCTCGGTCGGGTGGATCTCGATGCGGACGTCGAGGCTGAGGTCGTCGGCCATCCGGCGCACGATCGCCGCCTGCTGCCAGTCCTTTTGGCCGAACACGGCGACGTGCGGCCGCACGATGTTGAGGAGCTTCGCGACCACGAGCGCCACGCCCCGGAAGTGCCCGGGTCGGTGGGCACCGCACAGCCCCGCGCTCAGCTCGGGCAGGTCGACCACGGTCGCAGACGGGCGGGGGTAGATCTCCCTGAGCGAGGGGGCGAACAGCACGGAGGCGCCGACCTCCGCCAGGAGCTCCCGGTCCCGCTCGAGGTTGCGCGGGTAGCGGTCGAAGTCTTCGCCCGGCGCGAACTGCGTCGGGTTCACGAAGACGCTCGCCCACACCTCGTCGGCGAGCTCCCGCCCGCGACGGATGAGCGCGAGGTGACCCTCGTGCAGCGCGCCCATGGTCGGGACGAAGGCGAGCCGGGCACCGGTGCGGTCGAGTTCACTGCGCCGGGCGCGCACGCCGCTGACGGTCGTGGCCACGAACATGTCACTCCCTCCCCAGGTGCTCGGCAAGCGCCTCCGCCAGTCCCGGCGGGTCCGCGTAGCACTCGGCGTCGGCGGGGTAGCGACGCTCCCGCACGTCCGATGCGAACGCTTCGAGCGCGGCCGTGATCGTCTCGCCGAGCTGTGCGTAGCGGCGAACGAAGCGCGGCGCGTTCGCCTCCGTGAGCCCCAGCAGGTCCGAGAAGACGAGCACCTGCCCGTCGCACCAGGGGCCCGCCCCGATCCCGATCGTCGGCACGGTGCAGACGCGCGTGACGGCCGCCCCGAGCGCGGGAGGGATCGCCTCGAGGACGACGGCGAACGCACCGGCGCGCTCGACCGCACGAGCGTCGTCGACGAGCGCGACGGCCCGCTCGGTGGCTCGCCCCTGGACGTGGTAGCCGCCGAGGCGGTGGAGAGACTGCGGGGTGAGGCCGAGGTGCCCCATCACGGGGATCCCGGCTGCGGTGATCGCGGCGATCTCGTCGCACCTCGGGCCCTCGAGCTTGACGGCGTGGGCGCCCCCCTCCGCGACCAGGCGGCACGCGTTGCGGACGGCGTCGGCGACTGCCGTCTGGTACGAGCCGAACGGCATGTCCGCCACCAGCAGCGCGCGCTTGGCGCCAGCCGCAGCCGCCCGCGTGTGGTGGATCATCTCGTCGACGGTCACCGACAGCGTGTCGGGACGTCCGAGCGCCGCCATCGCGAGCGAGTCCCCGACGAGGACGACGTCCACGCCCGCGCGGTCTGCGAGGCGGGCCGAGGGCTCGTCGACTGCCGTGACCATCACCAGACGGCGTGTGCCCTTGGCCCCGGCGATGTCGGTTGCGGTGATCGTGGTCTCCATCGGACCCTCCGGGCCGACGGATCCAGGCGGCGCCGGTCGCCGTCCCGCCCGGGCGGGATCGACGCCAGCTCCATTGGCGTGGCGGGCTACGGGTTCATGCGTCGCCCGTCTCGGTCCATGTCGCCTAGCCGGATCCGAGCGGTACGTACACCTGTGTGCCCTGACGCGTGCGGGCGATCTGCTCGATGAGGTTCTCGAAGTCCTCCGCTTTGTTCACGAAGTCGATCTCGTCCGTGTTGACGACGAGGAGTGGCGTCTCGGAGTACCGGAAGAAGAAGCCGTTGTAGGCGTCCTTCAGCTTCTGGAGGTACGCGGGGTCCATCCCGCGCTCGAACTCCCGTCCTCTCATCCGGATCCGCCGCATGCACGTCTCCACGCTGGCCTCGAGGTAGATCACGAGGTCGGGCTTCGGCAGACGCGTGGTCAGCAGCCGGTAGAGCCGGTCGTACAGCCTGAACTCCTCGTCGTCGAGGTTCATGCGCGCGAAGATCCGGTCCTTGGGCATCGTGTAGTCCGACACGACGAGGCGCGTGAACAGCTCCATCTGCGACAGCTCGACGTGCTGCTGGTGACGGGAGAGCAGGAAGAAGAGCTGTACCTGGAACGCCGCGCCTTCCTTGCCGCGGTAGAACGGCTCGAGGAACGGGTTCTGCACGTCCTCGAGGATCTTGACGCCCTCGAAGCGCGAGGCGAGGAGCTCGACGAGCGACGTCTTCCCGACCCCGATCGGCCCTTCCACGGCGATGTGGCGCGCGGCCAGCGACACGACGTTCATGCGCGCACCATGATATCAAGGAGGTAGAGCGCCAACATCAGGATCGACAACGCCCCGTTCGCCGCGAAGAACGCGGTGTTGAGCCGCTCGAGACGTCCGGGGCCGACGAGCGCGTGCTGCCACACCAGGAGCACGCACGCGGCGGCGAGCCCCGCCCACAGCCCCCACCCCCGCACCAGGAGGGCGAACACGCCAAACCCGAGAGCGGCGACCGCGTGCAGCGCCCGCGCCACCAGGAGCGAACGCCGTGCGCCGAGCCGGGCGGGCAGCGAGTGGAGGCCGGAGGAGCGGTCGAACTCCTCGTCCTGCAGGGAATAGAGGACGTCGAACCCGGCGACCCATGCGGTGACGGCAGCCGAGAGCACCAGGGGCGGCCACGCGAACGAGCCCCGAACCGCGAGCCACGCTCCCACCGGCGCGATCCCGAGCCCGAGGCCGAGCCAGAGGTGCGAGAGCGGCGTGAGCCGCTTGGCGTAGGAGTAGCCGAGGACCCAGGCGAGCGCGAGCGGCGCGAGCGCGAGGCAGAGGGCGTTCAGGCGCCACGCAGCGAGGAGGAAGACCGCCGCGCCGCCCGCCGTGAGCAGCCACGCGAAACGCCGGCTGAGGCGCCCGGCGGGCAGCGCGCGCGCGGCGGTGCGGGGGTTCCGCGCGTCCAAGGCGTGGTCGGCGAGCCGGTTGAACGCCATGGCGGCGGTCCGGGCTCCGGCCATCGCGAGGAGGATCCAGCCCACGGCGGGCCAGGGGGGGAGACCACCGGCCGCCGCGAGCGCGGCGATGAGCGCGAACGGGAGCGCGAACGCGGTGTGCGCGAACTTGACGAGTTCGGCCGCCTCACGGCCCGCGGCCACGATCCTCACGTGCCCGATTTCCAGCGCAGCTCCGGACGCTCCAGCCGGATCCCGAGGAGATCGAGGAGGCGCATGCAGTAGTGGTCCACGAAGCGCGGCATCTCGTCGCCGCCGAGGTAGAACGCGGGGACCGGCGGAACGACGACGGCGCCGGCGTGGGTGAGGGTGAGGAGCGCCTGCAGGTGGATCGCCGACAGCGGGCTCTCCCGAAAGCCGAGGAGGAGCGGCCAGCGCTGCTTGAGTGCGACGTCGCCGAGACGCTGGCCGAGGCCACGCGACGCCCCGCACGCGATGGAGCATGCGGTGGCGGCGGAGCACGGCAGGATGACGACGCCGAGGAGCACGTGCGAGCCGGACGAGATCGGAGCCGCGAGGTCCGCCTCCCCCCACGAGCGGATCTTCTCCCGGACGGCCTCGCTCACCGCCAGCCCCGAGACGAACCCCCGCGGCGTCGCGCGCTCCTTTCCCAGCTCGTCGGCGATCACGAGCCGCGCCCCGTCGGAGAGCACGATGTGCAGCGCATCGAGTTGCGGGTGCTCGGCTGCGAGCTCGGCGAACCGGACCGCCAGACGGGAGCCGCTCGCGCCCGTCACCACCAACGCGAGTTCACGTGCCACGTACACCTCCCAGGCGCCGCACCATCTCCTGTCGCCACCGTCCGTCCTCCCGGAAACGGCGTGCCACCCCGAAGCCCTCGCTGCGGTAGAGCGCCACCGCAGCGCGGTGCGACCGGTCGACCTCGAGCGAGAGCCACCCGGCCGAGGCGGCGCGCGCCCGCACGAGCGCGTCCCGGACGAGAGCGCGGCCGAGCCCCCTCCGTCGCAGGTCGGGGTGGACCGCGAGCGAGGCCAGCCACGACACCGGTGCCGCCAGGAGGAGAACGCTCGCGGCGGCGACCGCCTGCTCCTCCTCGATGACGACTGCCGTCCACTCCGGGAACGTCACGACCTCCCACCAGGCGCGGAGCGACCATGCGCGCCGCCCGAAGCAGAGGCGATCGAGCTCGAACAGGGCGGTGAGATCGACCGGCCCCGCGAGCCTGCGACGGGACGCGGCGCCGGTGTCAGGGTTCTCGGCAGGTGTATGGATCTTCGTACAGGCCACGACCGCGGTCTCCGCTCGACCCCCGCTCAAAGTGACAGGAGAGCTTACCACCCCGCGTGCGCGACGCCGTTTGGGCTCCGGGCATAAGACATGATTTTGCAGTCACTTGGTGATCGCTCCCGAAGTGGCATGCCGCTCGCTCTCCCGACCGGTGGAGGTGAGCGATGAGCCACGGGCCTTAGCGGTCGCGACACGGGGTGAGCGTCGATCAACCAACCGGATTCAGTCGGCTCTGGGACAACGCGGTGAACCGAAGGGAAAGGAGAACGACAATGACTCTCAGGACTCTGGTGTGCATGACTCTGGCAGCCGCGCTGGCGGGCAGCGTGCTCGCGGCGCAGCCGGTGGGCAACCCGCAGGTCAACATCAACACGGCAACCGTGCAGGAGCTCCAGCTGCTCCCGCGCGTGGGGCCGGCGCTGGCCCAGCGGATCGTGGACTTCCGGACCGCCAACGGCCCGTTCAAGGCGCCCGAGGAGCTCTCGCGCGTCAAGGGCATCGGTGAGAAGAGCTTCGCTCGGCTGCAGACGTACGTCACGACGACGGGCGCGACCAGCCTCAAGGAGAAGGTGCGCTCGCCGCGGTCGGCGAAGTCGGCGGCGAAGGCGCAGAGCTGACGGCCCGAGCGGAGCACGATCGAACCTAGACAACAACAGATGAGGTGCGTGGACGGTCGGGGGCGGCGCGCTGCCGCCCCCGGTTCCTCGGAGGGGCCATGAGGCGAAACGGAGGCTTCACGCTTATCGAAGCGCTTGCGGTGGTCGCGATGCTCGCGCTCGCGGTCGCGATCGCGGCACCGAACCTGGAAGAGTTCGAGCGCAGGAGCGATCTCATCCGCCTTGCCAGGCAGATCTCGGCGGACGCTCTCCGCTGCCGGATGGAGGCGCTCACGAGCTGCCGCAACGTCGGGCTCGTGTTCGACGACGTGGAGGACCGCTCGTACTACGTGATGGTCGCGGACGGCGACAACGACGGCGTGTCCAGAGCCGACTTCGTTCGCGGCGTCGACAAGCCGCTGGGTCCGAAGGTGTGGGTGCACTTCCTCAGCGCGGGGGTACGCCTCGGAATCCCGTCGGGGTGGAAGGTCCCGGACCCGGCCGGGGGCGGCACGATCGAGGGACGCGGGCTCCGGATCGGGAGCAGCGGGATCATCAGCTTCTCGCGGACCGGTGGGGCGACCCCCTCAAGCGTCTACTTCAACGACGGCCGCGGCCGGCTGCTCGTCGTCAGGATCAACGGCGAGATCGGGCGGGTGCGGGCGCTCGTGTGGTCGCGCGGGTGGGACCGGTGGCGCGAGGTCCGGTTGTGAGCGGGTTCCGGGCCGCCTAGCGCAGCGGCGCGTGCATGCCCGGAACCACGAGCGTGTCCCTGAGGGCCTCCCCCGCCACGGCGACCGGTCCCGCGACGACGCAATCCACGAGGTGGGCATCCGGCCCCACTGTCGCCCCGGCGGTGAGGACACAGCCGGTAAGGGAGCATCGACCGGCGACGCGGCAACCCGCGCCGACGGCGGTGCGCTCGAGTTGCACCCGGTCGCCGACGGCCGCGGAGGGATGCACCCATGAGCCGCCGCCGAGCGACTCCACGACCAGGCGCAGGTACGACGCCGGAGTCCCGGCCTCGCGCCAGCGTCCCTCAACCGCCACGCCGCGCAGGCGGCCTCTCGCGAGGGCGCTGCCCCAGAGCGCGGCCATCTCGCCGCGACCGGGCAGCAGCGCCTCGACGACGTCACGGCCGAGGAGCTGGAACCCCGTGAACAGCAACCGGTCCGGGCCGCCGTCCGCACCCGGCGGAAGGATCCGCACGACCGTCCCGTCGCCGTCGACGACGACGGAGCTCCAGCGTTGCGGATCGGGGTGCGACAGGAGCCCGAGCACGATCGCGTCGCGTTCGCGCGCCTCAACGACCGGGGCGAGGTCGACGTCGGCCCACGTGTCCGCGTTGCCGACCAGGAGATCCCCTGCCTCGAGGAGCCGGCGTGCCCCGGCCACGCCGCCCAGGCTGCCGAGCAGCTCGGGCTCCCACGAGAACACGGCTGCGAGGGCGGCGACGCTGCGTGCCGCCGCGACGACCTGCTCGGGGTGGCGATGGAGGTTGACCACGATCTCCGTGACCCCGGCGCGGAGGAGGTTCGAGGCCGCGCTGGCGAGGAGGGGGCGGCCCAGGACCTCGAGCGCCGGCTTCGCGACGATCGAGCTCAGCGGCTCCATGCGCTCACCGCGCCCCGCAGCGAGGAGCACGCCGTGCACCGTTCGCCTACTCCGGCCGGACGGCCGACTCCGCGGAGAAGAGCATGTCGGGAGGGGCATCGGGGTGAAGCGCTCGGTACGCGTGCCAGAGGTCGAGGTACGTCCCCCGCGCGGCCGTGGCAGGGTTGAGGCCAAGATCGACGGCGGCCGCGGCCAGCCGGTCGCCCGGCCCCTCGACCTCGACGAACCCGCCGAGCGGCGTCTCGTCCAGCGCGACCACGAAGTCGCCGAACGCCCACGTCTCCCGCCGCTTTTGGTAGCGGCGGACCGCCGCGAACCCGAGGCGGCGGAAGACCGCGAGCGCGCCGTCCGCGTCGGCGACCCCGGTTTCGAGTTCGACACGGCTCTTGACGCCCCCCTCGAAGGAGGCGGGCTCCTTCAGCGTGACCCAGCACCGCTGCCCGGCGCGGCGGACCCGCAGGAGCCTGCCGCTCGCGGCGAGGGAACCGTGGTCGTCGTCCAGGACCCAGTTGTCCTCGAGCGTGAAGGGAACCTGGCACCGCGCGCGGAGCTCGGCGAGCCGTCCGCGCACGGGCGCGAACGCGGCGACGGGGATCTTGATCTCCTGCTCGAGCACCGGCACCCTCGTGCCGGTAGTATAGGTGGGTGCGCGCCGCAGTGTTCGGCACCGCGGGACACATCGACCACGGCAAGACCGCGCTCGTGAAGGCGCTCACCGGGGTCGACTGCGACCGCCTTCCCGAGGAGAAGCGACGTGGGATCACACTCGTCCTCGGGTTCGCCCCGCTCGCCGATCCGCTCGGCGAGCTCGAGCTCTCGTTCATCGACGTTCCGGGGCACGAGCGCCTCGTCCACACCATGATCGCGGGGGCGGCGGGCATCGACCGCGCGCTCCTCGTGGTGGCCGCCGACGAGGGGGTGATGTCGCAGACCCGCGAGCACCTCGACGTGCTCGACGTTCTCGGGGTGCGGGGTGGCGTGGTCGCCTTGACCAAGTCGGATGCGGTCGGGCGCGAGAGCCTCGAGGCGCTGCGCGCCGAGGTCACGGCTCGACTCGACGGCGGGCCGCTCGGCGGAGCGCCGGTAGTCGCCTGCTCCGCACTGACCGGCGAGGGGATCGGCGAGGTGCGGGACGCCGTGCTCGAGTGCGGGCGCACGGTGACGAGGAAGCCGGAGCCGAACCGCCCGTTCCGGCTCGCCGTCGACCGGACGTTCACCGTTCCCGGCGCAGGAACGGTGGTGACCGGCACGGCGAGCTGGGGCAGCGTCCGCATCGGGGACGAGGTGGTCGCCCTTCCCGGCGGGATCCGGGCGCGCGTCAGGAGCGTGCAGGTGCACGGCGCCGCCCGCGACCAGGCGGAGGCGGGGGAGCGTGTCGCGCTGGGGCTCGCGGGCGTGACGGTCGCCGAGGTGCCACGCGGTGAGCAACTCCTCGGGAGCGGCGAGTGGAAGGCGTCGATGCGCCTGGCAGCGGAGATGCGCGTGTTGCGGGGGGCTCCGGCGCTCGCGGAGGGCGACCGTGTGTGGGTCCACCTGCTGGCCGCGAGGCGGCCCGCGCGGGTCGAGCGCGCGCACCCGGCCACGATCGACCCCGGTGAATCGGGCCGTGTCGTGGTCCGGCTCGCCCGCCCACTCTTCGCAACCCCCGGCGACCGGGTCGTCGTTCGGCGGATCTCGCCGGCCGCGACGGTGGGCGGAGGCGAAGTGCTGGACACGCAGCCGCCACGGCTCGCACGCCGGGAGGCGGCCTGGCTCGCCGAGGTGGCCCGTCCGTGGGCCGATCTGCCGGCGGCGATCGGAGAGTGGGTCCGCCTCGCCGACGTCCGGGGCGCAAGCGTGAGGGAGCTCGCCCTCCGCCTCGGCGTGCGGGAGCCTGCCCTCGACCCGGCGCTCGGGAAGCTGGTGATGGACGGCACGCTCGTGGTCGCGCAACCCCGCCCCGTGATCCTCCTGCACCGGGCCGCGCTGACGCGTGTGCAGGACGAGGCGGCCTCCATCCTGCGCGCCGCCGGCGCGACCGGGGTCCCGCGCGCCGAGCTGCTCACACAGCTCGTACCCTCGGCGCCGCAACACGTGCGCGACTTCGTCCTCGCGAGCCTCCGGCGGTCCGGGACGGTGCGCGAGGTCGCCGGGAGGGTCCTGCCCGCCGATGCTCCTCCGCTCGAGGACGCGCTCGCGGCGAGGGTCGCCGAGATCTACCGGAGGACCCGGTTCGAGGCCCCGTCACCGGCGGAAGCGGCGGCGACGCTCGCGGCCGACCCGAAGGCGGTGGAGGGGTTGGTGCGCTTTCTCGTCGAGCAGAAGCGGCTCGCCCGCGTCGGAGGCAAGTGGGTGCTCCACCGTCAGACGCTCGACGAGATCGTCACCTCCCTCCGAGAATGGGGGGTCGAGAGCTTCGACGTCGCGGCGTTCAAGGCCCGCTTCGGCCTCACCCGCAAGCTCGCGATCCCGATCCTGGAGTGGCTCGACTCGGAGAAGGTCACGCGCCGGGAGGGGGAGCGGCGGCGGATTGTGCGCCCCCGCGCGGCGACCACCCCTGGCGCATGACGCGCAGTGTGTCCGACGACAGGTCCCCGACCTCGACCTCGATCTCACCGTCGAGCTGGACCCAGGCGGTCACGGGGCCCTCCTTGGATGTGGCGGGGTGGAACGTCCACCCGGCCATCGAGGCGAGCAGCCACGGCCGCAACCCCTCGGGGCACGAGAGGAACACGACCTTTCCGCAACGGCCCGTCGCGGAGACCTCGACGAGGAGGCGGATGCCCTGGCGCCAGGAGCGGTTGTCCACGCGCGCCCTGAAGCGCTTCGGGCTCGGCATCTGGTCGATGCGGTCGATCGGCGTGGCCGGGAGCTCGAGGTCCCTCGCCTCGGGAGTCGGGACGGCGGTGGGGTCGACGACCGGCGGCGTCGCCGGCTCCGGGGCGGACGGCTGGAGTCGGGCCACGAGCCCCTCCCGCACCCGGCCCTTCAGGTCGACCGCAAGGGGGAGCCATACCGGTACAACGGCGCCCGACACGCGGGCCGGCGTGAACGCGGTGCCCATGATCGCGGGACGCAGGGAATCGGCCAGCGCGGGCCACGGCAGCTGCGTGAACACGAGGCGGCGCACCGCACCGTCGTTATCCACGTACGCGGAAGCCCCGACGCTGAACGACCCGGAGAACTTCTCGCGCAGCGGAGTGGCGATCGGTGACGCGGCGGTCTCGACCGGCGTCGCGAACGGGTTCGTGGGCGGGATCGCCGGGAGCTCGATCGGCACGAGCACGGGAAGGTCTGCGCGAGCCTCCCACGGTTTCTGTGCGGCCGCAGGCACGCTCGCGATGAGGCTCACGATGATCAGGGCTCGGCGCATGCGCTCATCTTACCCCTTCGCTTCGGTCCACGACGGGCCGGCGCCGACGTCCACCCGGAGGGGAACCCGCAGCTGGGTGACGCCCTCCATCACCTTCCGCGCGAGCGCGCCGACCTCCTCCTCTGCGGCCGCCTCCACCTCGAGAACGAGTTCGTCGTGCACCTGGAGGAGCAGCCGCGCCGGCATGCTCCGCGCCACCAGTTCCGCCTGCAGCTCGATCATCGCCAGCTTCATGATGTCGGCGGCCGTGCCCTGGACCGGGGCGTTGATCGCCTGTCGCTCCGCGTTGCCGCGCACCTGCGCATTCTTGGAGTCGAGGCCGGGTATCCAGCGGACGCGCCCGAACAGCGTGGCCACCTTGCCGGTCGCCCGCGCCTGTTCCTTCGTGCCCTCGAGGTACCCCCGCACGCGCGGGAGGCGCGCGAAGTACGCCTCGATGAACACCTGCGCCTGCGCGTTCGCGACCCCCAGCTCGCGGGCCAGGGCGTACGCTCCCATCCCGTAGATCAAGCCGAAGTTGATCGTCTTGGCCGCGCGCCGCTGGTCGGGGTTGACGAGCTCGGGCGCGACGCCGAAGACGAGGGCGGCGGTGGTGCGGTGGATGTCCTCGCCGCGCTCGAACGCCTCGCGGAGCGCCGGGTCCTCGGACAGGTGGGCGAGCACCCGCAGCTCGATCTGCGAGTAGTCGGCGGTCAGGAGCAGCTGGCCGGGATCGGCCACGAACGCGCGCCGGACCTCCTTGCCGATCTCGCTGCGGATCGGGATGTTCTGGAGGTTCGGGTCGGACGACGAGAGCCGGCCGGTGGCGGCGACGGCCTGGTTGAACCGAGTGTGAACACGCCCATCGGCGGCCACCTCCTTCGGCAGGGCGTCGACGTAGGTGGACTTCAGCTTGGTCTGCTCGCGGTACTCGAGCAGCAGCGCCGGCAGGCGATGCCCGCGCGCTGCGAGCTCCACCAAGACGTCCGCGTCGGTCGAGGGCGCTTTCGTCTTCGCGGTCCGCCGCAGGACGGGCAGCCCACGCCGCTCGAACATCACCTCGGCGAGCTGCTGGGGGGAGTTGATGTTG
>DATKLI010000047.1:0-25175 GCA_035542455.1 Thermoanaerobaculaceae bacterium
GGGCGGGGCGGCTTCAGCGGCACCTTCCAGCAGCCGCTCATCAGCGACCCCGGCATTCCCGCCGAGCTCGCGCTCACGGCCCTCAACGTGGTGGGCGGGAGCGTCGTGCCCACCATTGCCGCCAAGAGCAGCTCCATGGGACTGCCGATCAACATCCAGTACCAGGGGATCTACAACAACCTCGGCATCCCGGGGGCCGGAGTCCACGACCTCGTCGCCGTCACCGGCGACGCAACGCAACTGCAGGCGGACGCCGTCAAGTACGCGATGGGCCAGATCAGTACCGCGCAGCTCTTCGCCGACATCGTGCTGCGCTTCCCGGTGCTCCCGGGAACGACGACCCCGGCGACGGCGCTTGCCCAGGCGATCGGCGCGCAGGGGACGTTCTACACCGTGGAGGTGGGCGGCGACGACGTCATCGACGCCGTCGAGACCGGCGTCGTCCTCGACGGCGTCACGATGACCACGACGGCCAACTTCCAGGCCGACTACACCACGCTGCTGGGAGCGATCCGTCAGCAGCGCCCGAGCGCCGGGATCGTCGTGATGAACCTCACCGACGAGACGCTGTGGCCGTTCTGCACCACCATCAAGCCGTACGTCGTCGGTTCGACCGGGGCGCACATCCCGCTGCTCGGCGAGAACGGCCCCCTGACCGAGCAGGACCTCGTGACGCTCCCGGCGTCGGCGTTGATCGCGCAGGGCTACGGCATCCCGGGCACAGGGAGGCTGCTCCCGGAGGGGTCCATCGACCAGGCGGGTCTGCACGCGGGCGTGATCATCCGTGCCGCCGAGCGTGCCGCGATCCGCGCGCGGATCGGGGAGCTCAACCAGGTCATCAGCACGGTCGCGAACGGAGTCGGTGCAAAGGTCTGGGACATTAACACGCTGTGGGACCAGGTCGTTGCCGGGACCTACGTCCTCGGCGGAGTCCCGGTCTCGTCCGCGTTCCTGACCGGCGGGATGATCGGCTACGACGGCATCCACCCGACCGACCTCGGCTACGCGGTGATGGCCAACGACCTGGTCAAGACCGTCAACGCACAGTTCGGCTCGAAGCTACCCCTGGTCAACCTGCTTCCGTTCCTGACTGGAGGGGCCACCGCCGGAGCCACCTCGGTCGCCGCGGCCAACGTGGTGATGTCCCAAGAGGCTGCGGTCGCGATCGTCAAGTCCTCCGTGCCCGGGGTCCTCACGGACAAGCTCGAGACCGGCCACACGGTCCACCGCCGCCTGACGGCCCGGACCGACCACGGGGTCATCGACCCGCCGAACCCGTAGCGACGGGCGACGACCCACCTCGCAAGGGGCCACCTCCGGGTGGCCCCTCGTGTTGCGAAACCGCCTTTCCGGACGGTCCGGAAATGGTACAGTTGCGCCAGCGTTCGGTCGAACAGGGGAAAGGAGGCGGGAGTGGACTACCCAATCTGGAGCCTCGGGATGGGTGGCGGCGTGCTCATCGGCATCGTCGCCATCACCCACGTCCTGGTCTCGCACTTCGCGATCGGCGGCGGGTTCGCCATCGCCGTCATCGAGACGCTGGCGGTGCGCCGGCGAAACCCGGCGATGCGCGCGCTTGCCAAGCGCAGTTCACTCATGCTCATCCTGGTCTCCACGGTGTTCGGAGCGATCTCGGGGGTCGGAATCTGGGTGACGATCGGCCTCGTGCAGCCCGTCGCGACCTCCGCACTGATCCACAACTACGTCTGGGGGTGGGCCGCCGAGTGGGGCTTCTTCATTCTCGAGGTGGCGACCGCCCTGCTGTACTACGCCACCTGGGACAAGGTCAGACCGCGAACGCACCTGCTGATCATCTGGCTCTACTTCTTCGCGGCGTACATGTCCCTCGTGATCATCCAGGGGATCCTCTCGTTCATGCTGACGCCCGGCCGTTGGCTCGAGACGCACTCGTTCTGGGACGGGATCTTCAACCCGAGCTACCTGCCGGGGCTCGTGTTGCGGACCGGGATCTGCCTCTTCCTCGCGGGCGCCTACCTCACGCTCGCCGCTCAGCGCGAATCGGACCGCCCTGTGCGGACCAGGATGGTGCGGCTGCTCGCGACGTTCCAGGTCGTCGGCGCGCTGATGGCGTACGCCGGCTACCGGTGGTGGGAGTTCGTGCTGCCCGGTTCCGTCCGGGGGATCTTCCTGGGAGCCAAGCCGCTCCTGCCGGCGCTGGCTTCGACGCGGCACCTCGCGCTGTGGGCGCTCGCCGCGTTCCTGCTGTTCGCCCTGTTCGCGCTCCTGGCGCCGGGGTTGCACCGCTGGCCCACGGCCGTCGTGGCGATGGCCGTCGCGTTCACGTTCTTCGGCGGCTACGAGAGACTCCGAGAGGGCTCCCGAAAGCCGTTCGTCATCCGCGACTTCATGTTCTCGAACGGAATCCGGGTCAGCGAGATCGCCGATCTCAACCGGCGGGGGGTGCTGGTCAAGGCGGCGTGGGCGGCGCGCGGCAGCGCAGCGAGCATCGAGGCGAAGGGCCGCGCCGTGTTCCGTGCCGAGTGCGCGTCGTGCCACACGATCGACGGCTACCTGTCGATCCGTAAGCTGATTGCGCCGGTGGACCCCGACATGCTCAAGGGCATCCTCGCCACGCTTCACGAGGAGGGGAACGAGTACACGACCGGGAAGTACACGCACGCGGGCCACGTCGCCACCGAGAAGCTGGATTACCCGCTCATGCCGCCGCTGGTCGGTACCGACGAGGAGCAGGAAGCGCTGGCAGCGTACCTTATGTCCCTGAAGCCGTCGCACGTCGCGGAGGCGAGCCATGTCAACTAGCCTGATCCCCGCACTCGATCCGGCCCCCTTGCCGGGCCCGCCCTGGCTCTTCCAGGTGCTGTGGGTGCTCACGTTCTTCATCCACCTGCTGTTCGTCAACACCGTGCTCGGCGGCACGCTGCTGGCCGCGTTCGCCGGCGCAGCCGGAGCCGGACGGCGCGAGACGAGGGCCCTGTTCGTCGAGGTCAACTCGTGGGCGATCTCGCTCGCAATCACGTTCGGGATCGCGCCCCTGTTGTTCATCCAGGTCGTCCTGGGCCGCTTCTTCTACAGCGCCACGATCCTGGTGGGGTGGGCGTGGTTCGGGATGCTCGTCCTGCTGACCGTCGGCTACTACCTGAACTACATCGCCAAGTTCCGCCTGCGGGCGGGGAAGGACGCAGGCGCCATCGTCGCTCTCGAGGCCGCGTGCTTCGTCGCCATCGCCGCGATTCAGGTGACGGTGAACCTTCTCCACCTCCAGCCCGGACGGTGGGAGCAGGTCGCGGACCGCGCGTGGGCGGCGCTGGGCGACCCCACGTTCGTGCCGCGGTTCCTCCACTTCGTCCTCGCCGCCGTCGCCATGGCCGGAGCGCTCGCGGCGTTCGTGGCCGTGCGCCGCGCGGCGCGGGGCGGCGACGCCGCAGCGATGGCGGGAATGGCGCGGCTCGGCGTGAAGGCGGCGCTTGTCGCGACGCTCCTCCAGCTCGTGGACGGGTTCTGGCTCCTGCTGGCGATCCCGGAGGAGGTCCTGAAGGCGTTCATGCGGGCGGGCGCCGCCACGATGGTGCCGCTCGGCATCGGGATCCTCGCAGGGCTGATGCTGCTCGTGGTGCTGGCCCAGATCTCCAACCCGCTGGCTCAGAGCACGAAGGTCCGGCGCGCGGCAGAGCTGATCGTCGGAGCCATGGTGTTCATGATCGTGACCCGGCATGAGCTGAGGGACTTCTACCTCTCGAAGGCGCGCGCCGGCGAGCAGGTGACGGTGGCGCCGCAATGGGGGCCGATGGTGCTGTTCGTCGTCGTCTTCCTGCTGTGCGTCGGGCTCACGATCTACGCGCTGGTCAGGGCCGCCAAGGACCGGCCGGCGTCCGGCGAGGAGGCCGCATAGCGTCGCGAGCCACGGCTCGCAGGTGTGCGAGACGCGGGTAAGCGGCAGAAGGTGGAGGGTAGAGGAACGGCGGTGTCGGCCTGGGCCGCCCCCCTCCCCCCGTCTTCCCTCTTTCGGACCTTCGAACCTGCGGCCCTATGAGGCGAGTACCGCGCGGGCGGCGCGCACGGTCGCGTCCACGTCCGCGTCAGTGATCTCGTAGTGCGTGACCATCCGAACCTCGGTGGCGCCGAACGCCCCGCACATCACGCCGCGCTCCTTGAGCCCGGTCACGAACAGCTGCGAGGGCGTGACCCCCGGTGCGGCCGGGAGCCTCTCGGGCCGCAGGCGGAACACGAGGATGTTGGTGAAGACCCGATCCGGGTCGATCTCGACCGCCGGGATGTCGGCGAGCCCCGTCGCCAGGCGCTTCGCACGCACATGGTCGTCGCCGATCCGTCCCACCATCTCGGTCAGCGCCACGATCCCCGCCGCCGCCAGGATCCCGATCTGCCTCATCCCGCCGCCGAAGAGCTTGCGCGCCCTGACCGCCTCCTCGATCAACTCCGAAGAGCCGCACAGCAGCGAGCCGGCCGGCGCGGCCAGCCCCTTCGAGAGACAGAACATCACCGTATCGCAGCCGCGGGCCAGCTCGGCCGCGCTGGTGCCGAGCGCGGCGGCGGCGTTGAAGATCCGGGCCCCGTCGAGGTGAACCGCGAGCCCGTTTGCGTGCGCGACGTCCGCCAGGGCGCGCGTCCGGGCCGACTCCATCGGCAGGCCTGACCAGAGGTTGTGGGTGTTCTCGAGGGCCAGCAGCCGGCTCGGCGTGCGGTACGAGACGTTCGGCGAGATCGCCGCCTCCACCTGCGCGGGCTCGAGAAGGCCGTTCGCGGTCACGATCGGCCGGGGCAGCGCCCCAGACCACACGGCCATCGCGCCCATCTCGAAGTTGAAGATGTGGCCGCGCGCCTCGATGATCACCTCGCTGCCTGGCCGGGTCTGGAGGTGAACGGCGAGCTGGTTCCCCATCGTCCCGGTCGGGACAAACAGCGCCGCCCGGAAGCCGAGCGTGGCCGCTGCGAGTTCCTCCAGACGCAGGACCGTCGGGTCCTCGCGGTATACGTCGTCGCCGACCTCGGCATCGGCCATCGCGCGCCGCATCGCCGGTGTCGGTCGGGTCACGGTGTCGGAGCGTAGATCGATCATGCCAGCTATCATAGCGGGCCGGAGAGGTGTGAATGAACGACGGATTCGAGGTGCTTGCCCACGAGAGGGGCGTCGAGGAGCTGAGGCTCACGGACAACGGGTTGCGCGTGCTCCTCGTGCCCGACCCGGGCGTGCCGGTCGCTGCCGCGTGCGTCGTCTACCACGTGGGTTCGCGAAACGAGGCGGTGGGCCATACCGGGGCCACGCACCTGCTCGAGCACCTCATGTTCAAGGGGTCGCGGAAGTTCAACCCGGCTGAGGGGCGCCCGATCGCGCGGGTGCTCGAGCGCGTCGGCGCGCACTTCAACGCCACGACCTGGTTCGACCGCACGAACTACTTCGAGACGCTCCCGCCGGAGGAGCTCGGCCTGGCGCTCGAGCTCGAGGCCGATCGAATGCGGGCGGCGCTCCTCCGGCCGGAGGACCTGGCCACCGAGATGACGGTCGTCCGGAACGAGTTCGAGCGCGGCGAGAACGACCCGTTCGACGTGCTCCTCAAGGAGTCGTTCGCGGTCGCGTTCCGCGAGCACCCGTACCACCACCCGACGATCGGGTGGAGGAGCGACATCGAGGCGACGTCCATCGACCGGCTGCGGGCGTTCTACGACACGTTCTACTACCCGGACAACTCGTCGCTCGTCCTGGTCGGGAGCTTCGACCGGGAGACGGCGCTCGGCCTGGTGGCGCGGCACTTCGGGCCCCTCCCGCGGGCGCCGCGCCCGATCCCCCCGGTGGTCACGCGCGAGCCCGCGCAGGAGGGGGAGAGGCGGTTCGTCGTCCGCAGGTCCGGCGAGGTGGGGTGGGTGGCGGTGTCGTGGAGGGCGCCCGAGGCGACGCATCCGTCCACGCACGCGCTCGCGGTGCTGGCGGACGCCCTCGGGGGCGGCGTGACGTCGCGCCTCTACCAGCGCCTCGTCGAGACCGGCCTGTGCCTCGACGTCCAGGCGGTCTCCTGGCAGCTCCGCGACCCCGGGCTGTTCCAGGTGTTCGCGACGCTCAACCCCACCACCGGGCACGCCAAGGTCGAGCGGGTCATCCGGCGGGAGCTGGCGGCGGTGGTCCGCAAGGGCCTCTCGAAGGCCGAGCTGGCACGGGCCAAGGCCCAGGTGGAGGCGCAGACCGCCTACCACCGCGACTCGCCGACCCAGGTCGCGGCGGCCGTGACGGAAGCGATCTCTGCGGCGGACTGGCGCTTCTACCTCGACTACCCCGACCGGGTACGGGCCGTGACGGGCGAGGATCTCGTGCGGGTGGCGGGCGAGACGTTCATGGACGACTCGGTCTCGGTGGGCTACTTCGTGCCGAAGAACGGACGCGGCGGCGTCGGGACCGTCGGGCGTCCGGCGCCGAGGAGCCTGGTGCCGCGTCCGTGTCACTTCAGGAGCAACCTCGCGGCGACCGTCGAGGAGACGGCGCTTCCCGGCGGTGGAAGGCTCCTCCTGCTCCCGAGGCACACCAACACGACGGTGCACCTGCAAGGTTCGCTGCTGGCGGGGCGGGGGCTCGTGGAGCCCGGGGCGTGGAGCGCCGCCTCCATCGTCCCGGACATGCTGGAGCGCGGGACCGAGAGGCACGGGCGGTTGGAGCTCGCCCGCATCGTCGAGGATCGCGGGATCGAGCTCGACATCTCCGGCGACGGGTTCGACCCGCTCGAGGTCCACTGCGGCGGACGGTGTCTCTCGCGCCACCTCCCCCTCGTGCTCGAGCTCTTGGTGGAGATGCTCCAGAGGCCGTCGTTCCCGGCCGAGGAGCTCGAGAAGCTCCGCGTGCTGAGGCTCGGTGAGCTCGCGCAGTCCCAGGAGGACACGTTCCAGCGGGCATACGAGAGCTTCTCGAGGCTCGTCTTCCCCCCCGGCCACCCGCACTACCGGAGGCCGTTGGACGAGCGCAAGACGGGCCTGGAGCGGGTGACGCGGGACGATCTCGTCGCCATGCACCAGCACCTCTACGGACCCGCGTCGCTGATCGTGGCGCTCGTGGGCGACTTCGAGCCGTCGGCCGTCGCGCGTCGCCTCCAACGCCTGCTCCAGGGCGCTCAGTGGGGGAGCGGGGAGGTCCCCCCCGTACCGCGGCGGACGGCGGCCGACGTGGAGCCGGCGCGCGTCCAGGAGCCGATCCCCGACAAGCCGAACCTCGACGTCGTGCTCGGTCACCCCGGCGGGCTGCGGCGCGCCGATGCCGACTTCTTCGCCGCGGCGCTCGGGAACGCGGTGCTGGGGCAGTCCACGCTCTCGTCGCGGCTCGGGATGCGCCTGCGCGACCGCGAGGGCCTGACCTACGGGGTGATCTCGCGGTTCTTCGGGGCCTCGCTGCTCGACGGGCCGTGGGCGGCGACGTTCTCGGTCGCCCCGACCAACCTCTCGCGGGCGGAGGCGGCCACACGCGAGGAGATCGCCCGGTTCGTGGCCGAGGGGCCGAGCGAGAGCGAGCTCGACGACGAGAGGGCCGCGATGGCGGGGTCGTACCGGGTCGCGCTGGCCGGGCCCGGCGGGCAGGCGCGCGAGTTGGTCCGCCTGGGCCGGCACAGCTTGCCCGTGACGGAGATCGACGAGATCCCCGGGAGGATCCTCGCGACCGGTCGCGGCGACGTGGTCGAGGCGATACGCCGCCACATCGACCCGGCCCGCCTGTGCGTGGCGGTCGCCGGCGGGATCGTTGCAAACCCCGCCGCCGCCGTCTAGCATTCCGCCACCATGCTCCGGGAGCTTGAGGTCAGGGACCTCGGCATCATCGAGAAGGTGCGGCTCGAGCTGCCGGCCGGGTTCATCGTCCTGACCGGTGAGACCGGCGCCGGCAAATCCCTCCTCGTCCAGTCGTTGCAGCTCCTGGCCGGTGAGCGTGCGGACGCCGACCAGGTTCGCGGCGGGTGCGAGCGCCTCATCGTGGAAGGGTGCTTCCTGACGCCTCCGGACGAGGGCGCCCTGACGCTGCTGGGCGACCTCGGGGTCGAAGCGGGCGAGGAGCTCGTGCTCCGGCGCGAGGTCTCGGCGACGGGGCGCTCCCGGGCGTGGGCGAACGACGTGCCGGTCACGGTCGGGGCGCTCCAGAGGCTGGCGCCGTACCTCCTGGCGATCCACGGCCAGCACGAGCAGCGCGGGCTCACCGACCCGGCGACGCACATCGCGCTCGTGGACGCGGCCGGGGGGCTCGCCCCCGCACGCGACGGGGTGGCCGCGGCGTACTCGCTCTGGCAGGAGGTGCGGGAGCGGCTCGACGCCCAGAGGCGGGCGCTCGCCAACCGCAGGGACCGGCTCGACGTGATCGCGTTCCAGCTGCGCGAGATCGACGAGGCTCGCCCGGAGCTCGGCGAGGAGGAGGCCCTGCGCGAGGAGCGGGCTTTCCTCCAGCACGCCGAGCGGATCGGCGAGCTCGTCGCCGGGGCGCTCTCGGCTCTCGGGGGCGAGAGCGGGGCGGTGGCGCTCGCGCGCGCCGCCCGCTCCGTGCGCGAGCTCCACTCGCTAGGGATCGGAGTCGGCGAGACCGCCTCGGATCTCGAGCAGGCGCAGGTCCTCGCCGAGGAGGCGGAGCGCGCCGTCCAGGAGCTCGCGGACAGGGTCCGCCCCGACCCGGCGCGGCTCGAGCACGTCGAGGGCCGCCTGGCCCTTCTCGAGCGGCTCGCGCGCAAGTACGGGGGGTCGGTCGCGGCCGTGCTCGAGCACCGGACGCAGCTCGGCGCGGAGCGCGGCCAGCTGGAAGGCGTCGAGGACGACATCGCGCGTCTCGACGAGGAGCAGAAGCGGTTGGCGGCGCGCTACCTCGAGCTCGCGCAGGCGCTCTCCAAGGAGCGCGCGGCGGCCGCCGAGCGCTTCTCGGGAAAGGTGGTCGCCGTGCTCAAGGGGCTCGGCATCCCGCGCGCCCGGCTCCGGCTCGCGCTCGGCCCTCGGCTCTCCGCCACCGGTATCCTCGAGGTCGGCGGCGCCAGGATCGAACCTGCCGCCGATGGCATCGACGCCGGCGAGTTCGAGCTCTCGACGAACCCCGGGGAGGCGCTCCGGTCGATGGCGCGGATAGCCTCCGGCGGCGAGCTCTCCCGCATCCACCTCGCGATGCGGACCGTGCTGAGGGATTCGGTGCCGCGGCGAGGGGTCCTGACGCTGCTGTTCGACGAGGTGGACGCCGGGATCGGCGGCACGGTCGCGGACGAGCTGGGTGCGCTGCTCGCTGCGCTCGGCTCGCGCGACCAGGTCATGGTCGTGACTCACCTCCCTCAGGTGGCGGGCAGGGCGTCGGCCCACCTGGTGGTCAGCAAGGAAGGCTCGCGGGGGAGGACGGTGACTCACGTCAAGCCCGTCGCGGGCGACGCGAGGGTGGAGGAGCTGGTGCGGATGCTCGGCGGCGGCGAGCCGACCGCCGCGGCACGCCAGCACGCGCGCGAGCTCCTGAAGACGTCCTGATGGTGCGGCTTCCGTTCACCTCGGCGGGCCATCTCTCGGACGCGGTGCGGGCGGTGCGGGAGGCCGTCGCGAGTCACGGCGTCGTGGCGCTTCCGACCGAGAGCTCGTACGGCCTCGCCGTGGACCCGTGGGACGCCCTCGCCGTCGAGCGCATCTTCGAGATCAAGGGACGGCCACCCGAGAAGGCGCTCCTCGTCGTGGGCGCCTCGCTGGCGCAGCTCGAGCATCTCGTCGAGGTGCCGCCGCCGTGGCGCGAGCGGCTCCTGGCGGCGTGGCCCGCCCCCGTCACGGTCGTGCTTCGGTCGCCGGGCGGCCTCGCCGCCGCGGGCGGAGGGTTCTCGCTGGCCGTGAGGGTTCCCGCCCACGAGCTGCTCCGTGGACTGCTGGAGGCCGTGGGTCCGCTCACCGCCACGTCGGCCAACAGGAGCGGCGGTCCGGCGCTGCTGCGGGCGGACGACGTCGCGGCGGCGCTCGGCCAGGGGGTGACGCTCCTCCTCGACGGCGGCGCCACCCCGGGAGGCGCTCCGTCGACCGTCGTCGATCTCACGGCCGACCCTCCCACGGTTCTCAGGACCGGTGCCTGGAGACCGCCGGCGGCGTGGGGCGTGTCGCCGTGAAAGGGCGATGAAGAATCCGCAGTTTTTGCGGAAAACCTTGCGGAAAAGGCGGGGGCGGGACCCCAAACCCCCCCTATCTCAACATGTTATGCATCGTGCACTGCCGCGAGTGCGGTGGTATAAGTCATTGACCTGGGGCTAGTTGCACGTATTGTACGCGAATTGTTCCACTTGCCCGCGGGGGGTCGAACGGCCGTTCCACAGGGATCCGGGATGTATCCGGCGCCATGGCTCGTTGCCCCAGGCAGTTGTGTGTGTTAGCGTGACCGGCCGAAGTGGAGGTAGGGGTGGCGAGAGTTCAGTCGTATTCCGGCAAGTCGCCGCGTTTCGGTCGGCGCGTGTTCGTCGCTTCCACAGCGGCCGTCGTCGGTGACGTCGCGCTCGACGACGACGCGAGCGTCTGGTACGGCGCCGTGCTCCGGGCCGACATGCGTGAGATCCGGATCGGGGCGCGCTCCAACATCCAGGACAACGCGGTCGTGCACGTGGACGAACCCGATTTCCCGGCGATCGTGGCGGAGGACGTGACCGTCGGGCACGCCGCGGTGCTCCACGGGTGCCGCGTCGAGCGCGGCGCTCTCGTCGGAATGCACGCCACCGTTCTCAACGGGGCCGTCGTCGGGGAGGAGGCGGTCGTGGCGGCCGGGGCGTTGGTGCCGCCCGGGATGGTGGTGCCTCCGAGGACTCTCGTCGCGGGCGTGCCGGCGAAGGTGCGGCGCGAGCTGGGCGAGGAAGAGCTGGAGCACACCCGCCGCGGCGTTCGCAGCTACCTCGAGCTCAAGAGCCGGTACCTCGCGTCGGACGAGGAGACCGACTCCGGGGGGGCCTCGTGATTCAGCGACCGCGCGGGACTCGCGACCTGCTCCCTCCCGAGACCCGCCTCTGGCAGGCGGTCGAGACCGTGGCTCGCGACGTCTTCGCATCGTTCGGAGGGGAGGAAATCCGCACCCCGGTGTTCGAAGCGACCGAGCTGTTCGTCCGTTCGGTCGGCGAGGCGACCGACATCGTCCACAAGGAGATGTACACCTTCCCCGACCGCAAGGGGCGCTCGCTCACGCTCCGTCCCGAGATGACGGCGGGCGTTGCCAGGGCGTGGATCGAGAACCGGATGGGCGACCGGAGCCAGCCTCTGCGCCTCTTCTACCTCGGGCCGATGTTCCGCTACGAACGGATGCAGCACGGACGGTACCGCCAGTTCTCGCAGATCGGCCTGGAGATCATCGGCGCCGAAACCCCGCTCGCCGACGCGGAGCTGCTCGCCGCGATGCACGAGTTCTTCTCGCGGCTCGGATTCACCGACCTCCAGATCCGCCTCAACAACCTGGGCGACCCCGAGGACCGCACCCGCTACCAGGACGCGATCCGCACCGCACTCGAACCCCACCGGGCCGAGCTGTGCTCCGACTGCCAGCGCCGGCTGGACGAGAACCCCCTCCGGATCCTCGACTGTAAGGTGCCCACGTGCCAGGCGGTCGCTGCGGACGTTCCCGCGATGGACGACGTCGCCGGCGACGCCTCCCGCCAGCACGTCGGGCAGGTGGAAACCCACCTGCAGGCACTCGGGATCCCGTACGTGAGGGACCGCAGGCTCGTGCGGGGCCTCGACTACTACTTGCGGACCGTCTTCGAGGTGGTCTCCCCGCAACTCGGCGCCAGCACCGTGCTGTGCGGCGGCGGCCGCTACGACCGCCTGATCGCCGACCTCGGCGGGCCCATCGTCCCCGGCGTCGGATTCGCGATCGGTGAGGACCGCCTGGTCGAGGTGCTGCCCGCCGCGTTCAGGGACGCCGTGCTGGCGCGTCCCGCGCTCTACCTGGTGCCTCTCGGCGTCGCGGCAGAGGAACGCGCTCTCGGCCTCGCGCGCGACTGGGTGCGGGCGGGTATCCCGGTGGAGATCGAGATCACGCGCCGCTCGCTCAAGGCTGCGCTCAAGCGGGCCGACCGTGACGGGTTCCGCGCCGTGGCGATGCTCGGCGACGACGAGCTGCGGGCGGGGACCGTCACCGTCCGCGACCTGGCAGCCGGCAGCCAGACCGCCGTCGGCGCCGGCGACGTCCCCGCCTGGTGGCGGGCGCTTGCCGTGGCGGTGCCGAGCGACGTGCGATAACACGCACGGGGAACGAGAAACGGAGCGCGCGGCTAGAGGGCCGGCGGCGGCTCCGCCGGCAGGCCCGCTCCGGGTTGGGCACCTGCGGCACCTGCGTCGGCAGTGAGCCCCTGACGGTAGGCCGACCCGAACGCGTGCACGGCCACGCAGTGGGCCGCGAACCTCGTGGCGAAGATCCCGACGCAGCAGAGGACGAGGCCGAGCTGCGCGAGGATCTCGGCGCCGAACGCCACCAGGAACGCGATGGCGTACGGCCCGAACGCCCGCCCCGCCACGCCGGTCACGCGCTCGAAGTCGAAGGCCGCCGAAGCCTCCCCCTCGGTGACCATCGCGAGCAGGCCGGCCGGGAGGTACGCGAGCGTCAGCAGGGCGGCGGGGGGCCCGACGAGGATCACGGGCAGCCATGCGAGGCTGGGAGAGGCGAGCGCCATCACGAGGAGGGCGAGGACGACGGTCGCCCCCACGGCCGGCAGCCACAGGGCGAGCGCGACCAGGGCAAGCTTGATGCCCTGGACCAAGTCCTCGGCCATGCGGTCCCAGGGGGGCAGGCCGGTCGAGGTACCGTCGATCACCTCACGGGCCGCTCGCCCGAGGTAGCCGAGGACCAGGAGCCGGCCGGCCACGCCGACGGCCGCCGCGCCCGAGACGAGCACGACCGAGTGAAAGGGGAGGAGATAGCGATGCCGGGCGAGAGCGAACACCGCCGGCAGCATCAGCACGACCGGGATGGCGTCCAGCGCGGCCCCTACGAGGACCCGTCCCAGCCAGGCCCGGTGCCGGAACGGGTAGGCAAGGCTCCCGCTGGTGTCGCTCACGCTTGACGGTACGCACCGTGTGGGGCAAGGTTTCCGGATGGCATCCCCTCGAAGTGTACCGCCTCGGCCGGTTCGCGAATGAGGAGAGTCCGGCGGTGAGCGGCGACGTTCGTCCCGGGCCGCTCGTGCGCCGCCTCGTGTCCGGCGGCCAGACGGGCGTGGACAGGGCGGCGCTGGACGCGGCGATCTCGCTCGGGATCCCGTGCGGCGGCTGGTGCCCGCGGGGACGGAGGGCGGAGGCGGCCCCGATCCCGGACCGGTACCCGCTGCAGGAGACGCCGACGGCGGCCTACCCCGAGCGGACGGCGTGGAACGTGCGGGACTCGGACGGAACGCTGGTGCTTACCCGGGGTGCTCCCAGGGGGGGAACGGCGCTGACCGTCCGGCTGGCGCGCCGGGCGCGGAAGCCCGTCCTCGTGGTGGATCTCGACGTTGGGGGCGTCCGCGGCGACGTCGAGGCGTGGTTAGCTCACGAGGCGATCGGCACGCTCAACGTGGCCGGCCCCCGCGAGAGCGAGGCTCCCGGGATTCACGCGCAGGCTCTCGCGTTCCTGGTAGGGCTGCTGGGCCCCCGGGGGTGACGCTCAGCGCGGCGTCTCGATGTGGTCGATGATTCCGACCACCACGGACCGGACCGGCGCGTCGTCGGAGGCGAACACCTGCCGTGCGCCGTTGCCCTCGTCGAGCACCAGGACGCGCTCGCCCACGCCGGCGTCCACGACGTCCACTGCGATCAGGTAGTCGCCCGTGGGGGTGCCGGCGGGGTCGGTCTTCTCCACGACCAGCAGCTTCCTGGAGTCGTAGAAGGGGTGGTTGATCGTCGAGTGGATCTCGCCGGACACCCGCCCGATGATCACGGTTTCGCCTCGAGCCCAGGGGTGTGCACGCGATCCACGATCCCGACGATCGCGTGGTCCACGGGAACGAACCAGGGGTCAAGCGCCAGCGCCGCCTCCCGGCCCCCCTCGTAGTAGACGAGCTCCCCCGGACCGGCCATGCGGGTGCCGTCGGCGGCGACGAGTGTCCGCCCCGTCGGCTTGCCCGTCGTGTCGAGCGGCTGGACGAGCAGCATCGGCATGCCCTCGAGGCCGGCCGCGACCACGCACGGCACCACGGACCCGACCACGCGCCCGAGCAGCATCAGACGTCGCCCTCCTCGCCGTCCAGCTCGAGCAGCGACGACGAGCCGAAGTACGTGCTTCCGGCGACCTCCCGCGCCAGCGCGTCGTGGGGGGCGGAGATGATCCGGTACGTCGCCTCGACGCCTGCGCGCAGGAGGAACCCGACCGCGATCTCGACGGCCGCCTCGACGTCGTGGAGCTCCCCCTGGAAGATCGAGAGCCCCTTCCCGGACAGGCCGGAATCCGCCAGGCGGATCTCGATGAGGTCCACAGGCGTGCCCTTGAGGGCCAGCTCCGCGGCGCGCACGTTCGCGGAGACCGTCGCCGTCTCGATGACGGCCACCGAACCGGGCCCGACGGCCCTGCGGTTGCCGAGGATCCCCTCGTAGAGCTGGGAGTGGACGTCCGCGAGGAGGACGTGATCGAGCACGCTCTCGCCGCCCTGGGCGAGCCCCTCGGAGACGGCCTCCTCGACCGCCGCGGTCGTGCCGCCGATCAGCGTCAGGAACCGACCGCGGCTGATCGTGCCGCACTTGACGAACGCGATCGGTGAGCGCTTCAGCAGGGCGTCGGTCGCAACCATGCCGACGGCGATGTCCCTGAACTCCAGGATGGCGATGGCGGGGTGTCTCTTCATCACGTGATCCGGAAGTGGTCCACCAGCACGCAGCGCCGGAACCGGGAGAACGACCGCGGCCCGGTCATCCCCTCGCCGGTCGGGCTCGCGATCGTGAACGAGCAGGGGCCTTCGCCGTCGAGGCCGAGGCCCGCCTGCGACCGCCCGTTCTTCACGAAGATGCTGCAGTTGCACTCCTTCGCCATCCTCGAGAGGTGGTCGAGGTTCTTGGAGTGCATCACCGCAGTGTGCCTGTTCCCGCCCTCGACCTTGACGGCGAGGTCGATGGCGTAGTCCGCGTTGGGCACGCGGCAGAACGGCATGATCGGCATCATCTGCTCGGTCCAGAGGAGGGGGTGGTCCTCGCCGACCTCGACGAGGCCGAGGCGGACCGAGTCCGGCACGTCGATCCCGATCTTCGCCAGGATCACGCTCGCGTTCTTTCCGATGAGGTCCCGGTTGATCTCCGCATGCTGTCGGGGGCCGTTGACCTTCGTGAAGATGACCTTCTCGAGTGCGGAGAGCCGATGCCGGTCGACGAGGACCGCGCCGTTCCGGGTCATGGCCTTGATCAGGCCGTCGGCGACCATCTCGACGCACAGGACCTCTTTCTCGTCGGTGCAGATGATGTTGTTGTCAGTCGAGGCGCCGAGGACGATGTCGCGTCCCGCCTTTGCGATGTCGGCGGTCTCGTCCACGACAACGGGCGGGTTGCCGGGCCCGGCACAGATCGCGCGCTTGCCGGAGCCCATCGCCACCTTGACCACGGCGCCGCCGCCGGTGACGACCAGCAGCCGCACGGCCGGGTGGCGCATCATCTCCTGGGCGGTCGCGATCGTCGGCTCCGCGACGCAGGCGACGACGTTCGCCGGCCCGCCGGCGGCGGTGATGGCGCGGTTCAGGAGCACGACGGTCTGGATCGAGCACGCCTTGGCGGCCGGGTGGGCGTTGAACACGACGGAGTTGCCGGCCGCGAGCATGCCGATCGCGTTGCAGATGATCGTGGACGTCGGGTTGGTGCACGGCGTGATCGCGCCGATCACGCCGAACGGAGCGGGCTCCGTGAGGGTGAGCCCGTGGTCGCCCGTCACCGCCAGCGGAAAGAGCTCCTCGAGGCCGGCCGTCTTCTCCGTCACGAGGCGGTTCTTCACGACCTTGTCCTCGACCCGGCCGAGGCCGGTCTCCTCCCAGGCGGCCCGCGCCAGCGCCTCGCAGCTCTCGAGCATCGTGGCACGGATCGACGCGATGATCGCCGCCCGCTGCGCGAGGGGGAGCGCCACGAACGCCGGTTGTGCGGCACCCGCTGCCCGGGCCGCCTCGTCGACGGTCGCAAACACGCCGGGTCCGCTGCGCACGCCCTCGGCGCCCGCCCGGGCGCCCGCGCCGGCGGCAGGATGGAGGTCCGCGACGATGCGCCGCGCGATCGCCTCGACGTCGCGCTCGGTCAGCCTCGCCATGCGAACTCGTCCCTCATTTCTTGTACTTCACCGACCCCTCGACGTCCCAGGAGTCCACGATCGCCATCACGACCGCATCCACCGGTCGCTTGTCGGTGGCGCGCGTCTGGCGTGCCGAGCTCCCGGCCGCGATCAGGACGATCTCCTCGGGCCCTGCGCCGACGGCGTCGGCCGCCACGAGGAACGCCCCCGTCTCGCGCCCCGCCTCGTCGACGCCGCGGACGAGGAGCAGCTTCAGCCCCTCGAGGCTCGTCTCCTTCTGGCTGGCCACGACGGTTCCGACGACCTTCGCAAGCTGCATCGGAGCGCCTCTTCCTTCCGCGCCCCCGGCGCCCTGGCGGCCCGCCGGGGGCGGGCGGCTACTTCTTCGCGGCCTTCGCCGGGGCCTGCCGGCCGAGCGGCATGACCACGTCCACGTTCACGTGCGGCCGAGCGATGACGTGGACTGCGACGACCTCGCCCACTCTCCCGGCCGCGACCTGACCGGCGTCGCACGCGGCCTTCACCGCGGCGACGTCGCCCCGAACGATGATCGAGACGTACCCGCCGCCGGTCTTCTCGTAGGAGACCAGCTCCACCTTCGCGGCCTTGACCGCGGCGTCAGCGGCCTCGACCACGGCCGGGAAGGACCTCGTCTCGATCATCCCCAACGCTTCCGTCATGTCACTGCCTCCTTCTCTGCCGCGCTGCGGTCGAGCGGCGTACCGCCCACCCTAGGCTCCGCCTACTCTCGCCTCGCGACCCCGGATGTCCGCGATGGCCTGCTCCGCGGCCCTGTATCCCACGTCGATGTCGCGCTCCTCGCCTCCCAGGTACACCCGCCCGAAGCTGCCGAACGCGCGCACCTCGAGGACGTTGATGTCGGCCGCCTTCTCGGCCTCGTTGGCGGCGATCGCCGCGTACCCGGCGGGCGCGACCTCGAGGACGTACAGCGTGTGCCCTGGGAGGATCATGTCGCCGTGGCGCGTGCGGTTGATGAGCTGGGTGTGGTACGGCGAGATGTTGCGGATCACCTGGCTCGAGACGAGCTGCGGCTTGATCCGGTCCTCCTCCTTCAGACCCAGCGATTCCAGGATCGCGCGCCCGGCCTGCCGGACGTCGGCCTGGGAGTCGGAGTGGATCTCGAGCATGCCGTACAGACGTTCGATGATCAGCATCCCCGGCTTCACGTCGGTCGCCTTGAGCGCGACGTCCGTCACCCGCATGATCTCCATCCCCGGCGCGATCTCGACGAAGAGCGAGGCCTGCCCCGGCGTTGGGAGGAACCCCTGCGCGACGGTGCCGAGGAACGACGCGAACTGCGGCTGGAGGCTGTCGAGGAACACATAGCACCGAAGCTCCGCCATCGGGCTATCCCTTCTGCGCGGAGAGAGCCCGCGCCTCCTCCATGATCTTCACGCTGCTGCTGCAGCCGACCCTGGTAGCGCCCGCCTGGATCATGCGCACGACGTCCCGGTAGGTCCGGATCCCGCCGGAGGCCTTGACGCCGAGCTTCCTGGGCGAGACGGTGCGCGCCATCAGCGCGATGTCTTCCACGGTCGCTCCGCCGCTCGAGAATCCGGTGGACGTCTTCACGAAGTCGGCTCCCGCCCTCATCGCGAGCTCGCAGCCGCGGACCTTCTCCTCGTCCGAGAGGAGCGCCGTCTCGAGGATCACCTTGCACGCGGCGCGCCCCTCCTTGCACGCCTCGACCACGCCGCGAATGTCGCGCCGAACCAGTTCATCGTCGCCGCTCTTGAGGGCGCCGATGTTGATCACCATGTCGATCTCCTGCGCGCCTTCCCTGATCGCGCGGCGTGCCTCGAGGATCTTGATCTCGGGCGGCTGCGCTCCGAGCGGGAACCCGACGACGCAGCAGACCTTGACCGAAGTCCCCCGTAACTGCGCCTTGGCGTCGCGCACGTACGACGGGTTCACGCACACCGAGTAGAACGAGTAGCGTCGCGCCTCGTCACACAGCTTCTGGATGTCGGCGCTCGTGGCCTCGGGCCTCAGCAGGGTGTGGTCGATGAGCTTCGCGAGCTGGTCCGCCGGGACCGGAGCCGGCTCCGCCGCGCCCGGCACCGCCGACCCCAGCAGCTCCTTCACCCGCTCGGCGATCCGCACGAGGTCCTCGGCAGCGAGGCCGTCCGGGCCTCCACCCTTGAGCGCTCCGCTCTCGATCTCGCGGATGAGCCGGACACGGGCGCGGTGCCGGTCGACGGTGCAGCTGGCCGTCAGGAAGGTATCCACGATACGCCGGGCGACCGTCGCGTCCACGTGTGCGGCGCCGAGGGCGAGCACGTTGGCGTCGTTGTGCTCGCGGGCGTTCCGGGCGAGCGCCTCGGTGTAGCATGCGGCCGCGAGGACGCCGGGCACCTTGTTCGCCGTCATCGCAGATCCGATGCCCGCGCCGTCGACGACGATCCCGAAGTCGGCCGCCCCCGAGGCCACGAGCTTCGCCACGGCGTGGGCGAAGATCGGGTAATCGACCGGGTCCTTGCCGTTCGTCCCGCAGTCCTCGACGTTGTGGCCGAGGCTCCTAAGGTGTTCGATCAAGAGCTGCTTGAGGTCGTAGCCGCCGTGGTCGGCGCCCAACGCGACCCTGTAGAGCTGCGCCATTGATGGATGATACAACCGTTACATCGCCCTGCGAAAGGGCCGGCCAGGCAAAGCAAGAGCCCGCGCGCCGAGGGAGGTGTGCCGCCCCGGGAACGCGGGCTCGAAGCGTCGCGTAGGTGCCCGGCTCTACTTGGGTGCTTCCCCTGCGGTGGCCGTCGGGTTGATGTCCTCGAGCACGATGCCGAGGTTCTTGGCGCCGTGGTCGTTGCACATGTCCATGAAGCGGGCCACCTTGTCGTAGGAAACGTTGCCGTCGGCGGCGAAGAACACGATCTTGTTCTCGCGCCCCTTGGTAAGCTCGTCGAGCTTGGTGAGGAAGTCCCTCTCGGTGTACTGCTCCTTGTTGATGAACATCCCGCCGTCCTCGGTGAGTCGGACGACGATCTGATCCAGGTTCGTCGGGGGTGGCTGGTTCGACGTCACCTTGGGCGGGACCTTGGTCTCGTACCCGCGCTGCAGCAACGGCGTGACCACCATGAAGATAATGAGCAGCACCAGCACCACGTCCACGAGGGGAGTGATGTTAATGTCACTCTTCATGTCCCCCATCTTGCCGCCAGTCATTGCCATGGCGTTTCTCCTTCAGCCGGAAGCGGGCGCACCGCGAACGTCAGCTCGCCCCCTTCTTCGTTGTGATCAGGCCGACCTTGCTGAAGCCGGCGTCGTTGAGCGCCTTCATGACCTCGCGCACGTCCCTGTACTTGAGGCGGCGGTCAGCTTTGATGACGACCTCTTTCTGAGGGTCAGCCTTCAGCATCTCGTCCATCCGCCTGACCATTTCGGCCTTGCTCGGCACCCAGTCCTGGCCGATGAACATCTTGCCGTCTTCCTGGATGGCGATCTTCACCTGCTTCTGCCCCTCGGGGTACTTCTCCGGCTTCGACGTCTCCGGCAGCAGCACCGGCACGCCGGACTGCAGCAGCGGGGTGACCACCATGAAGATGATCAGCAGCACCAGGCAGACGTCGACCAGCGGGGTGACGTTGATCTCCGACTTGATGTCGCCCGTGCCGATCGCGGGGCCCCTGTGTTCTTCAGCGTGCCGCCGAGCCGAGTGCATCGCTTCCTCCGTGCTTCTTGATGAAGAAGTCGACCAGCTCCGATGAGGAGTTCGCCATCTCGACCTGGAAGCGCTCGACCTGGTTCAGGAAGTAGTTGTAGAGCCACACGGCAGGGATGGCGACGAACAGACCGATCGCCGTCGTCACGAGAGCCTCGGCGATACCGGCGGACACCGCACCCAGACCGCCCGACCCGGTGATGGCCATGCCGCGGAACGCGTTGATGATGCCGACGACGGTGCCGAAGAGGCCGATGAACGGTGCAGTGGCGCCGATCGTGGCGAGGCCGCCGAGGCCGCGCTTGAAGTCCGCGGTGGTCATGAGCGTGGCGCGCTCGATGGCGCGACGGGCCGCCTCGATGACGTCGTAGCCGGAGAGCGGGCTGTTCTGCTCCTCGACCATGAACTCGAGCAGTCCGGCCGCGACGACCTTGGCGAGGTGGCTGTTCTTGAACTTCTTCGACGCGGCCACCGCGTCCTGCGGGCGGTCCTGCTTGAGGTACTGGGTGGTGAGGAGCGCGAACTGGAGCGACTCCTTCTTGGCCGCGCGATACCGCCACCAGCGCTCACCGGACAGCGTCAGCGAGTAGATCGACAAGATAGCCAAGAAAATCACCACCAGCTTGGCGATCATGCCCATCGAGGTCCACAGTCCAACGATTCCGAATTCCATTACGTTTCCCTCCTATCTCTCTCTCGGCCTGGTGGCCTATTGCAAGGTAAAGGTTACGGTCACTGTAAGGTACACACTCACGGGCCTGCCGTTGAGCATGGCGGGCTTGTACTTCCACTTCTGAATGGCGGCGGTCGCCGCCTCGGACACGCCCATCGGAAGGCCGCGGAGCACCCGCGCGTCGGTGACGTTGCCCTGCTTGTCGATGATCGCCTCGACGATCACCACGCCCTGCACGCGGGCCTTGCGGGCGATCTCGGGGTACACCGGCTGGACTCGAGTGACGAGCTCAGGCGGCACGACCTCGCCGCCGATCCGGATCGGGGGCTCGTCCACGACGCCGCCCGGGACGCCGCCGACGACGCCTCCCGGCACGCCGCCCGGGATACCGCCGGCGACACCACCCTCGACGCCGCCCTCGACGCCACCCTCGACGCCCTCGGACCCGGCCCCCGACGACTTGTCGGGCACCCTGTCAGGGATCGCGACGGGCTGGACGACCGGGGCCGGGGCGACTTGTTGAATGATCGGCTTCGGAACCGGCGCAACCGGCTTCGGCGGCGGCGGCGGTGGAGGCGGCGGCGGCGGAGCCTGGTAGAAGCTCACCTGGATCGGGGGATCCGGCACTTCGGCGACCGACCACAGCTGACCCACCACGTACCCGGCGAGCACGACGAGGTGAGCGATCAGCGCGATCGGCAGTACCGCCCAGAGTGTGCCGTTTCGCTTCTGCTTCTGCGATGCGATGAGTGCGTTCTCGAACATGGCTCCCTCGCTTACGACTTGGCCAGCGAAGTCTGCTTCTTGAGTTTCTCGCGCAGGGCCAGGGCCTTCGTGCGCCACTCCTCGGCCTTGTCGAAGTACTGCTGCTTCGCGGCTTCGGTCGTCTGGAGCTTCGCCTTCTCGCGAAGGAGAAGGTTCGTGTAGATCATTGCGTCGAAGTACTCCGGCTGCATCTGCAGCGCCTTGTCGGCGGACTGGAGGCCGAGCTCGACGAACTCGCTGCGCTGGTCCGGAGACAGCGACGGGTCGCGGTACGCCTTGTCCCAGCAGTACACCGAGACCAGGTAGTACGGCTCCGCGTCGGCCTTCGGGATGTGCGTGACGATCCAGTCGTAGGCTTCCTTGATCCGCTGCGTGCGCAGATAGATCGTGACGATCGCCTTGTTTGACTTGAGGTCACCGGGGTTCTTCTTGACCGCGTCCTTGAGGTAGTTGAGGACCTCATCGTACTTGTTGGCGTTCATGTACGTCGAGATCATGAACTCCTGCGCCTTTTGGTCCTGCGGGTAGGCGGCGAGGTACTTCTTGAACGCGTCGATGGCGGTGGAGAAGTACTGGTTGTTCTCGGGCTCGTCCACCCCGGGCCGGTAGAGGGTCATCGCGCTCAGCGCCACCGACCGCCAGGCGAATTTGAGACTGGGGTCGAGCGCCAGACCCTTCTGGAACTGGATCAGGGCGTCCTTGTACTTCTCATTTCTGTAGTACGAGTTGCCCTTGTTCAGCTCCATCCGGGCCTGAACCATGTCGCACCCGGTCAGGAGCACCCCGCCGACCAGCATCAACAGGATTGGGGGTACTGCGACTTTGCGCATAAGAGATGTCCTCCAGCTGGCGCCAAGCGGATGTTTTGCTGAGAAAGGCTCCGGTCAAACCCGAGAAGGTCGCCTACACCCTGTGGTCAACTCCCCGACGTCACGTGTACTCACGATGCTCCCCGGGTTGGCTCGCCTCCCAGCATCGACTTTCGGCCTGTGGACCGGCAAGGGCGAAGCCGTTGGTGCCAGGCTTCCGAGGCTACAGGACCCTCGTGCGGTGCCAGTTCCCAGCCCTCCTCCCGCGCGGGCGCCAATATGAGACTGCGGGCACCTGTTGTCAAGAGGGGGAAACCAAGCCCCGACAGTGAAGTGAAAATGCGGCACAAATGCAGTACGGGCCGCGTTCGCGGCCCGCGGGACCCGGCGAGAGCCAGGCTCGAGAGGCTGGGCCGGGAGGCCTTGGCGACCGTTGTCGTGCGGCCGTCTGAACGCCGCGGCTGGCGGGCGAAGGGGCATACTTGGAGGGCACCGGAGCCGGTGTGGCGGGCGGCAGCCGGGGACGGGGGTGACCGTATGAGGGTGGCGATCCTGGGCGCAGGCGGGGTGGGGTCGTACTACGGAGGCACGCTCGCCCGAGCGGGGCACGACGTGGTGGTCCTCGCCCGCGGCCCGAACCTCGAGGCGCTGCGCTCCCGGGGTCTGGAGGTTCGCTCGCCGGACGGGACCTTCACCGTGCGCGTCGAGGTGACACCCGACGCAACCGCGCTCGGCCGCCCCGACCTCGCGATCGTCGCGGTCAAGACGTACTCGCTCGCGGACGTGACCCCGGCGGTCCGACGGGCGGCCGAGGCGGGCGCAGCGGTGGTCCCGCTCCTGAACGGGGTCGAGGCGGCGGACCGGCTCGTGGACGGGGGCGTTCCCGGATCCGCGGTGCTCGGCGGGCTGACCCAGATCAGCGCGGTGCGCACCGCGCCCGGGGTGGTTGAGCGCCGCAGTTCCTTCCAACGCGTCGTCGTCGGCGAGCTCGCCCGCGGACGATCCGAACGCGCTGCCGCGATCGCCGCGGCGTTCCGGAGTGCGGGGGTGGACGCCGAGGCCTCGCTCGACGTCAGGGCGGACCTTTGGCGCAAGCTGGGGTTCATCGCGGCTATGGCGGCGGCGTGCGGCCTGGCGCGTTCGCCGATCGGCCCGGTGCTCGCGGCTCCGCTCGGGCGCCGCCTGGTCGAGCGCGCCGTCGCCGAGGTGTTCGCCGTCGCCCGGGGGCTCGGGATCCGCCTCGCGGACGACGAGGAGGCGCGCGTCCTCGCGTTCATCGAGACCTTGCCGGGCGGCCTCAAGCCCTCGTTCCTGCTCGACCTGGAGGCGGGAGGTCCGACCGAACTCGACGACCTGTGCGGGGCGGTCTCCCGCGCCGGGCGGCGGGTCGGCGTGGAGACTCCGGTGCACGACACCGCCGCCGCCGCGCTCGGGGTCGCCGCGCGGGCCGGGGCGGGACCGGGACCCGGGGCGTAGCGACGGAATCGGGACGGGGACCGAGGGTCGAGGCGACGCCTCGAGCGAGCCTCGATCTTCGATCCGGAGGTGTTCCGCGGAATGGCGGGCCGATCCGCGGCCAGCCGCCCCGGACGGCTGCCCGCTGCGGCCGCCGCTCGGAGCGAGCGTATCATGCTCGCTAGGCCCACAGGCGCGATCGAGCGGCAGCGCCCGGGTGGATCGTGCCCTCAGGGGGAGCCATGGAACGAGTCGGTTTCATCACGCACGGCGGGGCCACGATCCTGAAGGTGGACCTCTCGCATCCGACCGACGTCGAGGAGAACATCGCCACGATCAAGAAGGCCCAGGCTATCATCGAGACGCACCCGCCGAAGTCGCTGCTGATCCTCACCGATGTGACGGGGACCGTGTTCAACACCAGAGGCGTCGAGGAGATGAAGCGGTACAGCGCGTTCAACACGCCGTACGTCAAGGCCAGCGCCGTGGTGGGAGTCTCCGGGCTCGCGCGGATCATCTACGACGCGGTGGTCAAGGTGATCGGCAGGAGCGTCGTCAGGTTCGACACCGAGGTCGAGGCGCTGGACTGGCTCGCAAGGCAGTAGCCCGGGTTCGCGGCGGGCGCAGGTCGCGACGCCGCTCGTCGAGGCGTCGGAGCCACGAGGTTCGCGGCTCGGTCGAGCGTCAGCGGGTCGGCACCACCGACGCGGCCCCTGAGCGGCGCGGGTCCGGGATGCCGATGAGCAACCCGGTCACGGGGTCGACGGCGACGGTGTTGGTGCCGCCGAACGCCGAGAGGTCCATCCAGCGCGCCGGGAACATCTGCCTGTACAGCCCCTGGTACCCCTGCTTCTCGAGCGCGTCCACTCTCTCCGGAGTGATCTCCCCCGCGAGCTCGACGAACGCTTTCGGCTCGCTCCAGTTGCTCCCCCAGACGGCGCGCGGTGCGGCCACGGCCTCGCACGGCGACAGCCCGCGATCGGCGATCCCCGTGATCACCGAGACCATGGTCGGCACGACCCGGTCGCTCCCCGCGCTCCCCAGTACGAGGAGCGGCTTGCCGTTCTTCAGGATCACGGTCGGGGTCATCGCGGTCATCGGCACACGTCCCGGCGCGAGGTAGTGCGGGTTGAGGGGGTTGGTGAAGCTGAACGCGTTGAGGTTCGAGTTGTAGATGAACCCGAGCCCGGGCGTCGCCACGGTCGCGCCGAAGAACCCCCCGAGCGTCTGTGCCAGGCCGACGACGTTCCCCCAGCGGTCCACCACCGACACCTGCGTCGTGCCCACGGCGAGGTGAGGATCGACCGCCTCGCCGCTGATCTCGGCCGGGAGGAGAGCGCGATCGAAGCGGATCAGCTTGGCCCGCTGGGCGGCCCACCGCTTGTCGGAGAGCTGGTGATCGAGGAGCTGGAGAGGCAGCAGCGACGTCTGGCCATCGGTCCAGGCGATGCGCGCAGCCTCGACCAGGAGGTGGAGCCTGTCGAGGGAGTCCTTCTGGAGGAGCTCCTCAGGAAACCCCTCGAGGATGTTGAGGAGTTCGAGGAGCGCCCCGCCGCCCCCTGGGTATGGGAAGGCGATCACGTCGAGCCCGCGGTATGTGCCCCGGAGCGGCCGGCGCTCGATGGCGCG
>DATKLI010000048.1:0-12688 GCA_035542455.1 Thermoanaerobaculaceae bacterium
GGCAGGCGAACGCCTCCAAGCAGATCACGTGGACCGGGCAAGGTGTCACCGGCACCGTCGGGATCGAGCTGTGGAAGGGCGGAGCCTCGGTCGGGGTGGTCGCCCCGAGCGTTGTGGGTTCGCTGGGCACCTATACGTGGAAGGTGGGTGCGTACCAGGGCGGCACCACCCACGGCTCCGGTTTCAAGGTCAAGGTGATCTCGACCAACCCCGCTCTCGACGACACCAGCGACAACCCATTCACCATCACCGAGCAGGGTCAGCAGGGAGGCGGCCTCCACGCGCAACCAGGGCTGGCCACGTCCAAGGCCGCGCCCGCGCTCGCCGGCGGGCCGGCCGTTGCGATCCCGATCTTCCCCGTCAAGATCTCGACTCCTCTCGAGGGCGACACGTGGAGGTTGAGCGACCCGCACGTGATCAGGTGGACCTCCGACACCAAGCCGGACGACGGCTTCACGGTGGACTTGCTCGGGGCGGACGGGACGAAAGTCCGGACGATGCTCGACGGTGCCGCCAAGCGGAACGACGACGGTTCGTGGGAGATCACGGACTACATCAGCTGCGGCGAGCACCTCGGCGACTACAAGATCCGCATCACCAGCTGGTACGCGCGGTCCACCAGTTCGGTACAGAAACCCACCACAAGCGGGATCGTGCACGCCGTGGACCGCACGAAGAGGCACATCGAGAACATCCCCGTCTACGTCGAGAACGCCACCCTCACGTTCACCAACGTCCCTCCGGACGTGGAGAACGACTGCGAACCGGTGGCACAGCACAAGAGAGCACGGGTCGGCCGGTTCGGCTTCTTCAACGGGGTCGGCCCCTACAACAGCTTCAACTGGGCGCGGGCGCGCCTGACGTTGGATCTCTCCAAGTGGCAGAAACCGAACATGAAGGTCGAATCGGCATCGCTTACGTTCGGCGATTCCAGGACCTGCCCCTACGCGGAGACGCCTCTCTGCTGGCGCCGCCTGTTCGCCGTCCTGCCGGGCGAGCCGGCGACCTGGGACCACTTCGGCCCCGGCGCGCCAGGAGAGTTCCCTCCGTTCCCGCCACTGGGAGGGTGGTCCAGCGGCAACATCGCGTCCGGAGTGGCCGACATCACGGAGCCGGTCCGTGCGTGGATCAACGGAACCAAGCCCAACCTCGGTTTCGTGGTGACGGGGGCCGAAGATCGCAACGGGTGCGACTACCACGACTGCGCAGGCGAACTACCCGGGACGGTGAAGTGCTGCGAGTACGCGTGCGTGACGTACTTCGCGCCGATCGTCTACATCACGTTCATAGAGGACCAATGCCAGTAGCGGGAGCGGCCACCACGACCCGGTACGCGACCGGCGGTCGCGGAGAGCGCGGACAGGTAGGACTGTCGTGAACAGGGAGGATCCGATGAAGCGCACGAACGTTCTCGCGTGGGTGCTGGTCGGAAGCGTCGCAATGATCGTCGCGGCGGGTGCCGCGCCGCCCGACCCGAACAAGCCGTCAACCAGCAAGCCGCTCCCGGCGCCGAGCCCCGTCGCGGCGATCGCGCTGCCCGACATCCTCATGAAGATCGAGAGTGACGGCTCGATCAAGATCATGAACATCGGGGACGTGAGCGTGCCGAAGCCGTTCGGCGTCGACATCACGTGCACGGTTAAGACCGCGACGCAGCCGGGCCAGAAGTGCGGCGACCCGTTCGACGCCAGCGGCCGGTGGTTCAAGCTGGCCACGCTGCCGCCGGGCACCAACGTGTTCCCCCTCAAGAAGACACCCGGCCTGACCTTCAAGGAAGACTACGGCCCGGGGTGGGCGATGTTCTACCCGGGAGTCCTGTCGTGGGCGAAGGGCGTCTACAACCTCTCGGGGTGCGCCAACAACGACCCGCCCGACCCGGCCAAGCGCGTGCGCGAGAAGACGAAGAACAACAACTGCTCGTACGCCGACGTCACGAGGAACTGACCGGACGCCAGAACCCCGTTCCCGAAGGCAAGTCCCTTCGAGCGTCCCGGGCCGCGCGGAGCATCGGTCGGATGACGCTCGATCCGGTGGAGTAGCGCGCCCGGCGAGACGGGGATCCGCCTCGGCGCGTCAGTGGTTGTCTTCCGCACCCGTTCCTCTCGAGGGCAGGACGCTGCATTCGAACCCGGCGTTGCCGGCGACACGGTCGCGAGCTGCGCCGCCCGCTGTCGTTGTGCGCATTGCGGCATCGCCGTCGTTTATCCGGGTGAGACCCGATCCCGGGATGAGAAAGGAGAAACCGAGATGAGGAACCGAGCAATCGTCCTGGCCGTCGTGGGTGCGATCCTGGTGGCGAGCGTGGCCTGGGCGGCACCTCCCGCCGCCAAGGCGGTGCAACCCACCCCCACGCCCACCCCAAAGAAGATGATGGTTGACTTCGCCAAGTTCCGCCTGCTCAAACTGACCGCGCCGGACCCGAAACTGAAGGTGTCGCCGGCAGCCATGCTTGCCGTGTCGGTGCTGCCACAGAAGAAGGAGATCTCGTGCGGGATCTTCGTCTGGCCGCCGCCGAACCCGCAGACGACTCCGCAAAGCACCAATCAACCGACGTCGGCGCTCCTCTACTTTGTAAACACTACTGGCCAGACCCTCCCCATCGGAACGCAACTCGAGTTCAAGGTGAGCGGGGTCCCGCCGTCGTGCTGCCACGGCTTCATACAACCTCTTCCCTTCCTCTTCTACCCGAACCCTCCAACGCAGCACTACGTCTACACCACGGTCCCGGTGCTGGCGCCGCCGCAGGAGTGGGTCCGGGAGTGCCAGGCCTGGGAGTATCCGCCCAAGCCCTGACACCGGCCGAGTGGAGGAGCCGAGAGCCACTGCTGGGCCGGCGTCGCTAGCCTGTCGGGCCAGCTGTTGATCGGCGCAGAGAGGGCGGGGATCGCTCCCCGCCCTCTCGGTCCGAAGGAAGAGGGCGGGGACAAGCCCCGCCCTCCGAGTTCCAGGTTGTCAACGCCCTCGCAGCGCCAGGAGATCCTTCTGCCGCCTGCGGCAGCATCAGGATGACCTGATCGCGCCGGCACGGCTCGATCAGGTCAGTACATATCCCCCATGCCGCCGCCGGGCATCGCCGGAGCCTTCTTCTCCTCCTCCGGGATCTCGCTCACGAGCGCCTCGGTGGTGAGCATCAGCCCCGCGATCGACGCGGCGTTCTGGAGCGCGTTCTTGGTGACCTTGGCCGGGTCGATGACGCCCGCCTCGACCAGGTCCTCCATCTCCATCGACTGGGCGTTGTACCCCATGTTCCCGCCCTTCCGCCGGATGTCGCGCACGATCACCGCCGCCTCGTCGAGGCCGGCGTTGTGGATGATCTGCCGCGTGGGCTCCTCGAGCGCCCGCACCACGATCTGGATCCCGGTGCGCACGTCGCCCTTGTGCTCCTTCAGCAGCTTCTCGACCTCGTCCTGGGCCCGGAGCAGAGCCACTCCGCCGCCGGGGACGATCCCCTCCTCGACGGCCGCCTTGGTCGCGTGCAGCGCGTCCTCGACGCGCGCCTTCTTCTCCTTCATCTCGGTCTCGGTGGCCGCGCCGATCTTGATCTGCGCCACGCCGCCCACCAGCTTGGCGAGCCGCTCCTGCAGCTTCTCGCGGTCGTAGTCCGAGGTCGTCTCCTCGATCTGCTTGCGGATCTGCTTCACCCGCCCCGCGATCGCTTCCTTCTTCTTGGCGTCCTCGTCGTCCACCACGACCGTCGTGTCGTCCTTGTCCACCCGCACCTTGCGCGCGGTACCGAGATCCTCCCACTTCACGTTCTCGAGCTTGATCCCGAGGTCCTCGGAGATCAGCTTGCCGCCCGTGAGGATCGCGATGTCCTCGAGCATGGCCTTGCGGCGGTCGCCGAACCCGGGGGCCTTCACGGCCACGACCTGGAGCGTGCCGCGCAGCTTGTTGACCACCAGCGTCGCGAGCGCCTCGCCCTCGACGTCCTCGGCCACGATCAGGAACGGCTTGCCCTGCTTGGCCACCTGCTCCAGGATCGGGAGGAGGTCCTTCATCGAGGAGATCTTCTTCTCGAACAGCAGGACCTTCGCGTTCTCGTACACCGCCTCCATGCGCTCAGCGTCGGTCACGAAGTAGGGCGACAGGTAGCCGCGGTCGAACTGCATCCCCTCGACGATCTCGAGCTGCGTGTCCATCGTCTTGGACTCCTCGACCGTGATCACGCCGTCCTTCCCGACCTTGTCCATCGCCTCGGCGATGATGCGGCCGATCTCCTCGTCCGCGTTGGCCGAGATCGTGCCGACGTGGGCGATCGCCTTGCCCTCGACGGGCTTGGCGAGCTTGGTGATCGCCTCGACCGCCTTCTTGACGGCCATGTCGATGCCGCGCTTGAGCTCCATCGGGTTGGCGCCCGCGGTGACGTTCTTCGTCCCCTCGCGGTAGATCGCCTGCGCGAGCACGGTGGCGGTGGTGGTGCCGTCGCCGGCCACGTCCGAGGTCTTCGAGGCGACCTCGCGCACCATCTGCGCGCCCATGTTCTCGAGCTTGTCCTTGAGGTCGATCTCCTTCGCGACGGTGACGCCGTCCTTGGTGATCACGGGAGAGCCGAACTTCTTCTCGAGCACGACGTTCCGCCCCTTGGGGCCGAGCGTGACCTTGACCGCGTCAGCGAGCCTGTTGACGCCGCGCAGGACCGCCTGCCGGGCGTCCTCCGAATATACGATCTGCTTCGCCATTGCCTGCCTCCCTTACTTTTCCAGCACGCCGAGGATCTCGTCCTCGCGCACGATGACAAACTCGTCGTCGCCGATCTTGATGTCGGTGCCCGAGTACTTGCCGATCAGGATGCGGTCGCCCTTCTTGACGTCGATGGGCATCCGCTTGCCGTTCTCGTCGAGCTTGCCGGGACCCACGGCCACGACCTCGGCTTCCTGCGGCTTCTCCTTGGCGGTGTCGGGGATGATGATCCCGCCCTTCACCACCTCTTTCTCCTCGAGGCGGCGGAGGAGAACCCTGTCATGGAGCGGACGAACGTTCATGCGCGCAACCCTCCCTTTTCGTGTTGTTTACGTATTCCCGGCGGGGGCCGTCTGGCAGTCCCTCGACGAGAGTGCTGATAGGTTAGGGCGCGCGCTGGCAGTTGTCAAGGGGGAGTGCCAGCCGAGGCGCGGCACCCGCAGCGCCGGGGCCCCGCCTCAGCCGTTCGGGCCCGCCCGGAGCGCGAGGAGCGCCCGGCGGTGGCCCCGGAGGATCGCCGCCGCGGCCGCGCCGCCCTCCTCGCCCCCCACGAGGGCGCGGTAGAACGTGGCGCGCGCGACGGCGTACGCCGAGTGGAGCGCCGCGAGGTACAGGCGGTACGCGAGCGGCCGGAACGGACGCAGCCGGGTCGCGGCCATGTGCTCGAGGTAGAGCGGCGAGCGGCCCGCGGAGCCGGTCACCGAGCCGAGGCGGTGAACGGCCACCATCGCCGGCGCGAACAGCAGCCGCCACCCCAGCCGGCGCAGCCGCAGGCACAAGTCCACGTCCTCGTTGTAGAGGAAGTACGTCGGATCGAACCCGCCGACCTGCCGCCACGCTCCCGGCCGTACGGCGAACGCCGCGCCGGGCACGAACCCGACCGTCCGCTCCCGCCGCGCCTCCCCCGGCGACGTCGCCTGGAGCACGGTGCCGGTCAGCCAGTTGACGCCCCCACCGGCGTACCAGAGCTCCCCGCCCGCCCGGTCGAGGAAGAGCGGCCCCGCCGCGAGGGCAACTCCCGGCCGGCCCAGCGAGGCCGCCGCGGCGTCGAGGTAGCCGGGCTGCACCTCGATGTCGTTGTTGAGCGCGACGACGGCGTCCCAGGGCCCGGCGCCGAGCCGCTCGACCCCGGCGTTCACCGCCGAGCCGAACCCCGGGTTGCCCGCGAGCCGGAGCACCTCGGCCTCTCCCGCCAGCGCGCGGTCGAGGTTCCCCGAGTTGTCCACGAGGATCACGCTGCGAGAGCACGTCGAGGTATCGGCTTGCAGCGCCCGGAGGCACTCCAGGGTCGGTTCCGGGTCGCCGAAGTGCACGACCACGACGCCGACGCGTACCGGACCCGAGCCCGCGGCGTTCATTCCACGTCCAGCCCCGCCGGCACGGCCTCGCCGACGCGCCGCGGGTTGCGTACGGCGAGCGTCGCAAGCGTCATTGCGACGACGGTCGACGCCGACCACACGGCGACCGCCACGCCGGCGGCGCCGATGAGCCCCCACCGCGGGATCGCGAACGCGTTGCCGGCGACGGCGAGGATCAGGGTCACCGACTGCGTGCCGAGCCCCCACCGCTGCCGCCCTGACGCCGCGATGAGGACGCCCATCAGCATCCCGACGCACGCGCCGGGGAGCGCCCACGCCAGCACTGCCATCAGGCGCACCGAGCCCAGGTACTGCGGGCCGAAGACGATGCGCACGAGGAGCGCCTTGACGAGCGTCAGTGCGGTCGCGAGCGTCGTGCCGATCGCGGCGCCGGCGCACGCGATCGCGAGGACGCCGCTCGTCCTGAGGCGTCCCGCCGTGGCCGCCTTCGCCAGCGTGGGGTACGCGGCAACCGCCACGAGCTGCGCGACGCCGAGCAGCCCCCAGACGGGCGCCACGGCGACGCCGTACTGGCCGATTTGCTCCTTCGGGAACCCGAACCCCGCGAGCATGAACGTGTCCACGCGCAGCATCGCCTGGAGGCCGAGGTTCAGGACGACGAACACCGCGCCTTCGCGGGCCAGGTACGACCTGGTCACGGCCGGCGTCGCACCGAGCGGCAGCCGGTGCAGTGCGCGGACGACGACGAGGAGCCCGGCCGCGGCACCGACGGTGAACGCGAGCCCCGTGACCCAAACCGGCGCCGAGATCTTCGTCAGCAGGGCGAGCACGGTGAGGGCGACCGCGAGCTCCGCCGTGCGCCCCGCCACCTCGACCTCCATCCGGTCGAGCCCCTTGAACACCGCACCTCGGCTGATGAGCGCGCTCCTCAGCCACGTGTACGGGATGAACGTCAACAGAGTGAAGCGGAGGACCCGGTCCGGGACGAGCGCGGCGGCGACGAGCGCGACCGGGATCGCGGCGAGCGCCACGCGGCGCTGCCACTCGCGCGAGAGGCGGCTCACGCCGCGGGCCGCGTCGGGCTGGCGGGCGGTCTCGCGGATCACGACCTCGACCTGGCCCGCCGTGAGGACGAGCATCAGCATCATCGCTGCGCCGTACGCGACGGTGAACGCACCCATGGCGGCCGGTCCCAGCCCGCGCGCCACCATGACGCCCGCCGCGAACATCGCCCCCTTGAGGACGACCTCGCCGGCGCCCAGCCACGCGACGTTGCGGGCCAGCCTGACCGCGACCCGGTTCACCGCCGGGCCCCGACCAGCGCCACGCTCACGGTCCGGAGCAGCGTCAGGAGGTAGATGCCGAACGAGCGCTCGCGGATGAAGTAGAGGTCGTATTCGAGCTTGCGGCGGTGATCCGCCTCGCTGGCCGCGTACGGCATGTTGACCTGGGCCCAGCCAGTCAGGCCGGGCGGGACCGCGAGCCTGAACGTGTAATACGGGATCGTCCTGGCGAGCGCCGCGACGAACTCGGGGCGCTCCGGGCGGGGGCCCACGAGCGACATGTCGCCCCTCACGACGTTGAGCAGCTGGGGGAGCTCGTCGATGCGCAGGTGCCGCAGGATCCTCCCGAGGCGCGTCACTCGAGGATCGTCCGGACGCGAGAACGCGGGTCCCTCCGCCTCCGCGTCCACCCGCATCGTCCGGAGCTTGATGACGCGGAAAACGGCGCCGAACTGGCCGACCCTCGTCTGCAGGAAGAGGACGGGCCACCCGTCGAAGACGAGGACCGCGAGCGCCGCGACGAGGAACACCGGCAGGCACACCACCAGGAGCACCGCGCCCAGAGCCACGTCGACGACGCGGGTCGCGCGGTTGAACAGCTCCCAGTGGATCACTCCGAACCCGGGTTGGTGGAGGAACGCGGCGGGCGAGAGGTCGCCGACCGGCAGCCTCCCGTCGAGCCAGGCCCACACCTCCGACGCGATCACCACGGGCACACCGGAGAACTGCAGCGACGTGAGGTCCGCGACGATGCCGCCGCTCGTAGGCTCGGGCCCGACCAGCACGACGAGCTGGACGCCGCCGCGCCGGGCCGCGTCGGAGACCTCGGACGCCGAGAGCGACGAGCCGTCCACGGGCTCCCACGGCGCGAGCGGGTGCTCGCGCAGCGCCCGGCAGAACTCCGCCACCGCGGCGGCGTCACCGACCGCGAGCGCCCGCGACTGCTGGCGCCGCCGCAGCCAGAACGAGGCGGCGACCCGGAGAGCGGCCGCCGTCGCGGCCCACGCGACCGTGGTCAGGAGGAGGAGGCCGCGCCCGAACCTCCAGCTCGGCTCGACGTAGGTCGCGAAGATCAGCGCCGTGCCCCAGACGCCCGCCACGAGCGCCACCCTCGCCACGCTCTCGGCGCGGCGCCGCAGGAGGATCGGCTCGTACAGCTCGGCCGCGATCGCCGTCGCCCACATCGCGAGCAGCGCGCTCGCGACCAGCCCCGGGTGCGCGAGCAGCCGGTCCCAGTTGGCGGACCGCTCGGTCCCAGCCGGGAAGCGCACGACGTGCGCGAACCGCACGGCCACACCCAGCAGGACGCCGTCAGCGAGCGCCAGCGGTAGTCGCGAACGGGGGGTGGCCGGCAGGATGGAGCTCATTCGTGGCTGGGATGGTGAGCGGGCGAGCGCCAACTGTCAACCGTGGGAGTCTACGGCCGCAGGGCGGGGTGACGGCGACTTTGAGGCCCCTCGCGACCCCTCCCCCGCCTACGCCGTCAGCGTTCGCGGGGGAAGGAATCTGCAGGGAGGGGGCTCGTCCCGCGGAAGCCGGGACGAGCCCTGCGATCCCGGCTCAGCGGTAGAAGCTCCGGATCGCGACGACGACGCGCTCGCGCTCGTCCGCTCGCAGCTCGGGGAAGATCGGCAGCGCCAGCACCTCGGCCTCGGCCCTCTCGGACTCTGGGAAGTCGCCCTTGCGGTGCCCGAGGTGCGCGAAGCAGGTCTGCTCATGGAGCGAGATCGGGTAGTAGATCTCCGCGCCGATCCCCTGCTTCGCCATGTGCTCGCGGAGAGCGTCGCGGTTCGGGACCCGCACGACGTACTGGTGGTAGGTGTGGCCCCGCCCCGGCAGCTCCGCGGGGACCGCCACGGTCCCGGTGAGTCCCGCGCCCGCGAACAGCTCCCGGTACTGCGCGGCGCCGGCCCGGCGCTTCGCGATCCAACCCGGGAGACGCGGCAGCTTCACCCGCAGGATCGCGGCCTGCATCGCGTCGAGCCGGAAGTTCCCGCCGACGAAGTGATGGACGTACTTCGGCCGCATCCCGTGGACGCGCATGTCCGAAAGCCGGTCGGCGAGCGCGTCGTCGCTGGTCGTGATGAGCCCGCCGTCGCCGAACGCCCCCAGGTTCTTGGTCGGGAAGAACGAGAAGCACCCCATTGTCCCGATCGCGCCGACGGGAACGCCGTTGTACTCGGTCCCGATCGCCTGGCAGCAGTCCTCGACGAGAGGGACCCCGGGCGCTGCGGCGCCGATCGCGTCCATGTCGGCCGCCTGGCCGTAGAGGTGCACCGGGATGATCGCCTTCGTCCGGGGCGTGACCGCCGCGGCCACCCGAGTCGGGTCGAGGTTGAAGTCGCGCGGGTCGATGTCCACGAACACCGGGCGCGCGCCGACCCGGTGGACGACGCCCGCGGTGGCGAAGAACGTGAACGGCGTCGTGATCACCTCGTCGCCCGGCCCGACGCCGAGCGCCATGAGCGCGGCGAGCAGGGCGTCGGTTCCCGAGGAGACCGCCACGGCGCGCTTCACCTTCAGGTACGCCGCGCACTCCTTCTCCAGCGCCGCCACCTCCGGGCCGAGGATGAACTGCTGCGTCGCGAACACGCGCTCGAGCGCGGCGTGCGCGTCGTCGCGCACCTCGGCCCACTGCCGCGTCAGGTCGAAGAGGGGGACGTTCGGTTTCCGTTCGGACATTGCTCAACCTCCGTGAACGACGTAGCGCGGCCGCGGCACGCGCCGCGACCGCCTCATCATGAGTGCGACCAGCGCTCCCGCCAGGAACCCGCCGACGTGGGCGAACCACGCGACACCGCCCGCCGCCGGGCCCGCGAACGCCAGCGCGAGCGTTCCCGAGAAGAACTGGACGACGAACCAGAGCATGAGGAACACCGGCGCCGGGATGTCGATCACCGTGAAGAACACCACCAGGACCACGAGCGTTCTGACCCGCGACCACGGGAACCACACCAGGTACGCGCCGAGCACGCCCGCGATCGCGCCCGAGGCGCCGACCATCGGCATCGTGGACGACGGCGCCATCATCGCCTGCCCGACGGCCGCGACCCCGCCGCAGGCGAGGTAGAACAGCAGGTACGGCATGTGTCCGAGGACGTCCTCGACGTTGTCGCCGAAGATCCAGAGGAACCACATGTTGCCGATGAGGTGCAGCCACCCCCCGTGGAGGAACATCGAGAACAGCACGCTCTTGACGGCGAGCGCGGCGCCGCCGCTGACGGCGAGGAGGTGAAAGAAGCGCGCCGGGACGAAGCCGTACACCCGCATGAAGCGTTCGAGGTGCGGGCCGAGCGACAGCTCGAAGAGGAACGCCGCCGAGCACGCCACGACCAGCACAACGTTCACGACGGGAGGACGGGACGAGGGAACGGAGTCCCGGAGTGGAAACATGACGCGTCAGTATAGCTTGCCGAGCCTCCGCCGGCCGGTGGCCCTTGGCCGGTGGTCAGTGAAGGCCGGCAGAGGAGCGGAGGGGCAGAGGTGCAGAGGGAAACCGACCAAGACCAGCCAACCCGTGTCTCGTGCTCGCTTGCTCCCCCGCCCAGGTCACCTGGGCTGGCGCAGCCAAAGCTCGAGGACCAGAAGCGCGTACACGATCCCGGCCCGGTTGCGCTCCCGCATCGCGCTCCCCTGCACGAGCCCCCGCACGAACCCCGGGTCGAGGAGGTCCGACACCTTCGCCCCGGGAACCGCCAGCGCGTCGTGGACGACCTCCCGGAGGTCCCCGGCGAGCCAGGCGGCGAGCGGGACCTCGAACCCCCGCTTCGGCCCGGCGAGCACCTCGCGCGGGATGACCCCGCGGTAGGCGTCACGCACGAGCGCCTTCAGGCGCCCACGCCGGACGCGGTACGACACGGGGAGGCGGAGCGCCATCTCGGCCACCTCGTGGTCGAGGAACGGGGATCGCGCCTCGAGCGACGCGGCCATCGTGGCCATGTCCATCTTCACCAGCAGGTCCGACGGGAGGTTGATGCGCAGGTCGCTCGCCACCTGAGCGTCCATCGCGGCCAGCCCCGGCGTGAGCTGGTCCTCCACCCAAGCCTCGGTCGGCCGCTGCGGCGCGCCGCGCCACGCCTGCCGCTTGTCGTCCTCGAGCAGCAGGTCCGAGGTCCACACCAGGTAGCGCTGGCCGTCCGGCAGCGCCAGCCCACGCCCAAAGCGGCGCAGCAGGCCGGCCGGAGACCGGCGGCGCTCCGCGGCGACGCCGGCGAGGGCGCCCCGCATCGCCCGCGCGAGCCCCGGCACGGCCTCCACCCGCCCCAGCACCCTGGCTGCAAGGTACCTGCGGTACCCGCCGCACACCTCGTCTCCGCCGTCGCCGTTGAGGACAACCGTGACGTGCTGGCGCGCGAGGCGCGCGATCGCCAGGCTCGGGATCGCCGACGCGTCCGCGAACGGTTGGTCGAAATGGCGAACCACCGTCATGAGGTCGTCGAGCGGGGCGACGCGCAGCGGCAACACGACGTTCTCGACGCCGAGAGCAGCGGCGGTGCGGCGCGCGACCGGGGCCTCGTCGAGCCGCTGGTCCGCGACCGAGACGGTGAACGTCCGCAGGGCGGCGCCCGCGTGGCGCGCCGCCTCGTACGCCACGACCGAGGAGTCGACGCCGCCGGAGAGGAACACGCCGACCGGGACGTCGCTCCGCAGCCGAAGCCGGACGGCCTCGGAGAGCTTCCCCCGCAGGCGCTCCCCGGCCTCGCGGTACGGGATCTCCGCCTTCGGCTCGAGTTCGGGGTGCCAGTAGGGCACCTCGCGCACGCCGCCCGCGCCGAACGAGAGCCAGTGGCCGGGCCGCACCGCGCGAACGCCGTCGTACACCGTGTCGGGCTGCGGCACGGCTCCGAGCGAGAGGTAATCGTAGATTCCCTGCTCTCGCAACCGCGGCGGGGCGCCGGCTCCCCGCAGCAGCGGGACGAGCCCCTTGAGCTCCGATGCGAACGCCAGGCCGCTCCCGGGGAGCTGCGCGAAGTAGAGCGGCTTCTTCCCGAACCGATCGCGCCCGAGCAGGAGCGTCGCGGAGTTCCGGTCCCAGATCGCGAACGCGAACATCCCCCGCAGGCGCTCGCACAGCGCCGCGCCCTCTTCCTGGTAGAGGTGGACGAGCACCTCGGCGTCGCCGGCGGTCGTGAGCGCGTGCCCGCGCCGCCGCAGCACCTCGCGCAGCTCGAGGTAGTTGTAGATCTCCCCGTTGAGCACGGCGACCACGTTCCGGTCCTCGCTGAACACCGGCTGGTCGCCGGTGACGAGGTCGATCACCGCCAGGCGCCGCATCCCGAGCGCGACGCCCGCCTCGGCGAACGTTCCCTCCCCGTCGGGGCCACGGTGACGGAGGGCCGCCAGCGCCTCCGCGACGTGTACGGCCGCGCCGGCGCCCTGCGCACCGCAGACGCCCGCTATCCCGCA
>DATKLI010000049.1:0-38210 GCA_035542455.1 Thermoanaerobaculaceae bacterium
GCGGCTCCCCCAGACCACCCGCGAGCGGATTGCGGCGCTCGTGGCGGCGCGGCTGCACACGGACTGAGCCATGAACGCGTCCTCGCCCCCCACCACCCTCGACTCCCGCGCCCTCCGGGGCCGGTTCCCGATCCTCGGCCGGACGGTGCACGGTCACCGCCTCGTCTACCTCGATAACGCCGCGACGACGCAGAAACCGGCCGCGGTGCTCGAGGCGCTGCGCTCGTACTACTCCGAGTCGAACGCCAACGTGCACCGCGGCGTCCACACGCTCGCCGAGGAGGCCACCGCCCTGTACGAGGCGTGCCGGGCGCGCGTCGCCCGCTTCGTGAGCGCGCCCGAGGACCGTGCCGTCGTGATCGTGCGGAACGCCACCGAGGCGATCAACCTCGTCGCCCGCTCCTGGGGCGGGGCGCTGTCGCCGGGGGACGAGGTGCTCCTGTCGGAGATGGAGCACCACTCGAACCTCGTGCCCTGGATCATGCTCGCGCGCGAGCGGGGCGTCGCGCTGCGGCACGTGCCGATCACGGACGACGGCCGCCTCGACATGGACGCCTTCGCAGGGCTGCTCTCGCCTCGGACGCGCATCGTGGCGCTCACGGCGATGTCGAACGTGCTCGGCACGATCAACCCGATCGCCGAGATCGCCCACGCCGCACACCGCGTCGGCGCCGTCGTGGTCGTCGACGGGGCGCAGGCCGTCCCTCACCTGCCGGTGGACTTCCGCGCGCTCGGCGCCGACTTCCTGGCGTTCTCCGCCCACAAGATGTACGGCCCGACCGGCGTCGGCTTCCTCGTCGGGAAGCCGGAGCTGCTCGAGCGGATGCAGCCGATCTCGGGCGGCGGCGAGATGATCCGCGAGGTGCGCCTGGACTGGGCCTCGTGGAACGACGTCCCGCACAAGTTCGAGGCCGGCACGCCCAACATCGCGGACGCGGCGGCGTTCCCCGCCGCTCTCGACATGCTGGAGGAGTTCGGGATGAACGCCGTGCGCGATCACGAGCGCGAGCTCGTGGGCTACGCGCTGGACCGCCTGCGTTCGCTCGGTTGGCTGCAGATCCACGGCCCTCTCGATCCCGACGCCCGCGGCGGTCTCGTCTCGTTCGTGGACCCCGAGATCCACCCTCACGACCTTGCGCAGGTGCTCGACACGCTCGGGATCGCGGTTCGCGCCGGCCACCACTGCGCGCAGCCGCTCATGCGCCGCCTCGACGTCGCGGCCACGGCGCGGGCGTCGTTCAGCATCTACAACGACAGGGACGACGTGGACGCGCTGGTGGACGGACTGGTGGCCGCCCGCAAGTACTTCGGCCTCGCGTAGTGTCGGCAGAGAGTAGACGGAAGAAGGTAGACGTGAGAGGAACGACAGGAACTCCCGACCGGCCGCCGGTGCTCGTGCCCTGGAAGTTGTCCTCCCTCTCCCCTCTTCCGTCTTCCTTCTACCCAGGCACGAGGGAACGCAGTGACTGACCGGCCCGAGGTCGCGCTCGACGAGCTCTACCGCGAGGTCGTCCTCGACCACCACCGGCACCCGCGCGGGCGGGCGCCGCTCGGCCGGGTGGACGCCCGCGCCCACGGGTTCAACCCGGTCTGCGGCGACGAGGTCGTCCTCTCGGTCGCGCTCGACGACGACCGCATCGCCGGCGTCCAGGTGCAGGGGCGCGGGTGCGCCATCTGCACCGCGTCGGGCTCGATCATGGCCGAGATGGTCCCCGGCCGGACCGTCGCCGAGGCCGAGGCGACGTCCGAGGCGTTCCGCGGCGTCATGCACGGGCACCCCGCGCCGGCCGGGACCGACCTGGGAGACCTCGAGGCGCTCGAGGGGGTCCGGAAGTTCGCCGTCCGCGTCAAGTGCGCGATGCTGCCGTGGGTCACCCTCGCCGACGCGATCCGGGCGTGGCGGAGCGGGAGCGACGAGGCGACGAGCACCACCGAGGAGGAAACTGGACGATGAGCGAGCTGACGCCAGAGTCGGTGCGCGAGGCGCTCAAGCCCGTCGTCGACCCCGAGATCTTCATCTCGATCGTGGACCTCGGCCTGATCCGCGGCGTGGAGGTCGCGCCCGACGGCGGCAAGGTACGGGTCGTCATGACGCTGACGACGCCGTTCTGCCCGGAAGGGCCGATGATCGTGGAGCAGGTGAAGCAGATCGTCGCTGCTCTGCCGGGCGTGGTCGAGTCGGAGGTCGAGCTCCAGTGGAACCCGCCGTGGGACCCTCGGAAGGAAGCCTCGGAGGAGGTCAAGGCCGATCTCGGGATCTGGGACTGAGGGCCCCGCCCACCCACTCAGTTGACAGTTGACAGTCAACAGTTGACAGTCGAAAGTTGAAAGTCGAAAGCTGAAAGCTCCCCCACTGCCAGCTTCCAGCTCACAGCTGACAGCTCTCCCCCGCCCCCCACACGGCAAAGAAACGGGACAACCTCGTACAATTCGCACCATGGGCGGAGCCGCAGCCAGGGCGAGACGGTGGGTGATCGGGGGGGCGATCGTCGCGTTCTGGCTCGCCATGACCGCGGTGCTGCTGCACCGCGAGTACGGCGGTCGGACGATCGTTGCGCACCGGGGGGGCAAGGTCGTCCTGCCGCGCACGGGCGAGTCGTGGCTCGGCGTCCTGGTCGGGGGGCGCCGGATCGGGACCGCGCGCCTCGTCACGCAGCGCGAGGAGCGCCACGGCGTCACCGGGTTCATGCAGCGGCTGGACCTCCGGTTGGCCGCCCGCGTCCTCAACGCCCCGGCCGAGCTCCGCGTCGGCGCGGCCATGTGGCGGGCCGTCACCGTGCCGCAGGCGTCGTTCGACCTTCGCATCGACTCGACCGGGCACGCCCTCCAGGCGGAAGGGACGGTCGTGGACGGCCTCCTCGACGGCGTGGTTCGCTCGGCCGGGGAGCGCGTCCCGGTCCGGCTCCAGGTCGGCAACCTCCTGGGGGGGAGCGACGACCTGTTCGCGCTGCTGCCGTCCCCGGTGTTCTCCCCGGGCGAGGAGGCGACGTTCCCGGGGTTCGACCCGCTCACGCTCCGGCCCGCGCAGGCGCGGGCGCGGTGCCTGCGCGCGGAGAGGCTGACGCTCGACGGCGGGCCCGTCGACACGCGCGTCGTCGAGGTCACGATCGGGAAGGCGACGGTCACGGCGTGGCTCGACGGCGACGGCGGCGTCGTGCAGGCGCAGCTCCCGTTCGGACTCACGCTGCGGCGGCTGAGCCGCGCCGAGGCGCTCTCCAACCGCCCGGCGGCCGAAGCACCCGACCTCGTGGCCGCGTTCGACGTGACGCCGAGCGGGGTCCGGCCGAGGCGCGACGCGACGCGCATGGTGGTCCGCGTGGAGGGCGTCGGCCCGGGCGACGTGCCGTCGGACGACACGCAGGCCGCCCGCGGCGACACCGTGGTGGTGTCGCCCTCGCCCGGTCCCCTCGCGACGCCGCCGCAAGCGGACGTGCCGCCGGGGCGGGAGCTCACGCGCTTCCTCGCCTGCGACGCGCTCGTGCAGTGCAACGACCCGAGGATCCGGAGCGTCGCCGGCGCGATCGTGCGCGGCGAGCGCGACCCGTGGGCACGCGCGCTGCTGATCGAGGCGTGGGTCAACCGCAACCTCGCCAAGCGGACCGTGCTGTCGCTCCCCTCGGCGGTCGACGTGCTGGCGACGCGCGAGGGTGACTGCGGCGAGCACACCGTGCTGTTCACCGCCCTCGCGCGCGCCGCAGGGATCCCGACCCGGATGGCCGCGGGCCTGGTGTGGAGCGACGACCTGCAGGCGTTCGCCTACCACGCGTGGCCGGAGGTGTTCGTGGGCCGCTGGGTGTGGACCGACCCGACGCTGGGACAGCCCGTCGCCGACGCCACCCATCTCAAGCTCGCGACCGGCGGCGTCGCGGACTGGCAGGGGATCGCCGTCTTCCTCGGCCGCGTCCGCCTCGACGTCCTGGAGGTCGAGTGATCCGGACCGACCGGCTGCGCAAGGTGTTCGGGGAGACGGTCGCCGTCGACGACCTCACCCTGACCGTCGGCGAGGGCGAGTTCTTCTGCTTCCTCGGCCCGAACGGCGCCGGGAAGACGACCACGATCAAGCTCCTCACTGGGCTGCTGCGGCCGACGGGCGGGCACGCGCTCGTCGGGGGGTTCGACCTCACGGCGCAGCCCGTCGAGGCGAAGCGGCTGCTCGGGTACATCCCCGACCAGCCGTTCCTCTACGAGAAGCTCACCGGGCGCGAGTTCATGCGCTTCGTGGCCGGGCTGTACGGGATCGACGGGGAGGACGTGGCCGGCCGCATTCAGCGGAGCCTCGACGCGTTCGAGGTCTCGACCGCGGCGGACAACCTCATCGCGGACCTGTCGCACGGCACGCGCCAGAAGCTCGCGTTTGCCGCGACGTTCCTCCACGACCCGCGCGTCGTCGTGGTCGACGAGCCGTGGGTCGGCCTCGACCCCAGGAGCGTGAGGAACGTGAAGACCTACCTGCTCGACCGCGCGCGCGAGGGCACGACGGTGTTCATGTCCACCCACACGCTCTCGATCGCCGAGGAGGTCGCCGACCGCATCGGGATCATCCACCGGGGCCGCCTCCTCGCCCTCGGCTCGGTCGAGGAGATCAAGGCGCTCGCGTCCCACCCGGGAACGCTTGAGGACGTCTTCCTCGAGCTCACCAACGAGGACGCGTGAGCGCGCTCGCGGCCGCCCTGGGCGCCGACCTGCGGGCCGCCGCGCACGCCGTCGCGGCGGTCCGGCGCGAGTCGAAGCTCAAGGTGGCGTTCGTCTCGACCTCGATCGTCGTCCTCTGGCTCGCCGGGTTCGCGCTGGCGCGGGCCGGCCTCGCGGCTCTCGACCGTGTGGGCGTCGGGCTCCTCGGCACGACGGACCTCAGCCTGGTCGAGCTCCTGGTCCCCCGCGTCCTCTCGCTGTTCACCCTCGTCCTCTTCGTGCTGCTCGTCTTCTCCAACGCCCTGCTCGCGCACGCCACGCTGTACCGGTCGCGCCACACGGCGATGCTGCTCACGGCGCCGGCCACGTTCCGCTCGGTCGTCCTCGCCCGGCTCGCCGGGATCGTGGTGTTCAGCTCGTGGTCGTCCGCCTACCTCGGGTCGCCGGTGGTTCTCGCGTACGGCCTCGTGCGCAAGGCTCCGCCGAGCTTCTACGTCGAGTCCGCCCTGCTCTTCGTTCCGTTCGTAGTGATCCCGGCCGCCGTCGGGACCCTCCTCGCGATGGTGATCGTCCGCCTCGTCCCCCGCGTGCCGCGGCTGGGGCTCGCCGCGTGCGTCCTGGTCGCGCTGGTCGCGGTCCTGGGGTTCGTGCGCACCCAGCTCCGCACGCCGGAGTTCCGGGAGGTGGTGGACCTCTCGGCCGCGCTCCGCCTGACGGCCGCGGCGGACAGCCCGCTCCTGCCGAGCTTCTGGCTCGCCAACGGCATCGTGGCGGGCTCGCACGGCGCGACCTCGGACGTCGCCTACGAGTTCCTGCTCCTGCTCGCAAACGCCCTGTTCGCCACCTGGCTGGCGGGAGAGGCGGCTCAGGCCGCGTTCCACCCCGGGTGGTCGGCGCTGGCGAGCGCCGCCCACGCGGCCCGCCGGGCATCGCGTCGGGGGCGTGATGCGCTCGCGTGGCTGCTCAGCCCCGTGCGCGGGGCGGCGCGCTGGCTCACCGTGAAGGACATCCGGCTGTTCCTCCGCGACCCGGCCCAGTGGTCGCAGTTCCTGATCTTCTTCGGGATGCTGCTCCTGTACATCGCCGGCATGCGCACGGGCACGAGGAGCTTCTCCGCGGCGCTGTGGCGGAACTGGATCACCCTCCTCAACTCCGTCGCGAGCCTCCTCGTGCTCGCCACGCTGACGACGCGCTTCGTATTCCCGCTCGTGAGCCTCGAGGGGCGGCGGTTCTGGGTCCTCGGCCAGGCGCCGGTGTCGCGGCGCCTCCTCGTCGCGCAGAAGTTCTGGCTGTCGGTCGCCTTCAGCGCGGCGATCACGGTCGCCCTGACCGCTCTCTCCGGGTGGCGGCTCGGCCTCCCCCTCCTCCCGTTTGCGACCTCGCTCCTCACGGTGGTGGCCGCGAGCTTCGCGCTCTCGGGGCTCGCCGTCGGGCTCGGGAGCCTCTACCCGAACTTCGCCGAGGAGAGCCCGGCGCGGATCGTCTCGGGCCTCGGGGGGACGCTCACGTTCATCCTGAGCGCCGCGTACGTCGTGCTGGCGGCCGCCGCGGAGACGTTCGTCCTGACCTGGCACCGGCTCGCAGGCCGCGCCGGGAGGGGAGCTTGGGCGGTGGCGGCCGTGGTGGCACTTGCTCTCGGGGTGACGGTCGTGACGACGCTGGTGCCGCTGGCGCTCGGCGCCCGGAACCTGGAGCGCCTCGAGGTGTGACGTGCGGGCCGCCGGGCGTTCCCCGGCCGGCTACGCGAACCCTTGAACGGCGGCGTCCTCGTCCTCGAACACCTCGAGCAACGGCAGGATCTGGCTGAGGTGGAGGGTGAACTTGACGCGGTCGCCCGGGCGAAGCAGCTTGATCGAGGCCCCGTGTTCGTGGGCCGCCTTCCAGCTCGCGACCAGCTCGCCCACGCCGCCGCTGTCCATCCGCTTGACGTGAGCGAGGTTCAAGAGGATCCGCATCCGCCCCTCGGCGATCAGCTTCCCGACGACTTCGCGGAGCACCTCGTCGCCGTCCTCGGTGACGAGGTCGCCCTTGAAGTCCACGATCGTGACGTCACCCCGGTGCCGCACGGCTGCTTTCATGGGCGGATTCTAGCGCCGTTCCGGCACGGTGGCGGGAGGGCGGAAGGGTCCGGCCAGCGGCGCCGCCTGGTCTCCGGCGGACGGCGCCCGGAGACCCGGTACCCCCTTGGAGCATGAGGCCGTTGGCAGTAAGCTAGCCGAAAGCCGGCCAGCAGAGTTCCGGCGTACGGAGGAGCGCAGCATGGAGCAACTGAACCTGGTCCTGACCCTCCCGCAGGGCGCTCTCACCGCAACCAACCTCGGCATCGAGGGGTTTGCATGGCATCGCCGCCCCGGCTCCGGGAAGTACTTCCAGGGGCGGACGATCTTCGTCGACCTGGCGCTCTCGAACGGCCGGCCCGACTTCACCTACCTCGACGAGGGCGGGTGGCGCGACGCGATGAAGGACACCCTCAACGCGCTCTCCGCCATGGTCCCCGGGAAGCGGACGAAGACGGCGCTCTCGAACAACGCGTTCTCCTGCACGCCGATCGACGCCTACCGGCACGTCTACCTCGGCAAGACCGGCGGGGAGGTGATGGAGATGGAGCGCGCCGGCGAGCTGGCGCGGTTCGCGGCCGGCGACTGCCACGAGGCGATGACGCCGGATGAGGTGGCGGTCGCGATCGGCCAGACGAGGCAGACGATCCGCCAGCCGCGGGTCTACATGGTGTTCTGCCCCGTCGAGTTCATCGTCCTCTGCAGCCTGACGCCAGCCGAGTACGCCTGGTACTCCACGCACCGCCCGGGCAAGATCTTCCGCCAGGTGCTGTTCACCGAGCTGCGGGCGGATCAGACCGGGCTGGCGGCCGAGAACCTCTTCCAGCAGGCGCGCGAGGAGTTCCGCGAGAAGTCGGGGAAGAAGACGAAGACGATCGTCTCCGCCGACTGCCTCAACCGGGTCCCGTTCGAGGCGTGGGTGGGGTACCGCCGCGAGGCGGACGGCGGGATCTACGCGGGCGACAGGACCCGGGTCAGCCTCTGGCGGTTCCCGGCGGAGGTCCCGCACGTCTGGGAGCGCGCCGAGGGGTAGGGAGTCGGGAGGAACCGGGCCATGCAAGCCGTGCAGAGGAGCGCGCTGGTCGTCGGGGTCGACGAGCAGGTCTTCGAGAAGATCTCCAAGGTCCTGAGCGCGGTCAAGTTCTTCGCGGACTACGCGGAGAACGGCGCGACGGCGCTGGAGTCGACCTCGTTCCTCCCGTTCGACGCGATCATCACCGGGTACCCCCTCCCCGACATGCAGATGCAGACGTTCCTCGACGCGATCCGGAAGAAGGACTCCCCGTGCCGGCAGGCGGCGGTCGTGATCCTCGCCCTCCGGGGGATGCTGGCCGAGGTAGAGGCGTACATCGGGAAGGGCGCCAACCGGGCGCTCGCGCTCGAGGAGTTCCCCGAGGAGCTCCCGCACGCCCTCTTCCGCCTGCTCGAGGTGCCGCCGCGGTTCGCGATGCGCGCGATCTCGCGCCTCAAGGTCCAGCTCTCGTGGGGCACCGCCCAGACGATCTGCCAGACCGAGAACATCTCCGCGCACGGGATGCTGATCAAGACCGACCACCCGTACCCGATCGGCACGCAGATGGCGTTCGAGCTCTCGGTGCCGGGGGACAACAACCCGATCCGGGGGTACGCCGTCGTGGTGCGCCAGACCCAGGAGAAGCGCGAGAGGGTGTCCGGCCTCGGGGTGAGGTTCTCGTCGTTCCAGGGCGACGACAAGAAGCGGTTCGACGCCGCGCTGGCGAGGCTCGACACCTGATACGGGCGGACGCGCCGCTCAGAACCTGAGCGACCCCAGCGACGAGGCGGACAGCCCGGACCGGGAGCGGAAGTCCTCGACCCCGGAGAACGGCGCCTTGGCGCGCGCCGCACGCCACGACGCGATCTCGGCGTGGGTGATCCCGGGCACGAGCCGCATCACTCCCTCCTCGACGGTGTTGACGTCGAACGAGAGGGGCCGGTCGCTCTCGAGCCCGACGAGCTTGACGCGCCGCTCCGCCACCTCGCACCTGAGAGACGGGCCGAGCCGCGAGTAGAGGACCTTGGGGTCGGCCTGGATCGCGGAGCGCCAGCGCTCGCGCGCCCGGTCGATCTTCTCCCGGTCGAGGTGCGCGAGGTCGAGCGCGAGCGCCGCGAGGTAGTGCGACCGCCACATCTCGGCGGCGTCGCGGTCCACGAACACCCCGCGCGAGAGGTCGAGGAAGACGTCCAGCACCTCGCGCCACTCCGCCGGGTACACCTTCCCGTACCTCTCGAGGAACTCCAGCAGCAGCGGCGCGTCGGGCCTGAACTCGTCGTGGACCAGCGTCTCCGCGAGCACCGTCATCACGGCGTTCTCGCGGGCACGGACCGTCTCCTCGCCCGGCGGCCGATCGCCGCGGACCAGCACGGTGAAGAAGAAGCTCCCGACGAACCCCTCCGAGGCGAGGAGCTGGTCGGCGTCGCGGAGGTCGGCGAAGTCGCGTGCCTTCTCCATCTGGACGCGGAGGTAGTCGGGGCCGATGAACGCCGGCGCGAACGCGAACGCGTCGTCGCGGACCTCGCCGTAGCGCGCGTACGTCTGCGCGAACGTGAGCAGGTCGGCCGAGGGCCGGTAGTACTCGGCGCGCATGTTGCCCTGCGGGCCGGCGATGAACTGCTCGTGCCGGTACTGCCTGACGACCTCGGGCGCGGACGAGAGGTGCGCGATGAGCGTCTCGAGGCTGATCGCGAACCCCTCGTCGAACGCGGTGCCGCGGTCGGTCAGCGCCGCCACGGTGTGCGGGATCGCCGCGATCTCGCGCTTCGGGATCTCGCGGCCGCCGGCGAGCATCGCGAGGACGACGTGGCCGGTCTCGTGCAGCAGCGTCGTGGAAAACCGCCACTCCTCCGGCCCGAGCTGGATGAACGCGACCCCGGGGTGGCTCTCGATCCCCGTGTCCGTGCGGAGGCGGAACCCGACGGCGGCGCCGTTTCCCTCGGGCACGAGCGCGACGATGTACTCCGCGGGTTGTACCCGCGCCCCGCTGTGCACGAGCGCGACGCCCCGGGCACGGGCGTAGAGGTCGAGCGCCCAACGCGCGGCTTCGTTGTCCAGCCACTTCGAGAACGTCGCGATGCGAGCCGGGTCGGTCACCTTCCGGTAGAGCGGGAGCTCGCCCGCCTGGGGCGCGCCCTCCGGCTCCACGAAGACCACGGCGGCCGGCGGGTTCGGGGGAACCACCGGGGGTTGTGCCGCCGCGGCGACCGCCGCCGCGAGCCTGATCACCACCACAGCTACGATCGCGCGCATTGGTGGATATTAGCGCGCCCGGTGGCCGGCAGGGACGAAACAACCGGGGCCACAGCATATTGCGTGTAGCCGCGGCGCCGCCGTTGGGCTAGATGCAGGGCGGGCGAGGCGGGAAGAGCGGCGTCGTGCCGGGTCGCGTGGCGTCGCGCCGAGAAGGGACTGAGCAGTACCGCAGCGTCCCGCGTGTAGCCGCGCCGCCGAGAGTGGGCCGGATGCCCCGACGAAGCAGGACGCACGAGGCGATCGCACCGGAGCATTGCCAGAGGCTCCGTGGGGACGAACGGATCGGACCCTGAGTGTATGAGCAGATGGGTCTACCGGTCACAACCGTTCCCTCGCTGACCCACCTGACCGCGTGCCCCAGCATCGCGTGACTATGAGAGAGACCGACTAGCTAGCTCGGATCCCATCGTGCGAGCCAGTGGGCTACGACTCCAACAGCGAAACCGAGCACAGCCACAATCCAGAGAACGACCGTAAGCCGCGCTATCAGCGCAAGATAGTGGTCACGGAGTTCCGCCAAGCCGTCCCCTCGCAGCAGCCGACGAATTGGCGCCATCGGCTTGAAGAAGAGATAGTTAAAGAAGGGATTCGGCGAACCCATCCGTTCCCATTCGGCCCTGTGGCGCCCGCGAAGCCTGAAGAAGAACAGGATGAAGGCAGAGGAGTATAGGACCGTGAAGAGTGCCGCCACCTGGAGAGCCAGAGTGGATAGTTCGCTCATCGTTGTCCCCATCAAGGTGATTCCTAGTTACTCGAGCGACCACTACACCCAGAGATTGGGATCTTCCGGTTCGATTCGCCCCCGACCACCTACCATTCTAGGCGCCCCCGCCCGGGACCGGCGGTCGACCTTGGCCTCGATGCAAGGAAGACGAGCGGTGAGCGGTGGAGCGCGACCGTACGCCAACACCCGCACGAAAGAAGCAGGGCCTTGGCGGATTGCGTGTAGCCGCGCGGCCGCCGTTGGGCCTATGGCGAGGCGCGGGAGTGGCCCGCGCCGGAGTGTAGCCGGAGGCTACATGAGGACGCAGGGCCGCGATCCGCAACGAAGCCAGAGGTCCGACGCCGGCCGCGCCCCTAGGAGAGCTCGAGGAGGAGCTGGGACTTGGCGACCATCTGCCCCTCCTCCACATGAATCTCCCTCACCGTCCCCTCGTGCGCGGCGGTGAGGTCGTTCTTCATCTTCATCGCCTCCAGCACAAGGAGGGCGTCGCCGCGGGCCACGCGCTGGCCGCGCCGGACGTGGACCGCGACGATCACGCCCGGGATGTGGGCGCGGATCTGGGACGGGTCGGGCGCGGCGTACCCTTTGCGGAGGGCGAACTTCCGCGTGTACCGCGTCTGGTACGCGGTGCCGTCGACGACGAGCGTTTTGAGGTCGGGTTCGTCGCTCATGGCGTCAGAACGGCGGGATGCCGTGCTTCTTGGCCGGGCGCGACTCGTGCTTGGCGGCGGAGATCTCGATCGCGTGGATGACGAAGTCCCGAGTCTCGCGCGGCGTGATCACGGCGTCGATGTGGCCGTTGGCGGCGGCGATGTACGGGTTGGCGAACTTCTCCGTGTACTCCTCCACCTTCGCCCGTCTCGTCGCGTCGGGGTCCTGAGCTCCCGCGATTTCCGCCTTGAAGATGATGTTGGCGGCGCCCTCGGGGCCCATCACCGCGATTTCGGCGGTCGGCCACGCGAACACGAAGTCGGCGCCGAGGTGGCGCGAGCACATCGCGATGTACCCGCCGCCGTACGCCTTGCGGAGGATCACCGTGATCTTCGGTACGGTGGCCTCCGAGTACGCGTACAGCACCTTGGCGCCGTGCCGGATGACGCCCGCGTGCTCCTGGTCGACGCCCGGGAGGTAGCCGGGAAGGTCCACGAACGTCACGAGCGGGATGTTGAAGGCGTCGCAGAACCGGATGAACCGTGCGGCCTTGTCGGAGCTGTCGACGTCGAGCACGCCCGCGAGGACGAGCGGCTGGTTGGCGATGACGCCGACGGTCTCGCCCGCCAGGCGCGCGAACCCGATCACGATGTTGGCGGCCCAGTACTTCTGCACCTCGAAGAAGTCGGAGTCGTCGCACACCGCCCGCACGATGTTGCGGACGTCGTACGGCTTCGTCGGCTCCGACGGGATGATCGTCTCGATGTCGAGCGTCGGCTTCGGGGGGGCGGCGGGGAACGGGTCGGCCTTCTTGCGGTTGTTCCAGGGGATGAACGTGACGAGCTTCTTGATCTGGTCGAAGCACTCCTGCTCGGTCTCGGCGTAGAAGTGGGCGTTGCCCGAGATCTCGGTCTGCACGCGGGCGCCGCCCAGCTCCTCCATCGAGATCTCCTCGCCCAGGACCGTCTTGATCACCTCGGGGCCGGTGATGAACATCTTCGAGATCTTGTCGACCACGAACACGAAGTCGGTGAGCGCGGGCGAGTACACCGCGCCGCCGGCGCACGGCCCGAGGATCACCGAGATCTGCGGGATGACGCCGGAGGCGAGCGTGTTGCGGTAGAAGATCTCGCCGTACCCCGCGAGCGAGTTCACGCCCTCCTGGATGCGCGCGCCCCCCGAGTCGTTGATGCCGATGAGGGGGACGCCGAGCTTCATCGCGTGGTCCATGATCTTGGTGAACTTGCGTGCGTGCATGAGCCCGAGCGAGCCGCCGGCCACCGTGAAGTCCTGCGCGAAGATGCAGACGGGGTGGCCGGAGATCTTCCCCGTCCCCGTGACCACGCCGTCCGCGGGGAGCTGCTTCTTGTCCATCCCGAAGTCGTAGCACCGGTGCTCGACGAACAGGTCGTACTCGTGGAACGTGTCCCCGTCGAGCAGGTACTTGATCCGTTGCCGCGCCGGCAGCTTCCCGAGCGCGACCTGCTTCTCGATCGCCTTCGCGCCGCCGCCGGTGATGGCGGCCTCGCGGCGGTTGAAGAAGTCACGCAGCTTCTGTCGTAGAGACATTCTGGAGGTCCTCATGGCCGGCGCGGCCGCTCACCTCGGCCGGCCCGGCGCCACGGGCCGCGTGCGGCGCCCACCGTGCGCCCGGGAGTGCCGTCCGCTGCCGTTCATCGCTCGTGCACTCTAGCACAAGCGCCCGGGCCGCCGACGCGAGCGTGCGACCGACCAGGTACCCGGTGCCTACTCCCCTCTGCTACAATAACTTCCTGGACAGATCCGTGCCGGACGCGACACCCTCCGCGCCGTTCTACACCCAGGCCCGCACCCTCGCCGAGCTCGTCGAGGCGTGTCTCGACCGCCACGCCGGCCACATGTTCCTCGCCGAGGTCGACGGCGGATCGATCACCTACGGCCAGGCGCGGGAGCGGGTCGCGGAGCTGCGGCGGAGCCTCCGCCTCGCCGGCGTCCGGCCCGGAGACAAGGTCGCCCTGCTGGGGCCGAACTCGATCCAGTGGGGGCTCGCCTATCTCGCCGTCGTCACCTACGGCGCCGTCGCGGTGCCGGTCCTGACCGAGTTCCCCGCTCCGAACATCCACAACATCCTCAACATGTCGGAGTCGAAGGTGCTGTTCGTCGCCTCCCCGACGCTGGAGAAGGTCGCCGGCGGGACGTTCCCGAAGCTCGCGCGGATGTTCCTGCTCGAGGACTTCAAGGTGATCGACGTCCAGGTCCTGCCCGACCTCGTGAAGAAGATCCAGTCGAGGGTCGACATCCTGCGCGAGCGAGCCGGTCAGTTCCTCACCGAGCACCACCTCCCGGGTGCGCCGCAGGCGTACACGCCGCAGCCGGACGACCTGGCGGCGATCGTCTACACGTCCGGGACCACCGGGCACTCGAAGGGCGTGATGCTGACGCAGGCCAACATCCTGGCGGACGTCCTCGCGGCCGTCCGGTACGTGGCGATCTCCCCGGCGGACCGGGTGCTCTCGATGCTGCCGCTCGCCCACACGTACGAGTGCACGTGCGGCTTCCTCGGGCCGATGTGCGGCGGCGTCTCGATCCACTACCTCCGGCAGAAGCCGAGCCCGACCGTTCTCCAGAAGGCGTTCTCGGCGGTGCGGCCGACGCTGGTGTTCGCGGTTCCGCTGATCATCGAGAAGATCTACCGCACCAAGGTGCGGCCCAAGATCCAGGGACGGTTCCTCACCCGCAACATCACTCGCCTCGCGGCCGCCCGACGGATGGTCTACCGCAAGGCGGTGCGCCAGCTCCTCGCGGCGTTCGGCGGCTCGCTCCGCCAGATGGGGTTCGGCGGGGCGCCGCTGTCGGAGGACGTCGAGCGCTTCATGCGCGAGGGCGGCTTCCCGTACTTCGTGGGGTACGGGATGACGGAGTGCGCGCCGCTCATCGCGGGGTGCGGGCTCGGCCAGACGCGCCCGGGGAGCTGCGGGTTCCCGGTGGCGGGCGTCGAGCTGCGCATCGCCGACCCGGATCCCGCCACCGGCGTCGGCGAGGTCCAGGTGCGCGGGCCGATGGTGACGCGCGGGTACTACAAGAACCCCGAGGCCACCGCCGAGCTGTTCACTGCGGACGGCTGGCTGCGGACGGGCGACCTCGGCCGCCTCGACGCCGACGGGTACCTGCACCTGCGGGGGCGGTCCAAGAACCTGATCCTCGGCCCCTCCGCCGAGAACATCTACCCGGAGGAGATCGAGCACCTCCTGGAGCGCGCGCCGTGGGTGGTCGAGTCGCTGGTCGTCAAGACCGGGGACGGGCTCACGGCGCTCATCTTCCCGGACTACGACCTGCTCGCGCGCGAGCTCAAGCTGTTCGGGCGCCCCGATCGCGAGACCGGGACGCGCCTCGACGCGGCGTGCCGTACGCTGCTCGCCGAGGTCAACGCCTGCCTTCCCGCGTTCTCGCGGCTGAGCTCCTTCCGGCTCATGGATCAGGAGTTCGCCAAGACCCCGACCGAGAAGATCAAGCGGCACCTGTACCAGTGAGCCACCGCCGGCCGGCCCGGGCGGCGGCGGACGCGACGCGGTGCTATCCTCGCCGCGCCGCGAAACCGACGATGGAAGGGAGTGCTGGCCGCCATGCACGTCGAGAAGTTCTTCTCAGAAGCGGACCTCCGTGAGATCGAGCAGGCGGTGCGCGCCGCCGAGAGCCGCACCTCCGGCGAGATCGTCCCGTACGCGGTGTCGCACTCCGACCACTACGAGTCGGCGGCGTGGGAGGGGGCCGCGCTCGGTGCCGTGGCCGCCGCGGTGGTGGCGGGCGTCGCCCGGTACTTCGGCGACGTCTGGGGCGTCCCGTCGCTCGCGTGGATCCTGCTGCCGCCCGCGATCGGCGCGGCGCTGGGGTACCTCGCGGCGGCGACGATCGGACCGCTCAAGCTCGCCCTCGCCGGCGCCGCAAAGGTCGAGCACCGCGTCCGGCAGCGGGCCACCGCCGCGTTCCTCGACAGCGAGGTGTTCAAGACCCGCGGGCGCACCGGCGTGTTGATCTTCCTCTCGCTCCTCGAGCGGCGCGTCGTGGTGATGGCCGATTCGGGGATCCACGCGCGCGTCGAGCAGAACGAGTGGGACTCGATCGTCGCCGGCATTGTCGATGGGATTCGCGCCGGCCGCCCCGGGAACGCTCTCGCCGGGGCGATCGCGCGGTGCGGCGAGCTCCTCGAGCGGCACGAGGTGGCGCGGGCCGCCGACGACACCGACGAGCTCCCCGACACGCTGCAGATGCGGGAGGAGTGACGGTGCGCGGGGCTCACCGTTTCGCGCTCGTCGCGGCGGCACTCCTCGCGCTGGCCGCCTCCACCGCGGCCCGCGATGTACCGTACCTCTCCGGGCGGGTCAACGACACCGCCGGGATGCTGCCGGCGGAGGTCCGCGACCGCATCGAGGCCAAGCTCGCGGCGTTCGAGAAGGCCTCCGGCGCCCAGGTCGCCGTCCTCACCATCCCGTCGCTCGACGGGGAGCCGCTCGAGGATTACTCGCTCAAGGTGGTGCAGACCTGGAAGCTCGGCCGAAAGGGCGTGGACGACGGCGCGCTCCTGCTGATCGCGCGGGACGACCGGAAGATGCGCATCGAGGTCGGGTACGGGCTCGAGCCGAAGCTCACCGACATCGCGTGCAAGAGGATCCTCGACGACGTGGTGAGGCCGGCGTTCCGGGACGGCGACTTCGGCCGCGGCGTCGAGGCCGGCGTGGACGCGATGCTCGGGACGATCCAGGGGAAGGACGTCCTCCCGGCGGCGACCGCGGCGGCGCGCCGCGCGGCTCCCGATGCCCCGCTCGCCGCCAAGCTCGTCGGGACGTTGATCTTCGTCTTGGTCGTCGGCGTCTTCTCGTTCGTGGCACTGTTCGGCAAGGGCTGCATGAGCTGGTTCCTCTACGCCTTCCTGATGCCGTTCTACGCGATGTTCCCCGCCGCCTTCTGGGGGAGGCCCGGATTCGCCCTGTTCCCGATCTGGGTCCTCGGGTTCCCGATCGCCAAGCTCGTGCTCGGGAAGACCGCCGCCGGAAAGGCCTTCCTCAAGGGCCACCCAGGCCTCGTCACGTTCGCCGCCTCGAGTGGCCACTCGGGTTCCGGCGGCGGGTGGAGCTCGGGCGGCGGATTCTCGGGTGGGGGCGGGAGCTTCGGCGGCGGAGGCGCGTCGAGCGGCTGGTGAGGGAAGACGGAAGAGGGAAGGCGCTGGGCCCGAAGCGCCGGTGTTCCCTCTACCCTCTTCCCTCAGTCGGCTCTTCGCCGCGTCGAAGCTCACTCCTCGGGAAGGGGGCGGCGACGGGACTCCTTGATCCGGGCGTGGAGCTTCTTGTCGGCGACGCGCCGTTCCCTCGACACCGGCGTCGGGCGGGTCGGGACCCGGGCGCTCTCCTCGGCGAGCGCGTACCGGAGCAGATCGACGAAGCGCTCGAGGGCAGCGGCGCGGTTCGCGCCCTGCGTGCGGTGACGCTGCGAGACGACGTGCAGGATCCCGTCGCGCGAGATGCGCGTCGCGAGGCGCTCGCGGATGTGCGCCCGCTGCGCCTCGCTCAGGTCTGGCGAGCCCGCGACATCGAACGTCAGCGTCACCTTCGTCGCCACCTTGTTGACGTTCTGGCCGCCGGGGCCGCCGGCGCGTGAGGCTGAGAACCGGACCTCTCCGTCGGGGATCGCGAGGCCGGTGAAGATCTCGATCATGCCGGCATCATACCCGCCCGGCGCGGCGCGCCCGGCGGCGAGAAGATAAGCCGTGCCGGGATTGGCACGGCTTGCGCGAGAGTTGTCTTCAGCTTGGTGCGTCGTTGAGAGAGTCGGCGAGGCCGGCGGGGCGGCGGCCGGGCGCCCCCGGCCGCCGTTGCGTCGCGCAAGGTGGAAGCGAACGGCCGCACGCTACTCCGCTCCGGTGAGTTGGAACACCACGGAAATCGTGAGGAAGACGGCCACCGCCCGGCCGTTGAGCGTCGCCGGCCGGTACCGCCACATCCTCACGGCATCGAGAGCGGCCTGGCCGCACCCGTAACCGGGGTCCGCGACGACGCGAACGTTGGTGACGTTGCCTTCCTCGTCGATGACGGCTTCAAGCGAGACGGTGCCGTGGACCCCCAACCTGCGCGCCACCTCGGGGTACCGCGGCGAGGGGCGCGACACCGGTACCGGGGCGATGACGTTGCCGCCGACGTGGATCGGTCCGACGGCGTCGGGAACGTCGTCACCCTCCTCCACCCCGGGACCCGACTCGCCTCCGGGCGGGCGGTCGTCCCCGCCTCCCGTGTCCGGCCCCTGCCGCTCGCTGAAAGGGACGGTGCCGCTCGTCGGCGTCTCCGCACCGGTGTTCTTCGGAACGTCCTTGGGGACATCCGAGGGCTGGACCGCGACGGGGTGGTGCACCTGGGCGACCGTCGTACGCCGGGCGTGGTGGCCGGTCGCATGGCTGTCGCCGCCGCCTCCCGGCGGCGGGAGGATGTGCACCATCAGCGGCGGCACGGAGATCACCTCGGGGACCTGGTCGACCGCCCAAAGCTGGCCGGCCATGACGAGGCCGAGCGCGAGGGCGTGGACGGCGAGCGCCGCCGGCAGCGTGGCGAGCTTGCGCCTGACCCCTCGCCCGCGGTTCGGTGCGTTCAGTGCGGTGTCGAACATGGCGGCCTCCTTTCGTTCGCGGCTTCCGTTCCTGCCCGTTGGACACCCGGGCCGCGAAAGCCGAAACCGGGTACGATGCCTTCGATGGGCGCGCGCGACGATGCAGCCGGCTCCCGGAGACGACGGTGAAGGTCCCGGCCGAGACCGAGTTCAAGCTCACGGTGGAGCGGTCGCGGTTCCACGCGGTGGCGTTTCCGGCCGACTCGGAGGCCGACGTCGCCGCGATGCTCAAGCGCAAGCGCGGCGAGCACCGCAAGGCGAGTCACCACTGCTGGGCACTGCGCGTGCGCGACGCGTCCGGCGCCGTCCTCGAGCGCTCGAAGGACGATGGCGAAGTGGGACACCCCGGCCGGGTGCTGCTCGAGTTGCTGCGGCGGGCGGACCTCGAGGGCGCGCTGCTCGTCTCCCGCGTGTTCGGGGGCGTCAAGCTCGGGGTCGGCGGGGTGTCGCGCGCGTTCCGCGAGGCCGGCGAGGGCGCCCTCGCCGCGCGCCCGTCCGACGCGGGGCGCGGCCGGTAGCGGTCGGACCTACGCCGTCTGCTTCTCGAGCCAGCGGTTGAACAGCCACATGCTGACGGCCGAGGAGAGGCCGACCGCCATGAAGATCGTCCACCCCAGGGCGTTGTGCGACGGCACGAGGTCTAGGAGGCCGTCCGGCCGCCGCGTCGCCCCCTTTGCCATCACCTCGTTGAAGATGAACGCGCCCACCGGGCCGCCCAGCAACGAGCCGAACGCGAGCGGGAGGTTGGCGTACCCCAGGAACAGCCCCTCCTGCCCCTTGGGCGCGAGCGCACCGACGTACTCGTACATGCGCGCCGAGGTGAACAGCTCCGCGAACGCGCCGAGCGCGATGCACGTCACGACCATGAGCGAGCCGACCGGCAGCCAGTGCCAGATCGGCGCCCGCAGATCGCCGCCGACGAGGATCGGGATCAGGTTGATCGCCATCGCGAGCCCGATGATCACGGTCCCGACGATCATCGAGCGGATCGGCCTCATGCGCCCGAACGCCCTCGTGACGAGGAGTTGGAAGCACACGATCACGAGCGGGTTCGCCATGGTGTAGATGTCCATGGCCGGGCTCGACTCGACCACGGTCTTGAGGTAGAGGGGCAGCGCGACGTACACCTGGTTGTAGAGGAAGAAGAACCCGCACGACACCGCGAGGAAGAGTGCGAACCGCACGTTCCCGAGGACCCGGACCATCCCGACGAGGATCTCGCGGACCGAGCGGCGCGGCCTCTCCGGCGGGCGGGCGCCCGCCGTCGTCCCGACGTCGCGGTACAGGCTCGAAACCACCACGAACGCGAGGACCGCCATCGCCATCGCGACGCCGAAGATCAGGGAGAGGTTCGCCCCCGGTCTGGTACGCACGTAGAACGCGACGGCGCGCCCGAACAGCGAACCGATGTTGACCACGACGTAGAAGATCGCGAACGCGAGCGTCGCGCGCGTTCCCGCGGTCTTCTGCGCGGTCCCCAGGATGCACGGCTTGACGAACGATCCGCCGACCGCGATCAGCACGATCCCGACCACGGCCGGCACCACGACGTTGGCCCCCGCGGTGACGCTCCGCTCGATCGTGGGCGCGAGCGAAGCTCCGCCCAGCCACACGGGGAACCCCATCAGGAGGTACCCGAAGGTCAGGAGCACGAACGCGATGAGGAGCGCGCGGCGGAAACCGATCTGGTCGGCGATCGTGCCGGACAGCACCGGCAGGAAGTACACCAGGTACCACAGGAGCGTATTGAAGATCGCCGGCCAGTACGTTCCCAACCCCAGCTGCCCGAGGTAGATCACGATGAAGCTCGCCATCGAGTAGTAGGCGGCGCGCTCGAACAGCTCGGTCGTGTTGGCGGTCCAGAACACCCTGGGGAACCGCTCGGGTCGGGGGGTCGTCATGGAGGTCACCTGCCTTCCGGCGCACGTCCGCGACGTCGCCGGATTGTAGCAGCGGCGTGCCCTGAGCGACGTTTGGTCCCCCACTCGGGCGCCGGGCCACCCCTCGTCGCCTTGAACTGCGAGTTCCCCGCTGGTAGATTGGTCCAAGCGACCGAGGGTGGGCGAATGCCTAAGAAGCCAGGGGAACAGCGACGATTTCCACGAGTTCCGGCTGAGAAGGCTCTCCTCGTGAAGAAGATCGGGGATGAAACCTCCGAGTCGCTGGCCAAGACCCGCACCGTCGGTCGTGGTGGGTGCATGTTCGTCCATCACGAGACGCTGGGCGCGGGGACGCGCGTCGAGCTCCTCATCTCGCTCGCAACTCGCGTCGTCAAGGCTGAGGGGCGCGTCGTGTGGGAGGAGGTCAAGGAGCCCGGGCGCGTCGAGGTCGGCGTCGAGTTCGTGACGATCTCTCCCAAGGACCGGCGCGCCCTCGAGAAGGCGCTGGCGGAGCAGGTTCCGGCCTGATCGGCCGGCGTCGCGACTCCCCGCCGGGCGCCTCGTCGCACGCCTGCCGCGCCGTCTCGCGGACTCTCCTGCTTCAGAGGCCCCGCAGGTGCAGGCGCCGCGCCGCTCGGTGTTCTACGAGGGCGGGTTGGTCCGGGGGCGGCCCGGGACGCGCTTCCCGCGCGGGTTGACAGCAGCGGGCGGCGGCGGCGAGTGGGTCGCCATCACGACCGCGCCCTGGGACGGCGCCGCGGCCCTTCCGCTCGCGACCTCCCCCGCCTGGTTCTCGAGCAGCGCATACGCCCTGCTCAGCGACCCCTGTCGTCCCGCATCGAGACGCACGTGCGGGACCCCGACGAGCTTCTCCGCCAGCGGCGCCAGTTGCTCGACCGGAACCAGGACGGCACGCGGCTCGGGCGCCCGCAGGAACGCCGAGATGTCGCCGGGAGTGACGAGGGTGGGGAGGCGGCGGTCGAGGTAGAAGGTGAACGCCCCGACGTCGTGGTACTCGTTGGTCCCGAGCCCGATGGTGACGCCGTGGCGCCCCTCCTCGGCGGCGAGCGCGGCGATCGGTTTGTACGAGCGCTGCTGGTCGATCACGGGCGTCGCGATCTGCAGCATCGCCATCGCGGCCACCACGTACGCCGCGGGTCCCAACACGCCCACCAGCGGGCGTTCATCGGAGCGCACCAGCCGGAGGAGGAGCATCGCCGCCGCGGCGAGGAGCGCGAGCACGAACACGGCGCCCGCAATGCCGGCAGCGGCCTGCGGCAATCCACTCACGCCGAACAGGCGAGGCCTGGTCAGCGTGCCCACGATGAAGACGACGACCCCGAGGCCGAACAGGAGCGCGACCCCGCCTCCTGTGACGCGTATCGTCATCCGCTCGAGCAGGGTCGGACGCCCGCGCACCAGCATCTCGAGGAGCCACACGGCCACGGCCGCGAAGAGGAAGGGGTAGAGCGGGAGCGCGTAGTTCGCGACCTTCGCGGAGGACGCCTGCAGTACGAGCGCCATCCCGGCGAGCCCGCATGCAATGAAGAGATGGAAATCCGTCCGGAACGGCGACCGCCTCCGCGCCCACGCGACGGCGGCGGGAACGAGCAGGAGCGTCCACGGCGCGAGGTAGAGGGGGACGTTGACGATGTAGTAGTACCAGCGCTCCTTGTTGATGAAGAACGGGTCGTGCGGCAGGTTCTGGTTCGCGAACGTGAAGAACCGCCCAATCTGGTTGTCCCAGAACACGAACTTGACCGCCGGCTCGCCTCCGAAGCGGTAGAGCGCCCCCACCCACGGCAGGACCAGCGCCACGAACACCGGTACGTAGCAGGCCGCGAGCCCGAGGAGCAGCCGGAGCCGGCGCTTCCACAGGAGGAACACCGCGACCGAGGCCCAGATGAGGACCGGCCCGATGAGACCCTTGGCGTAGAACGCGGCCGCCGCCGCGACGAGGAACGCCGCCCACCGCCACGACGTGGGCCGCAGGTATGCACGCCAGAAGACCACGAGCGCGAGCGTCACGACGAACACGAGTGCCATGTCCGTGAGCACGATGCGGGCGTACTCCTGGAACTCGATCGCCGTACCGCAGAGGAACGCCGCCGCCCACGAGGCGAGCTGGCGGCCGTCGGGCGCGGCCAGGCGCTCCGCCGGCGCCCGCGGGCCGCGCACGAACGCCACGAGGAGGAGGAGAGTCCCCAACCCGTAGAGCGCGGCGGGCAGGCGAACCAAACCCTCAGTCACGGTGCCGGCGGCCTTGCACACGGCGACGCCGGTCCAGTGCAGCAGCGGCGGCTTCTCGAGGAACGGCGTGCCATTGATCGTCGGGGTCACGTACGTCCCGTTGCGGACCATATCCCAGATCATCCCGCCCTCGCGCGTCTCGTTGCCGCCCCACAGCGAGTGGCCGAACACGCCGTGGAACGAAAACACCACGAGGAGGATCCAGAGGCCGGTCTCGAGCCGTCGATCGAGCGCCCGGACCCGGACCGGCGCCGCGACCGACTCAGGCGCGGCTGCTCGCGCGAGCCGGGATCGCCCGCCGACCTCACCGATTGTCGCTTCCGCGCTCCCCACCAGGCCCCCCGCTCTGGCACCGCCCGAGCCCTGTCGCCCGAAGCACTGTGAATTGAGAATTCTTCCACACTTCGTGCTACCGGGCAACCCCCGACGCCGGGCGGCAGCCCGGCTCCCCCTGGTATTTTGGTGGCCGTGCACTGGAGGTCGACGACGATGAGCTCACGCCTCGGGGGGATCGCCCTCGCACTCGCGGCCGCGGTGGCGCCGGTCGCGGCGCAGCCCGCGCCCCAGCCCCGCCTGCCGAACGTGACCGTGCTCGCGACCGGCGGCACCATCGCCGGGACCGGGGCGAGTAGCACGACCACCGTCGGGTACAAGGCGGCCACGCTCGGCGTGGACGCCCTGATCGCCGCGGTGCCGGAGCTCGCCAAGGTCGCCCGCATCTCCGGGGAGCAGGTGTTCCAGATCGCGAGCGAGAACATGACCCCGGCCCACTGGCTCAAGCTCGCCAAGCGCGTCAACGAACTGCTCGCGCGCGATGACGTCGACGGCATCGTGATCACGCACGGCACCGACACGCTCGAGGAGACCGCGTACTTCCTCGATCTGGTCGTGAAGAGCAGCAAGCCCGTTGTCCTCGTGGGGGCGATGCGCCCCGCCACCGCACTCAGCGCCGACGGCCCGATGAACCTGCTCAACGCGGTCGCCCTGGCCGCGAGCGCCGAAAGTGCCGGCCGCGGGGTGATGGTGTGCCTGAACGATCAGATCAACGCGGCGCGGGACGTGACGAAGACCGACACGTCCTCGCTCGGCACGTTCCAGACGCCCGAGCTCGGGATGCTCGGGGTCATGGAGGCGGGCCGACCGGTGTTCTACCGGGCGCCGATCCGCGCGCACACCACCGAGACCGCGTTCGACGTCTCCGGGATCGAGGAGCTCCCGAAGGTCGGAATCGTCCTCGCGTACGCGGGATCGGGGCGCGTCGGGATCGACGCGATGGTCGCGGCGGGGATGCGGGGGATCGTCCACGCGGGCACGGGCAACGGCAGCCTCTCGAACGACGCCAAGGCCGCCCTCGTCGAGGCGCGCGCAAAGGGGATCGTCGTCGTGCGGGCCAGCCGGATCCCGGGCGGCGCCGTGGCGCGCAACGGCGAGGCGGACGACGACGCCCTCGACTTCGTGGTGGCCGACAACCTGTCGCCCCAGAAGGCCCGCGTGCTGCTCACGCTCGCCCTGACGCGGACCACCGACACGAAGGAGATCCAGGCGATGTTCCGGCGCTACTGAGGCTCGCCGCGCGTTCGGGCGGCTTGGCCGCCGCCCTCACTCCTCGCCCGGCCCGAGCGCGATGGCGTCCCGGCCCGCGCGCTCGGCGGGCGTCCGGTTGACCAGCCACACCCCCACCAGGATGACGGCGCCGCCGATCACCGTGGCGGCGGTCACCGGCTCGTGGAGCACGGCCGCGGCCACTCCCATCGCAATCAGGGGCTCGAGGTAGAGCAGTGCCCCCGCGTCGGACGCGGGCATCCGCTGCAGGGCGTCGTACCACGCGATGTACGCCAGACCCGAGCACGCGACGCCGAGGAAGGCGATCGCTCCCCAGCCGCGGGCCGAGAGCCTCGGGACCTCCGAGAGCCCCGGACCCGCCGCGAGGAGGAGCGACGAGAACAGCCACCCGGTCGCCATCACGTACGCCATCGTCCGGATCGCGGGGTGGGACCGGAGTGCGCGCCGCGATAGGACCGAGAACACGGCCCAGTTCGGCGCCGACACCACGATCAGGATGTCGCCGGGAGCCCCGAGCTGGCCGTGGAGGAGCGCCCCCGGCTCGCCCCGGGTCACGACGAGCACCACTCCGAGCGCCGCCAGCGCGATCCCGGCGATGCGCACCGCTCCCAGCCGCTCCTTGAGGACGACGCGGCCCAGGATCGCCATGAACACCGGCGTCGTCGCGACGATCCACCCGCTCGTGCTCGCCCGCGACGTCACGAGGGCGTTGGACTGGAGCCACTGGTGGAACGTGATCCCGATCAGCCCGAGCAGCGTGAACGTTCCGAGCGTCCGCGCGCTCACGGTCGCCCACTGCCTCGAGGCGAGCACCGCGACGGCGAGCACCGCCACTCCCATCGCAAACCGGAGCCACACGACCGTCGCGGGCGAAACCTCGGCCAGCGCGACCTTCGTCGCGATGAAGGAGGCCCCCCACACCATGACGGCGCCCAGCCCCTCGGCGAGCGCCCGCGCGCGTCTCGTGTCCACCCGACTCGCTCCCGCGCCCGGAAGTCTACCGGAGGTTCTCGGCGTCCCACCGCATCACCGTGAGGATCCGGCCGAAGCCGTTCGGGCGGTTGAAGAGGATGAACTCGTGTACGGGGCCGGGCCTGACGTACGGCGTGCGGCGCGTAGGTTGAGTCCCGCCGCGCGCTGCGTGCGTCCGCGATGCGCTAGCATGGCCCGGAGTGCGGAACACATCCCCCGAACAGGTCTACCGGCGGCGGATCCGCGCCTGGGCGCTGTACGACTGGGCCGACCATGGCTACGTGACGGTCACCGCGACCACGTTCTTCCCGCCGTATTTCGTAGCCGTCGCGGCGCCGGCGTTCGCGGTCGGCGCGGATGCCGCGCGGGCACGCGACACCGCCTCCAACGTGTACGCCCTTGCGGTCTCGCTCGCGCTGCTCGCGGTCGCCGCGCTAGCGCCGATCATCGGCACGATCGCCGACATCACGGGCCGGCGCAAGCGGATCCTCCTCGTCACGACGGGATTCGGAGCCGCCGTCGCGTCCGCGATGATCGCCGTCACGAGCGGCCGATGGGTGCTTGCGCTCGCGCTCTACGTCGCCTCGCAGATCGCGGTCAACGTCGCGCTCGGCCTCAACAGCAGCTTACTGCCCCACCTCGCTCGCCCCGGGGACCTCGATCGGGCTTCGGCGCTCGGGTACGCCATGGGGTACGTCGGCGGCGGTCTCCTGCTCGCGATCGCCACTGCGGCGTACCTCTTCGCGGCCCCTAACGGGGTCACCCAGGAGCTCGTCGTGCGCGTCGCGTTCCTCGCGGTCGGCGCCTGGTGGATGGGGTTCGCCGTTCCTCTCGCGAGGTCGGTGCCGGAGCCGCCGGCCGCCCCGCTTGCGCACGGCGGCACGGGGGGGGCGGCCCGCGACGCGTTCGTCCGCCTGCGCCGGACGCTCCGCGACCTGCGCGAGCGACGCGAGCTTTTCACGATGCTCCTCGCGTTCTGGCTGTACATGGAGGGGATCGGGGCGATCATCCTGCTCGCCACCGCGTACGGCGCCGCTCTCGGCCTCCCGACCGCCGCGCTCACTGGCACGCTCCTGCTGACTCAGTTCGTCGCGTTCCCGTACGCCCTCGTGCTCGGCCGCGTCCCCGACCCGACGTCGACAGCGCGGGGCCGCGCACTCGCGATGGTCCTCTGGACCGCCGCGACGCTGCCGCTCCTCGGAGCGTACGCGAACCCGAGGCCGGGGCTCGGCGTCGGACCCGCCCTGACGATGATCGCCGCGGACCAGATCCTCGGCCTCGCGTTCGCCCGCGCACTGGGCGACACCCTGTTCGAGCGGCTCGCCCGCCGGCTCGACACCAGGGGAGCGATCATCCTCGGCCTGGGCGTGTACGCCATCATCCCCGTCTGGGGGTTCTTCCTGCGGACGCAGGCCGAGTTCTTCCTGATCGGGGTGCTCGTGGGTTCGGTCCAGGGCGGCACACAGGCGCTCTCGCGGGCGCTCTACGCGACCCTCGCGCCACGGGCGAAGTCCGGAGAGTTCTTCGGGCTGTACGCCCTCTCCGAGAAGTTCGCGGGGATCCTCGGACCTCTCCTGTACGCCGTCGTCGGTCAGCTCACGCACAACCCGCGCGCGAGCATCCTCTCCGTCGCGGTGTTCCTCGTGCTCGGGGCCGTCGTCCTCGCGCGGGTCGACGTGGAGACGGGGGCGGCCTCCGCCGCCGCCGAGAACGCCACCCCCGGCTAGTCCGACCGACTCGGTGCCGTAAGATACCCGCGTGGCCGCCGTCGTCACCATCGTGCGTCTCGCGCCCGCCTGGAATCGCCCGGAGACGCGCGACTGGTGCGAGGGCCTCGAGGCGCTCGCCGCGACCGTGACGCCCGACGCCGAGATCTACCGCGGCAGGAACGTGATCTTCCGCGCGACCGCCGCCGGCCGGCAGGTGGCGGTGAAGCGGTTCCCCGTGAGCAGCCTCGGGAGGCGCCTCATCTACCGCGTGCGCGCCACCAAGGCGGCGCGCGCGTTCGACCACGCCGTCCGGCTCGGCCGCCTCGGGGTCGGCACGCCGGAGCCGCTCGCGGCGGTCGAGGTGCGACGGCGCGGTCTGCCGACCGCGGCGTACTTCTGTACGGCGTTCCTGCCGGAGTTCCGCGAGGCGCGCGCGCTGCGTCTCCCCGACGCGGCGGACCGCTCCCGGCTGCTCGCGCTCACGGGAGCGTTCGTCGGCCGCCTGCACGAGCTCGGCGTCCTGCACCTCGACCTCACGGCCGGGAACGTCCTCATCGTGCCCGCGCCCGGCCGGCCGGCCGGGCTCGAGTTCCAGCTCGTGGACATCAACCGCATGCGGTTCGGCCCCGTGGGGACCGCGACCGGCATCGCGAACCTCGTCCAGCTCCGGCTCAACGACGACGGCGAGCTGCTCGCCGGGTACTGCGGCGCCCGCGGTCTCGACGCGGCCCGGCTGCGCCGGTTGTACGAACGGCGCCTGGCGCTGCGCGCGCTGACCCAGAGCATCAAGGAGCGCACGCGTCCGTGGCGGCGGCGGCTCGGCCTCTAGGACGAGCTCACCGCGCCGGCGGACCCAGGATCACGTAGCTCCGGCCCCCCGGCGGCGGCAGGTCGACACGCCGCATCACGGCGAGGCCGAGCCGGTCGCGCAGCACGGCGAGCCCCGCCTCCTTCGACTTGGAGGCGGTCGCCTCGGCGAGGAGGTGGAGGTCCGGGGAGGCGGCCAGGGTCGCGGCGGCCTCGGCGGCATCGGTGATTCGTCTCGGGGTCAGGCCGGCCTCGTAGTCCATCGCCGCGACGATCGTCTCGTCGGGCTGCCAGAGGGCGACGGGGTGGTGGGCCGCGACCTCGGCGGTCGCCCGCACCACCGGCGCGAGGTCCTGCGCCCGGTCGATCACCGGGAACACCAGTGGAGCCCAGCACGACCACGTCACGATCCACGCGGCGGCGGCGAGCGCGAGCGGCGCGCCGACGCGCCCGCCCCGCGTTGCACGCCACGACGTCACCGCCGCCGCCGTGCCCGCGACCCAGCCGGCCGCAAGGGCGAGCAGCGCCGGAGGCCCGATGGACGCCCCTAGATGCGCGACCGCGCCGAGGACCGCCGGAGGAACGGCCAGCGCCGCGGCGAGGACGAGCCCCGCCGTGGCCTTGACCATCGCGCGGTCGAGGCGGCCCGGGGCGGCCAGGGCGCGCTCGACCCACACCCCGCCCAGCACGGCGAACCCCGGCATCAGGACGCCGGCGTAGATGTCGCGCGCGGTCGCCGACGCCGAGAGCACGACAAGCCCCGGGACGACCGACGCGACCGCGAAGCGCCACGCCGGCCGGCCGCCCTCGCCGGACGAGCACCCCCGCCACGCGGCGACCGCCGCCGCGACGAGCGCGAACGTCCACGGCAGGAGGAACACCGGGAGCTGCACGAGGTACGTCAACGGAGAGCCGGGGTGCGAGCGCGTGTAGCCGACGCCGGGGATCTCGGTGAAGCGTCCGACGAGGTTATTGAGGAAGAACGCGCGCAGGTACGCGGCGCCCTCGGGGCGCGCGGCGACCGCGGCGACCCACGGAAGCACGGCTGCGGCCTGGATCGCGAGCGGTGCGACCAGCTCCCACGCGAGGAGCTCGCGCCAGCGCCGCTCCCACGCGATGACGACGCCGAGCGCGAGCAGCGGGACGATCCACGCGACGACGTTCTTGGCGAGGAACCCCGCCGCGAGGAACGCGTGCATCACCGAGTACCAGGCGAGCTTCGGCCACCCGCGCCGCGCGCCCAGCCCGCGGTAGCAGCCGAGCAGGGCGCCGGCGACCGAGGCCATCAGGAGCGCGTCGGTCGCGATCCAGATCTCGACGCGGTACGCGAGGTAGAGCGTCCCCATCGCCACCCCGGCGGCGAGCGCCGCCGACCGGCCCGCCGCGGCGCGCGCGAGGAGGCCGACCATGAGGGCGCCGACGAGAGCGTAGACGAGGTTCGGCAGGCGGATCGTCACCGTGCGTCCGCCGAGGAGGCGGAGCGACCCGGCGGCCACCCAGTAGTACAGCGGCGGCTTCTCGCAGAACGCGGCGTCTCCCAGGTGCGGCACCGCGAGGTCCGCTCCGGGCCTCGCCATGCGCGCCGCGATCGCCGCCTCACGCGGCTCGTCCGGCTTCCACAGCCCCCTGCCGAAGATCCCGCCGGAGAGGTGGAGCGAGAGCGCCAGGACGACGATGAGTGGCCAGCGTCCGAGGGCCTCCTTGGCGGCGGGCACGGCCTCGATTATCCCACGCAGGCGCCTTCGACCGCCCTCCGGCGGTTCGACCTCGACGACAGCGCACGGTGAGGCCGTGCCTACCGTCGTCCTGATCGGCGAGCGGGCCTTGCGCGCTCGCTGAGCGCGGTTCATATTGAGAGGAGAGTTCCCCTGTCGTACCTGAATTTGAGGCGCGCTTTCAACCGTCCGCAACCGCACCCGAACGGGACGCGCCAGGGAGGCTCGAGATGATGATCCGGAGGGTAGCGACTGCTTTCTTGATCCTCGGGTTCGTGACGGCCGCCGCGTCGTGCAAGCGGGCGGCGGTCACTCCCCCGGCGGCGATGGCCGGTCACTGGGAGGGAAAGGCCGACGTCGCCGTCAACTGGTGCAACGCCAAGGAACTGCCGGTGTCGCTCACGATCAACCGCGACGGCTCGGTCGCGGGGAAGCTCGGCGACGCGACGCTCAAGGGCGGGCATCTGTACCCCAACCCGGGGAAGCCGCCTAAGGGGTTCATGCTGCAGACGAGCTTCGTGGTCGAGGCGGACCTCGACGGACCGCTGGTCGCTGCGGAGGGGATCGCGCGGTCGGAGGTCTGCATCCCGGTCGAGGTGGACAAGGAAGGACGGCTCACCGGCGCGTTCCTCACGTCGGGGAGCGAGTACGGCGGCAAGAGCGAGCGGGTCTTCTCCGGCGGGCTTCAGCCGCTCACCAAGGGCGCCGGACACTGACCCCGGTCGCCGGCCGCGTCCCGAGCGCGGGAGTCGCCCCCGACAACGGGTGCGACGACACAGCCGTGCACCGACGGCGCATGCGCCCCGCAACGCGGCCGGCGCCCCGAGATCCCTGTTGACAGAACCTCACGCACCGGGCAGAGTGACGGTGCGGCCGGGGGGAGAGCCGCCCCGGCGGCGGACCACCCCGGCCCCGACCACCCGGAGGGACGATGGCCATCGACATGGACTTCTCGAAGATTCAGCCCCACGACGTCCTGGACCTCGCGATCTTCGCGGAGGAGGAGGCTCACGAGCAGTACGAGCACTTCGCCGCGATCATGGAGAGCCACGGCAACCGCGACGTCGCACGTTTCTTCGAGAAGATGGCGTACCGCGAGAAGCTGCACCGGGAGCAGCTCGCCGAGCGGCGCAAGGCCCTCTACGCCGACGCGGTGGCCAACCTCGCGAATCGGGCAGTCTGGGGGATCGAGGCCCCGTACGAGGAGAAGGCGACGGCGGCCATGACGCCGGCGGCGGCGTTCACGCTCGCGCTCGCCGCCGAGAAGAAGGCCGAGCGGTACTACGCGGCGGCGTTGCAGCACCTCACGCACCCCGAGGTCACCTCGCTGTTCGAGACCCTGCGACAGTCCGAGATCGAGCACCAGCGCATGCTGCAGCTCGAAATGGCGAAGCAGGCGTAGCGCCGCCCGCCTCTCGCAGCGCGCCGCGCCGGCCCAATCAACCAAATCGCAAGAAGCGGATGTATGCGTCCGGGTCGGAGAACAGCCGCTCTCTGACGGCGAGGAACGCAGCCTCGTTCGCGGCGTACTTGCGGCCGATGTCGAGCGCGGGGAGCGTCCGGTTCAGCGCTCTCTTGATTCCCACGCGCACCCGCTTCGGGACGAGGCCCAACGCGCCCCCCGAGAGCCGCGCACGAATGTCGAGCGCCACCGTCGGCCCGCGGCTTCCAGGAAAGTCCTTCCGCTTCCACGCTGCGGCGCCGAGGTGGAAGAACGTGTCCCCGTAGATGCTGCCGAAGTGCCGGTGGTCCTCGCCCCGGTTCGTGCGCTCGAGCTGGAGCCAGTCGAGCCCCTCGCGAAACGCGAGGAACCCGTACCCGACGCCCGAGTCGGGGTGATGCCGGAACCGCCGGCGGTACGCGCGGTACGCAGCGGAGCCGCGCTCCGCCTCGCCGAGCAGAAAGCGCGGGCGCCGCTCGCGCAGGAAGTCGCCCGAGATCACCATCCCGGCCGTGAACGGCTTCCGGTCGAGCCGGCTCTCACGCACGGCCGCCGCGAACGGGCACGACGGCGTCAGCCGCCCGGCGAGGTCCTCCGACCAGCCGGGGCGGACCGGGAACGAGTCCACGTGCAGGACCGCGACGTGTGTGGCTCCGTCCGAGAGCGCCGCGTCGATCAGGCGCTCGAGGTAGTGCGCGTGCTCCTCGCTCTCGCGGAGCGCCGCGAGAGGAAGCTCGAGGGCGACGAATTCGGGGCACGCCGACACCCGGGACCTGAGCCCTGTCGCGAGCCGGTTGACACAGCCGTAGATGGAGAACTCGCCGGCGGTGTGGCGTCGGATGTGGTCGAGGTGGAGGTCGAGGAGGCACTCGCTGCCCTCCCTGACCATGTAGACGACGGCGATCCCGAGCTTCATCGGGGGGGCATCCGCCGCGCAGCCGCCTGGCAGCGGCGGAAGAGGTCGAACTCGAACCGCGCTTGGTCGACCTCGACGTCGTCGAACGCGATCGCCTGGTCCTTCTCGACGTCGCGGGTCAGCGTCACGTCGTCCGCGAGGCAGATCGGGAGGCCCGGGTGCGAGCCGCCCGGGGTGCAGTTGTCGATCATCCCGTAGCACGTGTAGCCGCCGATCCCGTCGAGCGCCTCGCCCGCGCGCAGGCCCCGCTTCGCGTATGCAAACACGTTGGTGCGCAGGCCCGCGGCCGGCTCCAGGAGCGAGCGCCCGTCGAGCGCAGCCTCGGCGACGCACTCCATCGCCTCGACGTGGCAGAGGTGGTAGGGGCGGTAGAACAGGTACAAGGGGCCGCGCCCCATCTTGTAGTACGCCATCATCTCCCGCTGGTACGCGTGCTCGCACCGACCGACCGCGAACACCCCGCCGTCGGGCTTCGCCCCGAGCACGTAGTCCACGAACGGCCCGTGAGCGCGCCACAGCGACTCGATGTCGAGCAGGTCGAACACCTCGCGGACGTGGCCCGCCCGGGGCCCGTGCATCCCGGTCACCGGCGTCGCCAGGCCGAGGGCGTTGGCCAGCAGCGCCATCTCGATCGACAGCTTGGTGCCGTCGGTGTACGCCGTGCACATCTTGTACCCGAGGCGGCGCTTGTCCGCCTCCGGGACGATCGTCGTGGGGTTCGCGGTGCGGTCGAGGAACCCTTTGATGTTCCCCGCCATCACCAGCTCGAACCCCCACAGGCGCAGGTCGTCGACGAGCCGCTTGAGCACGCCGTGCTGGTCGCCGTCGCAGCTCGTGTACACGACCTCGTTGCGGCGGGCCATCGCGGCGAGGAGCGGCCCGAACACGAGGTCGATCTCCGAGTTCATGAGCACGAGGTGCTTCCCGCTCTCGATCGCGGCGATCGCGAAGGCGGCCGCGGGCGCGATGCAGTTCGACGCCTCGATCAGCACGTCGGCGCCGCGGCACTCCGCGAGGAGCGCGCCGTCCGTGCACACCGCCACGACGCCGCGCTCGAGGGCTTCGGCGACCTCCGCGGCGGTGTCGGCGCGCCGGTACGGGCGTCCCATCATCTCGGCGCACGCGACGGCCCTCTCGACCTCGAGGTCCGCGATGCCGACGCAGGTCACGCCGGGGGTGACGCAGCACTGATAGAAGAGGCCCTTCCCCATCGAGCCCGCCCCGACGATCACGACGGGGATCTCGCGGTCGAGGGCTTCGAGGCGTCGTAGGGTTCCGGTCACGCCGTCCACTCTACACGCGACCAGATCAACCCTTGGTCTGGCCCGCTGCGGCTACCGGCTCGCCCCCCTTCGGCTTGGCCGTCATGATGCTGGTGAGGAACGCCGAGAGCAGGCCGCCCAGCGTGTCGCCGCCCTGGACCAGGAAGTCCGGCGTGACCTTCACGTTGCCGGCCGCCACCTGCTTGGCGATCTCGATCGCGGTGACGCCCTGCGCGCCGACCGCCTTGTTCTGCAGCTCGTAGGCGGTGGCCGTGGCCTCCCCCATCGCCAGGATGCGGGCACCCTCGGCCTCGCCCTTGGCGCGGATCCCCTTCGCCTCGCCCTCCGCTCGGAGCCGCACGGATTCGCCTTCGCCTTCCGCGAAGCGGATCGCCTTCTGCTTGTTCTGCTCCGCGATCTTGACCCCGATCTCGGCCTCGACCAGGTTCTTCTGCTGGTCGGCTTCCGAGCGCGTCTTCTCGGTCGCGATGCGGGTCGCCTCGGCCTTCTGCTGCTCCTGGTACATCGCGAGCTGCTGCTGGGCGATGATCTTCTTGGTCTGGGTGTCCATCAGCTCCTGCGGGAGCTTGATCTGGCAGATCAGCACCGAGACGCACTCGACGTGGTAGCGCTCGAGCTCGACGCGCGCCCTCTCCTCCGCCTTCTTCTGCTCCTCCTGCCGGTCCTGGAGGAAGTTCATCGCCGACGTCGAGGACGCCTGGTTGCGGAACGAGGAGTCGATCATCGGGTGGATGACGTGCATGATCAGGTTATCAATCGAGCCGATCTTGGCGACCATGTACGGCGCCTGGTCGGGGCGCACGCGGACGATCACCTTGACCGACACCGAGATCTCGAAGCCGTCGCGCGAGACCACCCGCAGCGGGTCGAACCGGGTCTCCTTGGAGTCGTCCCAGTCCACCGAGATGTTGGTCGTGTCGACGATGTACACGATGTACGCCCGCCGGTTGAGGTAGTAGATCCCGGGCCCGGCCACCTCCTGCTGGATCCCGCGGAACCCCTTCGGCACCACGTAGCGCTCGATCCCGACCGAGAAGCGGTCGTCCGGCTTGCGCTGCTCGCTGGTGTCCACGGCGGTTCCCTCGCGCGCGGCGACCGCGTCCACGAGCTCCTTGATCTGCCTCGGCTCCTCTCCCACGTTGGAGACCACCACCGCGACCTGCCCGCGCTCCACGACGGCGACCTCGTCGAGCTCCACCTGGAACATCTGCGGGTTGACGTAGTACGTGCCCGGCTTCAGCACGTCGAACTGGGGTCCTCGCTGGCCGCCCGCCCCGAGGAACGCCGACGCGTTCTGGAAGTCGTTGTGCCCCTCGACCGGCTTCGCGACGTACTCGTCCTCGGGCAGCGGCTGCCCGTCGAGCGCGGTCACGAGGCCGATCTTGCTGGGAGGAATCACGGTCGCGTCGCGAACCTCGACGCGGAACAGGTCGGTGTTGACCCTGTACGTTCCTGGGAGGAGGATCTCGATCTGCGGCCCCTTCTGGCCGCCGTTGCGCAGGAACGCCTCGCCGTCCTCGAACGCGCTGTGCCCCTCGACCTTCTGGGCGAGCAGCCGGCCGGGCGGGATCGGCTTCCCGTCCATCGAGTTGACCAGGCCGACCCTGCCCTTGTCGATGATCGTGACGGGCGCCTTGCGGACCCTGAACAGCACCGGGTTGATCCGGTAGTTCCCGGGCGGCAGGATGCTGATCTGGGGGCCCTTCTCGCCGCCGTTCCTCAAGAACGCCTCGCCGTCCTGGAACAGGTTGTGGCCGGGCACGACGTGGGCGAAGATCCGTCCCGCCGGGACGGGATCCCCGTCGATCGACTCGACGACCCCGATCTCGGTCTCGCCGATTACGGTGAACGGAACCTTCCGGGCCTTGTACAGGAACGGGATCAGGAGGTGCAGCCCGGGCGCGAGCGTGCGGGCCTGGATCCCTATCTCGTCGCGCTGGGCGACCACGCGCCCCTGCGGGAGGTCCTTGCCGATGTACTTGCGCTCGAGCACCGCGAGCTCGGTGCCGCCCACGACCACGAACGACTTGAAGAACACGATGAGCAGGAAGAGAACGGCGACACTTACGAGAATCGGCATCCACGGGAACGCGACCGCAACCATGGGAATCCCTCCGTCCGTCCGAAACGCTCTCCGACCACAACCCCGCTCCCGGGATGGAGCGGGCGATCAACTCTCGTCAGTCGCCGGCGTCACCTCACGAGGTCCAACAGGCGTTTGGCGGCCGCGTCCACGGACCCGACGGCGAGGTTCAGCACGACCACCTTGGTCGCCGCGAGCAGCCGCTCGTGCTGCGCCCGCACGAGGTCGGACCGCGACGCGTCGAGCCCGACCAAATGAGGATTCATGAACGGGAACGCCTTGCCGGTGCCCCCCGGAAGCTGGCCGGACGCCAGCGTGCGCGCGGCGTCCCGCGCGTCGAGCTGCTGCACGACCGGGAGCACCGGGTCCTTTGCGAGCAGCACCGCGAGGCGCGGCGCCGTGCGGCGCACGTGGCGCGAGGCCCCGCCCAGCCAGTACGGGTCGAGCATCACGCGGCCGTTCTTCGACGCTTCGAGGCAGACCGCGGCGCCGCGGTCGAGCGGGCACTCGTCGTTGGGGTGATCCACCGTGCACCCGTCGCGCGACACCACCATGTTCTCGAGCTTGGAGCGCTCGAGCAGCTTCTCGATCTCGCGGAACTTGCCGACCCACTTCGCCTTGAGGTAGAGCTTCCTCTCGATCAGATCTGCGACCGGCTCCGACCCGCCGAGTCGCACGAGCACGGTGTCGTTGCTGACCAGCCGCACGCCGTCCTCGCGCATGGCGGCGGCGAGAAGTCCGGTTCGGCCCGACCCCGGGCCGCCCCACAGGAGTACGCCCTTCCCCTCGACGTCGAGCGTCGCGCAGTGAGCGAGCAGCGAGCCGGAAGTGCGCGCCGCCGTCTCGCCGGCGAGCTGCAGAGCGAGCGACCGGACCTGGCCGTAGAACGCGGTGTTGAACGCGAACGCGGTCGAGGTCTCGAGGCTCGCGAGGCCGGAGGGCTCGCGCCCCGGAACGTCCTTCACGGCGTACACCACCGCGTGCGGCTCGAGGTCGCCCTCGAGCGGGGCGGGATAGAAGTTCTCCTGATAGAAGTCGGCGACGTGAGGGGAGTTCGTCCGCAGCTGGACGACGATCCCGGCGATCGCGCCGTTCCACTCGAAGTACGCGTCCGGCGCCAGGTGCGAGGAGGCCTCCTCGAGCAGCGCGTTGCGCGCGTCGAGACCGCCCACGGGCCTCGTCTCGGCGTACGCGGCCACCTTGGTGACGACGTTGTTGAGCGCGCGCGGGCGCAGGCGGCGCGGCTCCTCGAGGCGAGCGAGCGCCTCGCGGATGCGGCGGCACCCCTCCTCGATCCGCTCCATCGAGGTCGCGAATGAGATGCGCACGTGGGCGTCGGTGCCGAACGCCTCGCCGGGCACGACCGCGACGTGCGCCTCCTTGAGCAGGTAGTACGAGAGGCCGTACGTGTTCCGGACCGGCGCCCCGCCGAACTCGCGGTCGAGGTAGCGGGCGACGTTCGGCATCACGTAGAACGCGCCGGACGGCGACGCGCACGACACCTCCGGCAGCGAGCGGAGGCGGTAGACGATCGCCCCGCGGCGGCGCTCGAACTCCTGGCGCATGCGCTCCACGTCCATGGCGCAGTCCTTCAGCGCGACGACCGCGGCCTTCTGCACGAACGAGGTCGCGTTCGAGGTGTTGTGCGACTGGACCTTCGAGCATGCGGCGATGATCTCGCGCGGGCCGGCCGCGTACCCGAGGCGCCACCCGGTCATCGAGAACGCCTTCGAGAAGCCGTTGATGACGACCGTCAGCTTCTTGATCTTCTCGTTGAGCGAGGCGATCGACGTGAAGCGCTGGCCGTCGTACATCAGCTTCTCGTAGATCTCGTCGGAGACCACCCAGATCTGCTCGCGGATGCACACCTCGGCGATCTCTTCCAGTTGCTCCCGGGTGTACGTGGCGCCCGTCGGGTTGCACGGGTAGTTGAGGATCACGGCCTTCGTGTTGGGCGTGATCGCCGCCGCCAGGTCGCGCGCCTGGAGCCGGAACCCGTCCTCCTCTCGCGTGGGGACGTACACCGGGTTCGCCTTGGCGAGCTTGACCTGGTCCGGGTACGAGACCCAGTACGGCGCGGGGATCAGGACGTCGTCACCCTCGTCGTAGAGCGACATCGCGACGTTGAACAGAGAGTTCTTGGCGCCCGCGGAGACGACGATCTCGTCCGGCGAGTACTTGAGCCGGTTCTCGCGCTCGAGCTTCTCGCAGATCGCCTTCTTGAGCTCGGGGATGCCGTCGTTCGCCGTGTACTTGGTGAAGTTGGCGTCGATCGCTGCCTTGCCGGCGCGCTTCACCGCCTCGGGCGTCGGGAAGTCGGGCTCGCCGACCGAGAAGTCTACGACGTCGATCCCCTGCGCTCGCATCTGCGTGGCGCGGGCGTTGATGCGCAGGGTCGGCGAGAGGGCGATGCGGTTGACGCGGTCGGAGAGCATGACAAATCACCTCACCCCTGGCGGCGACACCGCCCTCACTTCTTCTCCTCGTCCTTCTTCCCGCGCTTGAGGATCTCCTCGAGCTTGACCCCCGTGAGCGACTCGACCACCGCCGGCAGCTGGGCGACGACGCCCGCGACTTGGCCGGTGAGCTTGGAGGCGCCGTTCGCGTCGCCCACCATCACGATCTTCTCGACCTTCGCGAGCGGCTCGGACACCGCGCGCGCCAGCTCCGGGAGCTGCCTGATCACCATCTCGGCGAGGGCGGCGTCGGTGTACTCCTTCCACGCCTGGGCCTTCTGCTTCATCGCGTCGGCCTCGGCCTTCCCCTTGGCCGCGATCGCCTCCGCCTCGGTGGTGCCGTAGAGCCGGATCCCGGCCGCCTTCCCCTTGGCCTCGAGCTCCGCCTTGTACGCGGCGGTCTCCGCCTCGAGCTTGGCCTGGTAGTGCATCGCCTCGGCCGGCCGCTTGACGGTCGCCTCGAGCTCCTTCTCGCGGCGCACGATCTCCTGCTCCTCGACCTTGGCCGCGAGCTCCTTCTCGGTCAGGCGCACGCCGTATTCCTGCCGCTTGAGCTCCTCCGACAGCCTGGCGCGCTCGAGGTCGTACGCCACGTCGGCCGCGGCGCGCTTCGAGTTCACGGCCGCCTGGAAATCGGCGCGCTGCATCTCGAAGTCGCGCGTCGCCTTGGCGAGCTCGGCCTCCGCGTGCAGACGCGCGACATCGCCTTCCTTGCGGTACTCGGCTGCCTGGATCGCCGCGTCGCGCTCGGTCTCCGCCTGCGCCAGCGCGGCGTCGCGCTTGACCTCGGCGATGCGCCGGGCGCCGAGCGCCTGGAGGTACCCCTGGGAGTCGGAGATGTCCTTGAGCGCGAACGAGAGCAGCTCGAGCCCGAGGCGCTCGAAATCGGTCTCGGCCGCCTTCCGGACGCGCTCTGCGAACCCCTCGCGCTCGGTGTAGATCTGCTCGACGGCCATCATGCCGAGCGCCGCGCGCACGTGCCCTTCGAGCACCTCCTGCGCCACCGAGGTGATCCCGGAGGACCCCTTCGAGAGGAAGTTCTCAACCGCCCGGTGCAGCAGCGCCTCGTCGCTCGCGGCCTTCACTTGCGCGAACGCCTCGGCCGAGATCAGCACCCCCTGCGCCGTGAGCACCTCGGGGCAGCGCACCGAGACCGAGAAGACCTCGAGCGGG
>DATKLI010000050.1:0-39934 GCA_035542455.1 Thermoanaerobaculaceae bacterium
CCCTTGAAGTGCTCGGTCAGGTACTCGATGCGCTTGGTGATGAGAGCGACCTGCACCTCGGGCGAGCCGCTGTCGTGATCATGGCGGCGGAACTCCGAGATGATCTGCTCTTTGCTCGCTACGTATTCGCGTTCGGTCATCGTCTGCTCCACGTCTTCACGTCTGTCCTCCGGTGGCGAGGAGGGCAGTCAATGTATCACGATTTGGCCGGCGCCTCAAGCTCCGCCAACACCATGCGGGGCGCCACGTTGACGGTCCGGGCCCGGGCCAGGAACGCCAGCGCGATCCCGACCCCGACCAGCTCCCCGGAGCGGTCCCGCACCGCGACCGGCGACCCCGGGGTGAACGCCCCCTCCGCTTCCCTGACAGCCACCTCCTGGCCGTGCATGAAGTGGTCGAGGGCGGTGGGGTTGAGGACGACCTCGGGGAACGGCAGGATCGCAGCGGCCAGGGAGACGAACGCCCCCGGCTCGATCTCGTGCGGCCGGTTGGCGAGCGTCTCGGCGCTCACGGCGCTCTCGACCCGCCACGGCCCGATCCGAACCCGGCGGAGCGAGGCGAGGTGGCCGCCGCACCCCAGCACTTCCCCGATGTCGTGGGCCAGGGAGCGCAGGTACGTCCCGGACGAGCACGTCACCTTGAAGGCGAGGCGGTCCGGGCCGGTCTGCTCGAGCTCGATGCTCTCGACGTGGACGCGCTTGGGCTCGCGGGGGACCGCCTCGCCGGCGCGCGCCAGCTCGTAGAACTTCCGCCCGCCGGTCTTCTTCGCCGAGTACGGCGGGGGGAGCTGCTCGAGGTCCCCCGAGAACCGGGCCGAGAGACCGGCGACGGCGGCGGCGGTCAGCTCGGGTACCGGGCGGGCGGCGCCGGCCGCCTCCCCCTCGGCGTCGTACGTCGTGGTGGCCCAGCCGAGCCGGATCTCCCCGTGGTACGTCTTCTCCCATGCGAGCAGGTACTGCTGCAGGCGCGTGGCCTTCCCGATGCAGAGCAGCAGCAGGCCGGTCGCCGCGGGGTCGAGCGTGCCCGTGTGGCCGATGCGGCGCTCCTTGAGGGCTCGCCGGGCCGCCTGGACGACGTCGTGCGACGTCGGGCCGGCGGGCTTGTCCACCAGGAGGAAGCCGCTGCGGGAGGACGCGCTCACGCCGGCTCCACGACGGGGAGGACCTCGGCGAGGATCGCCGTCCGGGCCTGGGCGAGGGTGCCGGGTATCGTGCAACCCGCCGCGTTGCGGTGACCGCCGCCTCCGAAGACGCGGGCCACCGCCTGGACGTCGAGGTCGCCGCGCGAGCGCAGGGAGGCGCGCACCGCGCCGTCCTTGAACGCCTTCAGGAACACGGCGACGCGGACCCCCTCGATGGCGCGCGGGATGTTCACGAGGTTCTCGGTGTCCTCCGGGTGGGCGCCGGCGGCCTCGAGCATCGCGCGGTCGCAGGTGACGAGCGCGAGCCGCCCTCCGGCCAGGAGCTCGAGCGTGGCGAGCACCGCGGCGGTCAGGCGGACGACGCGGGCCGGGTTCTGCTCCCAGAGCGCCTCCGCGATCGCCGCCGGCCGCGCGCCGGCGGCCACGAGGCGCGCGCCCGCCTCGAACGCCCGCGGCGTCGCGTTGGAGTACCGGAAGTCGCCGGTGTCGGTGACGAGCGCGGCGTAGAGGTTCGTGGCCATGCGCGGGGTCACGGCGACGCCCGCGCTCTCGGCCATCCGCAGGACCATCTCGCCGACGGCGGGGGCCTCCTCGTCCACCACGTTGACCTCGCCGTACAGCGGGTTCTCGAGGTGGTGGTCGATGTTCAGGATCGGGAGCCTGTCGAGCCCCGCGAACGCCGGGCGGTCGAGGCCCGGGCACTCCAGGAGGACGGCCAGGTCGAAATCGCGCTCGAACCCGCGCGGAAGCTCCGCCTGCACCGCGATCGTCTCGAGCCCGGGGAGGAACCCGAGCGTCGCAGGGTGGGGGTCGTGGTTGACGACCGCCGCCCCGACGCCGAGCGCGTGCGCGAGCTCCGCGAACCCGAGCTCCGACCCGAGGGCGTCCCCGTCGGGGGCGCTGTGGGAGGTCACGAGGACGCGCGTCGCGCGCTTGAGCCGCGCAAGGGCGGCGCCGACGTCGCGCGTCGCCTCACTCATCGTCCTTCCCCTCGTCGGCCTGAGCCGCGGCGTCGTCGTCGCCGGCCCCTGATCCCTGACCCCTGGCCCCGTGTATCTCGTCGAGCACCCGCGCGATCCGGTCGGCGCGCTCGAACCCCTTGTCGCGCCTGAACTCGATGTCGGGAGGGTTGTGCAGCCGCATCCGCCGGCCGCTCTCGCGCTTGAGGAAGCCGCGCGCCTGCGAGAGCCCGTCCGCGGCCTGCCGCTCCCGCTCCTCGTCGCCGATCACGGAGAAGTAGGCGCGCGCCAGCTTGAGGTCGCCCGAGAGCTCCACCGCGGAGATCACGACGCCGGCGAGGCGCGGGTCCTTGACCTCGGTCAGGAGGATCTCCGACAGCACCTCCCGCATCGCCTCCGCGAGCCGCTCGCGCCGCACGAGCCCGTCACGCACCCGGCACCCCCCGCCCGACCTGCACCACCTCGATGCCCTCGTCCAGCACGACCCCGGGGAACGTCTCGTGGACCACGTCGAGGGCGCGCGCCACCGTGCCGCGGGCCGCCTCGGCGTCGGTGGCGAGCGCGCTCACCGCGAGCGCCGCCCGCTGGTGCAGGTCCTGGTGGTCGCTCTCGACCACCAGCACCGACAGACGGTGGCGCAGCCTCTCGACGAGCGAGCGCACGTCCTGCCTCTTGTCCTTCAGGCTGCGGGCGCCCGGCAGGTGGAGCTCGACCTGCGCGACGGCCACGAACAGCGGCGTACGACCTCCCATCGCTGCAGACCCTCAGAGAACGCTGACAGCCGACAGCCGACAGCCGACAGCTCCCCCGCCCGCCCGGCACAACCGGGGAGAGCCATGGCTGTCAGCTGTGAGCTGTGAGCTGTCGCCACTACGCCTCCCGCGCCACTTCGACGGTGCGGTACGCCTCGATCACGTCGCCGAGCTTGATGTCGTGGTACTTCTCGAGGCCGATGCCGCACTCGAAGCCGTTCTTCACCTCGGAGACGTCGTCCTTGAAGCGCTTGAGCGAGGCGAGGCTGCCCTCCCAGATCACGACGTTGTCGCGCAGGAGGCGCGCCTTCGACGTCCGCAGGATCGTTCCCTCCAGGACCATGCAGCCGGCCACGGTCCCGACCTTGGAGACCTTGAACACCTCGCGGACCTCGGCTCGGCCGAGCTCCTCCTCCTTGAAGGTGGGCTTGAGCATCCCCACCATCGCCTTCTGCAGCTCCTCGGTCAGCGTGTAGATCACCGAGTACAGACGGACGTCCACCTTCTCGCGCTCGGCCAGCTCCTTCGCCGACCGCTCCGGCCGGACGTTGAAGCCGATCACGATCGCCTGCGACGCGGACGCCAGCAGGATGTCGTTGGCGGTGATCGCGCCGGCGGACGCGTGGATGATGTTGATCGCCACCTCCTCCGTGGAGAGCTTGGCGAGCGTGTCGCGCAGCACCTCGACAGAGCCCTGCACGTCGGCCTTGAGGACGATGTTGAGCGCCTTGACCTCCTCGCTCTTGATCTTGTCCATCAGCCCCTCGAGGCTCACCTTCCGGCTGCCCGCCATCTGCTCCTCGCGCTGCTTGGCCTGCCGGTACGACGCCACGTCGCGGGCGCGCGCCTCGTCCTCGACGACCTGGAACGTGTCGCCCGCCTCCGGGATGTCCTCCAGCCCCATGATCTCGACCGCCTCGGACGGCTTCGCGGCGCGGATCGGCTTGCGCGCGGTGTCCACCATCGCGCGGACGCGGCCGTACGTGGCGCCAGCGAAGAAGCAGTCGCCCTGCTTGAGCGTCCCCTGCTGCACGAGCACGGTGGCCACGACGCCGCGGCCGCGCTCCTTGCGGGCCTCGAGCACGGTCCCGCGCGCCATCCCCTCGCGGACCGCCTTGAGGTCGCCCATCTCGGCGACGAGCTGGATCACCTCGAGCAGTTCCTCGATCCCCTGGCGCTTGGTCGCCGACACCTGGACCACCGGCGTCTCGCCGCCCCACCCCTCGAGGAGCACGCCCTCCTGGGCCAGCTCCTGCTTGACGCGCTCGGGGTTGGCGTTGGGCTTGTCGATCTTGTTGATCGCGACCACGAGCGGGACGTGGGCGGCGCGCGCGTGGTTGATCGCCTCGACGGTCTGCGGCATCACGCCGTCGTCGGCGGCGACCACGAGGACGACGAGGTCGGTCACCTTCGCGCCGCGGGCCCGCATCTGCGTGAACGCCTCGTGGCCCGGCGTGTCGATGAACACGATCGGCTTGTTGTTGTGGACGATCCGCGACGCGCCGATGTGCTGCGTGATCCCGCCGGCCTCGCCGGCCGCGACGCGGGTGGAGCGGATCGCGTCGAGGAGCGACGTCTTGCCGTGGTCCACGTGCCCCATCACCGTGACGACCGGCGGGCGCGGCTCCGGCTTGGCGGCGGTCTCCGCCTCCTCCTCCTGCTGGAGGTCGATCTCCTCCTCGAAGCTGACGACCATCGCCTCGACGCCGAGCTCCTCGCAGATCTTCTCGGCGAGCTCCTGCGGGAGGGCCTGGTTGGCCGTCACGAGGATCTTCTTCGAGATCAGGTACGCCATCAGGTCCTTCACGAGGACGTTGAGCTTCTCGGCGAGCTCGCGAACCGTGACGGCCTCGGAGAGGTACACCGGGCCCTCCGGCTTGGCTCCGTCGCGGAACGCGACCGTGACCGCGCGGACCTCCACCGGCGTCTCGCCGCGCTCGCGCTTCGGACGGTGCGTCGGCCTGCCGCGGCCTCCCATCGGGATCGGGGGGCGGGGAGCGGCCGTGCCCTCGGCCGCCGCCCGGACCTTGGACTCCTCGAACTTCGCCAGCAGGTCGCGGATCTCGTCGGCGTCCGCCGCGGCCTTCGCCTTGCGCGACGACTTGCCGCGCCCGGCGGGGGCGGCCGCCTTCTCGGCCGGCTTGGCCGCGGCGGCCTGCTTCGCCGCCAGGATCCTCTGGCGCACCTCGTCGTCCGACAGCTCGCGGAGCTGGGACTCGAGCGGCGTCTTGGCGCCCTTCTTGGCCGGCTTCGCCGTCTCGCGGACCGGTGCGGCCTTCGCCTTCGCGGCGTGCGGGGCGGGCGCCGGCTCGACCGGAGCGGGGGCGGGCGCCTTCTCGGCCGCGTCGGCCGCGACGGGCTTCTCCGCGGCCTCGGCCTTCGCGGCCTTGGTGGCGCGGGCTGCCTTAGCGGGCTTGGCCGGTTTTTCGGGCTTCGCCTCGGGCGGCAGCTCGGCCTCGACCGGAGCCTCCTCCACCGGAGCCGCAACAGCCTCCACCTCGACGGGCGCGGCGGGGGCGGCCGCCTCCTCGAGCTCGGCCTCCTCCGCCGCCCGGGCGACGGGCCTGGCGGAGGCCGGCACCGCCATCGCGGCGAGGTTCGGCACCTCGTCCGGCAGCTCCTCGTCGAGCCCCACGGTGCGGCGGCCGGGCCGGCGCCGCTTCGGGCGCTCCAGCGTCGGCGCCGGGGCCTTGTGCTTGTCCTCGGCGCCCGCGGTGCCCTGGCGGACGATCACCTCGCGCGGACGGCGCACCAGCGTCTGGCCGGTGATGATGTCGCGCACGGTTGACAGGTCAAGGGTATGGTCCGCACTCGTGACGTCCACGCCGATGGAGCGGAGCTTGAAGATCAGCTCCTCGACGGAGACGCCCATCTGCTGGGCGAGGTCGCCCACACGGAACACCTGCGGCATGCTCTACTCCTCGGTGCTCGCGGAGGTTTGCGCCGCGAGCGCCGCCTTCGCCGCTGCGATCAGCTTGGCAGCGGAGTGAGGACCGATTCCCGGGATCTCCATGAGCTTCTCGGGGTCCGCGGTTGCGAGCGCCCCGGCGTGCGAGTAGCCGTGCTCCAGGAGCCGCTCGCGCATCTTGTCGCTGATGCCCGACACCTCCTCGAGGGGGAGGTGCGTGTCGTAATCGATCGGGGCGGACGCGGCGGCCTCGGCCTCGGCCGGGACCTCCTCCGCGACACCCTCCACCTGCCGGAGCATGGCGGCGAGCGCGGCTGCGACCTCGTCCTTGACCGCCTCCTCGCTCTTGATCTCGATCCGGCACCCGAGCAGGCGCGACGCGAGGCGGACGTTCTGCCCGCGCTTCCCGATCGCGAGCGAGAGCTGCTCGTCCGAGACGATCACGTCCAGCACCGTCTCGTTGCGCTCGTGCATGAGCGGCTCGCCGCTCTCGTCGAGCGCCGGGTTGCCCTCCGTGTCGGTGATCGGGATCTTCGTGGACTGCTCGCGCAGCGCCACGCGGTTGATCTTCGCCGGCGCCAGCGCGTTCTGCGCGAACGTCACGATGTCGGGGTTGTACGGAATGATGTCGACCTTCTCGCCCTTGAGCTCGCGCATGATCGCCTGCACGCGCGACCCCTTCATCCCGACGCACGCGCCCACCGGGTCGACGTCGCGGTCGCGCGAGGTGACGGCGACCTTGGCGCGCTCGCCGGGCTCCCGCACGCACCCCTTGACGATGACGGTCCCGTCGTAGATCTCGGGGACCTCCATCTCGAGCAGCTTGATCAGGAGCTGCGGCGCCGTCCGCGAGAGCACGACCTGGGGCTTGTTGGCGTCCTTCGTCACGTCCACGATCACCGCGCGGATCCGGTCCCCCTGGCTGTAGCGCTCGTGGCGCACCTGGTGCTGGCGCGGGACCACGCCCTCCGTGCGGCCGAGCTCGACCACGATGTCGCCGCGCTCGAACCGCTTGACGATCCCGTTGACCAGCTCGCCGAGCTTGCCGATGTACTCGTTGTAGATGTTGTCGCGCTCGGCCTCGCGGACGCGCTGGAACAGCATCTGGCGCGCGGCCTGCGCCGCGATGCGGCCGAGCTGAGCGGTGTCCAGCTCGCCCAGCACGATCTCGGAGCCGACCTCGGCGTTCGGGTCGACCTCGCGGGCGTCCTCGAGCACCATCTCGGCGGTGGGGTCGGTGACCTCCTCGGGGGTGGCGACCACCGTGCGCACCCGGAACGACGTCATCTCGCCCGACTCGAGGTCGATGTGGGTGCGCACGCCGCGCTCGTGGTAGTGCTTGCGCGCCGCCTGCGAGATCGCGTCTTCGAGCGCGACGACCAGGCGCTCCGGTTCGATCTCCCGCTCGTGGGAGACCTGACGGATCAGGATGCCGAGTTCCATCTTCATCGCCTACGTCCTTCCCCGATGCTTCGGGTTCTTCTCTTCCTCCTCGAGATGCGGGGCCAGCCGGGCCTCGAACACCTGGGGGTCCGGCAGCTCGCGGACGGCGCCGGCCTTGTCGCGCACCCGGACCACGCCGTCCGTGCGCCCCTCGAGGATCCCCTCGACGACTCTCGGCGCCGGCCACGTCGGCTTCATGCGGACCCGGACGGCGCGTCCCGCAAATCGGGAGAAGTCGTTGTCGTTGTACAGCTTGCGTTCAACGCCGGGGGACGAGACCTCGAGTGTGAACGCCCCCGGGAACGGGTCGTACGTGTCGAGCAGTGCGCTCGCCTGCCGCGAGACCGACTCGCAGTCGGCGAGCGAGACGCCGCCGGGCTGCCGGTCGAGCACGAGGCGGACCACGGGCCGGCGGGCGGTTCCGCCCACCTCGACGGCCAGAAGCTCGAGCCCCTCGCTCGCCGCGAGGCGTCCGAGCCGGCCCACGAGATCCTCCGAAAGCCTTGCCATGGCTCGACTTCCTTCCGAAAAAAAAGTGGGACCGGAGTCCCACTTTCTCGTCGAAAGTAGCAACCGCCCTCTTATACACCCTTCCTACGTCGGATTCAAGCGTGTCCCCTTGTTCCGGGCGGCTCTCCGGCGCGGTTCCCACCGCCGCTTCGGAGGTCGGCCCGCCAACCCGCATTCGGCCGCGGGCGGGCGGGCCAACCCCTTGAGCGGCCAGGCGCTAGTTAGCGGACGCCGTCGTGGTCGGCGCGCTGCTGCCGCATCAACTCCGGCCGGCGGACCCACTCCACACCCCTCTCCACCGGCTGGCCGTGCTCGACCGGCGACAGGTACGTCCCGCGCTCCGCCAGCGGCTTGTCGCGCTCGACCACGAACGGGTGCGCTTGGATCCAGGCGTCGTTGCGCCGCGCCGTCACCTGCCACGAGACCTTCACGTCCGGGAGGTCGGTACGAACCGTGAAGCGGTTGCCCCGGATCTCCTCCTCGACGATCGCCCGGGCGAACCGGCCGATCACCGTGAGCTGGTACCGGAAGTCGGCGTTGAGAGCCTCGAACCACTCGGGGAGGGTGACCCAGGCGCGCCCCTGCCCGTCGGTCGTGACGTTGCCCGAGTAGACGTCGAGCACCTCGTCGGACTCGACCGCCGCGTGCCAGAGCTCGCGGTTCTCCGGGTCGAGGGGGTGGTCGATGGCGAACGACTTGCTGCCGGTCGCGGAGAGCGTGCCGTTGACCTGCACGTTGCCGACGAAGTACCCCGCGTACCCGGCGGAGTTGTAGTTGACCGCAAACACCCCGGCCTTGCTCCCGGCACCCGTCTCGCCGAACACCCCGTCGGCGTTGTCGCTCCGGCCGTGCACACCGTAGCCGTACCCGCTCTCGCCGTAGACCCCGTCGCCGTAGGTACTGCCGCCGTGCACACCAGATCCGGAGGTGCTGGTGCCGGACACGCCGGACTCCCTGGAGCCGAGGGCACCCCAGTTTCCTGTGGTGTCGTTTTGTCCCTCCACGCCGAGGCCGGCCGTGTATCCGGAAATGCCTCGTACCCCGAAGGCGTCGCCGCTGCCTTGCACGCCGGCGAGGGAACCATCGCCGAAGACGCCGGTACCGATCGGGGTGCTCGCCCGGAGGGCGACAGCGCCGTTGCTGACGGCGCGGAAAGCATAGCCTTGGCTCTCGTTGGTGACATCAAAGGCTGACTCCGGCGCGCTGACGGTCCCCACATACGGCAGCGTCAAACCGCCGCCCGTGGCCGCGACCGTCAGGGTCTGCCCCGAGCGGTTGATGGTGACGTTGGGTCCCGCCGCGATGGAGACGTCGTCGCGCACGCCGTTCACGCTCCGCACCACCTGCCCGGCCGCGATCGCCAGGGGGGCCGCCGTCGTACCGTCGCCGGTGAGCGTGGCGTCGTGCACCACCGAGGTCAGGCCGCCGGTCCCGCCGAGGAGCGAGTCCGCAAAAGCCATCTCGAACGTCGTCCCGTCGCCGGAGCGGTTCGCGACCCCGGACCCGACCGCGATCACCTTCCCCGTCCCGCTCACGACCGAAACCTGCAGCGTCAGGTTGGTCGAGTTCACCGACGCGAGGAGGTCCTCGATCGGGTAGTAGCGCGCCTCGAACACGCCCGTCCTCGGGTATGTCTTGCTCGCCACCTGTGCTCCGGTCTCGTCGTAGGCGACCACCTTCACGTCGGCCGTGCCGCCGGCCGTCTCCACCCAACCGAACGAGTAGCGGAAATCGGAATCGGCCTTCGGGTTGGTCTGGTGCACGCCGAGGAGCTTCGTGGACTGCCCCGCGGAGATCGCGAACGACGCCGGGATCGCCGAGTAGTCCTGCCCCTGCGTGTCCGGGTCGTCGCCGCCTGCGGGCAGGTTGTACATCCGGCAGGTGGCGAGGACGCGGACGTTCGAGGTGATGCGCAGCGCGCCCCACGCCTGGGCCCGGAACAGCGTCGTGATCGTGTCGGGGTACCGGCGGGAGTCGCCCGGCGGGATCGTGTCGGAGAACGTCGCGGGGGAGGGGTTGGGCTGGTCGCGGAGCAGGAACGCGATCGTGACGTTGGCGGGGGAGGAGGACGGGTTGTGGATCCAGAGCATCGTGTACCACTGCGACCCGCCGGTCCCGCCCTTCCGCCCCACCGAAGGGAGGAAGACGTCCGTACCGGAGAACCCCGCGAGCGCGGGCGCCGCCGCGACCAGCGCGAGCGCGACCACGGTGATTGCGGCGATCGCGTGTCGGGCCCCTGAGGCACGGGCGAGCGGCGGGCGCACGCCGCCGTCGACTGGCGGCTCGCAAGAGGATGCCGACGATCGCCGCCGGAGCCGCGAGCGCTCCCTCTGCGCCGCGAGCAGGGCGTACGCGACGCCGCCCCAAACGAAAACCAGCAGGCCGAGGGTGGCGGCGCCCAAGGCGGCGTTCGCGATGTTGAGATCGAGAACCTCGTCGAAGATCGGGAGCATCAACATGACTGCCTCCATCGTTCCCGGGTCACCGTGTCTCCGTTGTCAATACAGATATCGAGACGAGCAGCCGCTTTCCCTCACCGGAGCTGTTTCTTTCTGTTAGATTCATGGCATGGAGGGACAGGCCGGGGACGCCGATCGCGGCGACTCCCGCGTCCGCGGCGCGGACGCGCTGACCCCGGAGGCGCTCGAGGAGCTCCGCCGCCGTATCGTGGCGGCCGTGCGGCGCTCGTGTCCCACCCGGCTCGCCGCGGAGATGGAGGACATCGTCCAGACCATCCTCGCGCGGCTCATCCTTGCCCCGCGCACCCGTGAGGGGAATCCGGCGTTCTCCTCGATGTACCTGGCGAAGGCGGCGTACGGCGCCACCGTGGACGAGCTCAGGCGCCTGGGCCGGCGGAGGGAGGACTCCTTGGAGGCTCTGGCAACCTCGGATTCGATGGCGGCGCCGGACGCCGGCCCGGAGCGGGTCGCCGCGTCGGCGGAGATCGCCCGCGGTATCCGGGAGTGCCTGGCCGGACTGGCGCGGCCCCGCCGGCTCGCCGTGACGCTCTACATCCAGGGGTGCACCGTGCCGGAGGCGGCCGGGCTCCTGCGGTGGTCGCTCAAGAAGACCGAGAACCTCGTGTACCGCGGCCTCGCGGACCTGCGCCGGTGCCTCGCGACGAAGGGACTGCAGCCATGACGGACAAGACCGTACCGTTCGCCGGCACCGCAGACGCGCGGCTCCGCGCGGCGTTCGCTGCGGTCGCCCAGACGGCCGGGACGGGGGCGGCATGCCCGCCGCCCGACGTGGTGTGGGAGTCGGCCGCCGGACGCTGCGGCCGCCGCCGGCTCGAGGCGGTCGTCCTCCACATGGGCGAGTGCGGCGCGTGCGCGGCGGCGTGGCGGCTGGCGCGCGAGCTGCAGCGGGCGGAGGGGAGCGGCCGCGTTCTCACCGGGCCGCCGCGCTGGTTCCGACGGACGTGGGTCCAGGTCGCCGCGGCCGCGGCGGCGCTGGTCGTCGCGGCGGGGCTGGCGTTGCAGTTGCGGAGCGTGCACCGGGAGGGCGCGGCCGAGTTCCGGGGCCAGGAGGGCGACTGGATTGCGTCGCTCGTGCCGGAGGCGGAGGCCCTCCCGCGCGGCCGGTGCGTCCTCCGCTGGACCCCCGGGCCCAAGGGGACCGTGTTCGACATCCGGGTCGCCACCGAGGACCTCACGCCGGTGGCGCGGAGCATCGGCGAGAGCCGGGCGGAGTTCCTGGTACCGCCGGACGCGCTGAGCCGCGTGCCGTCCGGCGCCCGCATCGTCTGGCAGGTGACCGCCCACCTCCCCGACGGGAGCAAGGCGGACTCGAGGAGCTTCACGACAGCGATTCGCTAGTCGGGGCGCGATGAGACGACGGACGTCGTCGCTGGGGTTCTGCACCGCTCTTCTGGCTGCCGCCGCCGGCGCGGCGGGGACGATGCCGGTGCAGCCGTTGCCCGACTTCGAGCGGTGCGAGAGGGCCGTCCGCGAGCAACCCCGGCGCAACGAGTCGTACCGCTGCTTCTGGGAGGTGGCGCGGGCCCGGAAGGCGTGGGACGAGGCGGCGCGACGTCTCGAGGCGCACCTGGCGCGCGAGCCATCCAACTGGAGCGCCAAGCTCACCCTCGCCTGGGTGGAGTGGGACCGCGGCGGCGCCGGCGTCGAGCGGCTGTTCGCGGAGGCAGCCGACGGGTTCGCCGCCGAGCACAACGCCACCGGCGAGGTGTTCGCGAGGCTCGGCCTCGCGTGGTTCCTCCGCCAGCGTGGCCGCGCGGCCGACGCCAGGCCGGTCGTGGAGCGCGCGCTCGTTGCGGCGCGCGCGTCGGACGATCCCCTGCTGGTGGCGCGGGTCCGCATCGACCAGGGCGAGCAGGCGTACGCCCGCTCCGACTTCGGCGAGGCGCTCGCGTATCTCGGGGAGGCGGAGGAGATCGCCACGGAGAAGCGCGCCAAGGACGTCCTGGCGATCGTCATCGGCAACCAGGCGTACGGGTGGTGGGAGCTCGGCCTGTACCGGCAGAGCATGGAGGCGTATGAGCGGCAGGCCTCGCTCTACCACGAGATGGGTGCGCAGGGCGGCGCGGCGTTCGAGGAGAGCCGCGCCCGCGCGAACATCGCCGAGCTCGCGGGCAGTCTCCACACCGAGGGTCAGCTGGAGCGCAGCGAGGTGGTCCGCCTCGCCAGGGAGGCCGTCGCGTCGGCGGTCGTGTCGGGCAACCGGGTGATCGAGGCGAACGCGCGCCTATTCCTGACTCAGTGGCTCGCCGGCAGCGACGCGAAGGCCGAGATCGAGCGCGCGCTGGCGCTGGCCAGAGCCACCGGCGACAGGCGGACGGTCCGGTTCGGGCTGCGGCTGCTCGCGCGACAGCAGGTGATCGCCGATCCCGCCCGGCCGGCGCAGGCCTACCGGACAATCGCCGAGGAGCTCGAAGACGCCCGCCTCTCGGGCGACCGCGAGGACCTCGCGCGCGGCCTGGTGATGCGGGCGTCGATGCGGTTCCGGACGGGGCCGCGACCCGAGTGGCGGGCGGACAGCGCGGCGTCGCTGGACGCGATCGAGCGGATCCGCGACCTGCAACCCGACACGACCGTCCGCGCCCTCGCCTTCGGCCCCTGGGCGTTCGCGTACTACCGCTTCTCCGGGTGCCTGCTCGGCGCGCTCGGGACCTCGGAGGACCCACGGGGCGACCTCGACCTCGCGTTCGAGGTGATCGAGCGGATGCGCGCCCGCGTCCTCCTCGACTGCCTCGACCGCGCCGGGGCGCGGCCCGAACTCGACGAGTCGAGCTCCGCCGTCCGGAGACGGGGCGAGGTCATGAGGCGGGTTTCGGAGCTCCAGGCCAGGCTCGTCAGCCCGGCGTTGAAGGACGACGAACGCAGGTCCGCCGTAGCCGAACTCGAGCGTCTCCAGGTCGAGGAGGCGTCGCTGCGGGAGGCGATTGCGAGGGTGTCGCCTGCATTCGCCCGCGCGCGCCCGACGTCGTTCGCCGGCGTCGCAGACGTCCAGGCGCGCCTCGAGCCCGACCAGGCGCTGGTGTCGTTTCAGCTCGCGCCATCGACGCCGGACGCCGAGGATCCCTCGATCGATGGGGGGTCGTGGACGGTGCTCGTCACCAGGCGAGGCGCGCACGCGTTCCCGCTGCCGGCCCGGCACGCGATCGAGGACGCCGTGGCCGTGTACCTCGGCCTGTGCAGGCGGCGCGACGGTTCGGAGGCGCGCGCGGCGGCGCGGCTGTACCGGGGCCTCCTCGAGGCGGCGCTGCACGAGGCGGGGCCCGAGGTGCGCCGGCTCGTCATCGTCCCGGACGGCTGCCTCAACCGTCTCCCGTTCGGGAGCCTGCGCGAGGGGGCGGATCAAGGCGCGCCGCTCGCGCTGCGGCTCGAGATCGCGGAGGTCCCGTCAGCCACCCTCTGGCTGCGGTGGAAGACCGCCGGAGACGGCGTCCAGCGGGTTCCCCGGGCGCTGACCCTGGCCGACCCCGACACCGCCGGGCTGGCCTCCGGAGCCGCGCGCCTGACGAATCCATGGCTCGCGCGCCTGGACGTGGGCCGGTTGCCCTACGCCCGCACCGAGGCGCTCGCCCTGGCGCGAGGGATCGGGTCCACGAGCGTCGTGCTCACGGGGGCCGACGCAAGCGAGGCCGCGGTCAAGCGCGCGGACCTCCGCGGCTACGGCGCGCTGCACTTCGCCGCGCACGCCGTCGTGGACGATGCGCACCCCGACCGGTCGGCGATCGTGCTCGCGCCCGGGAGCAGCGGCGAGGACGGGCTGCTGCAGCTCGGCGAGATCGTGCGGCTCCGCCTCGACCGCCAGGTCGTGGTGCTCTCGAGCTGCCGGAGCGCGTCCGGCACCGAGGTCGAGGGCGAGGGGGTGCTCGGTCTGGCGCGCGGGTTCTTCCAGGCGGGGGCGGCCGCCGTCGTTGGCACGGTGTGGCCGGTGCGCGACGACGACATGGAGGCGTTCATGGCGGCGTTCGCCCGGGAGCTGGGACGCGGGCAGAGCCTGTCGGGCGCTCACCGGGAGGCCGCGCGCGCGGCACTTCGGGCCGGGCTGCCGGCGGCGGCATGGGCGGGGACGGTCGTCCTGGGGGACGGCGATCTCGTACCGGTGCCGGGCGGGCGCCCCGCGCGCCGCGTCCCGCTGCCGCTCGCGGCCGGCGCCCTGCTGGCGCTTCTCTGGCTTCTCGTCCGACACCGCCCGCGCCGGTCTCGCACGGCGACGTGAACGCCCCGCCCGGCGAGAGCCTCGTCGCGGGCGGGGCGGAGTCTCGGGCCGGCATGTGCGGCCCTACGGGATCTGGATCGGCGTCAGGGCCCTGACCATCCCGCGGTCGCCCAGGACGTTGCTGAGCCTATCGAAGCCGCATGCCCGATACGGGATCGGCTCCGGCATGGCGCCCCCGGCGACGTTCTCCATGTCGCCGTCGGAGAGCTCGGCTCCCTCGCCCGCCCGAGCGCGCGCCGGCAGCACCAGGCAGATCCTCTCGGCCGTCTCCTCGACGACGTGGATTTCGAGGCGGGGATCCAGCGTCACCTCGAATTCCCGCTCGACCGTGGCCTTCGGCCGCGCGAGCAGCGCGCGCCGGAACTCGGCGTCGGAAGCCGCCCGGTCGAGAAGCCTTCTACGGAGTGCCTCTGCGTCGTTGTCCTTCTGAATCATGGTCATCCTCCTCACTTCCGCCTCGCGGGCTGGCTAGCCACCGGGCGCCGGGCCGCAGCCGGACGCAGCCACCTGGTTGCCCGGGCGTTCCCTGCCCGGTTACACCGTTGGGGGTTAGTCGTCGATCGTCCGGATGCGGCGGATCGGGCCCGTCCCGTCGCCCATGACCCTCGGCATCTGGATCGGGGTGAGGCCGCCGGCGACCTTGTCCAGGTCGTCGTCACGAAGCTCCCATCCCGTAGCCCGGAGCTCGGCGGCGAACTCGTCGGCGGTGAACGCGAACCCCCGCGACGCCGCGAAGGCGGCTGCCGAGGCGAAGAAGTCCTTGGCGGCCGCCTCCTCGGCTCGGAGCTGCTCCTTCATCGCAGGGTCCTTGTCGAGTACCTGCAGGAAGTCATGAGCTGCACTCTGGGCCATATCAATCTCCTGTCCGGCGACGCCGGCGTGACGCCGCGCCCCTCGGTTGCTGTATCGCCCGAGGGGGCGGCTTCCCCTCACCGGCGCGCCGTCCCGGTCGCGGCGCTCGCAGGGAGGAGCAGCACAAGGCGAGATCGCGTCGCCGGATCGCGCGTGTCGCCGGTTGTGGTCGCGGGTTCGGGGTGCTACTGTAACGCCCGTGTCAGGATCGTCAGCGGGTGTGCACCTCGATCCCGACATGCCGAGACGGACGTGAGAAAGCCCAAGATCACCGTGATCGGCGCCGGCAACGTCGGCGCCACGACCGCCCACCGGCTCGCCGAGGGGCATCTGGGCGACCTCGTCCTCCTCGACGTGGTGGTGGGCGTGCCCCAGGGGAAGGCGCTCGACCTCTTCCAGGCGGCGCCGGTCGTCCACCACGACTGCATGCTGACCGGCACCAACGACTACGACGCCACCGCCGGGTCCGACATCGTCGTGGTGACCGCCGGCCTGGCGCGCAAGCCGGGGATGAGCCGCGACGACCTGCAGGACGCCAACGCGCGGGTCGTCGCCGAGTGCGTCTCGCGCGCGGTCCGCAAGTCGCGGGACTCGATCATCATCATGGTCACGAACCCGCTCGACGTGATGTGCGAGGTTGCCCGCCGAGTCTCAGGGTTCCCGCGCGAGCGGGTGTTCGGGATGGCGGGGATCCTCGACACGGCGCGCATGCGGACGTTCATCGCGATGGAGCTCGGCGTCTCCACCGAGAGCGTGTTCGCGCTCGTGCTCGGCGGGCACGGCGACAGCATGGTGCCACTGCCCCGCTACACGACCGTGAGCGGCGTCCCGCTCCCCGAGCTCCTGCCGAAGGAGCGCATCGACGCGATCGTGCAGCGCACGGCCCAGGGCGGCGGCGAAATCGTGAAGCTGCTCAAGACCGGCTCCGCCTACTACGCGCCGGCGGCGGGCGTGTTCGAGATGGTGGACTCGGTCGTGAAGGACCGGAAGAAGATTCTGCCGTGCGCGGTGTACCTGCAGGGCGAGTTCGGCCTGTCCGACGTGTTCGTGGGCGTCCCTGCCAAGCTCGGCGCCCGCGGGATGGAGGGCGTGTTCGAGCTCAAGCTGACGCCCGAGGAGACGGCGCTCCTACGCAAGAGCGCGGGAGACGTCGCGGCGCAGGCTGCAAAGCTGCCGGCTGATCTGGGAAAACAGTGAAGAGTTGAGAGTTGAGAATTAAGAGTTAGAGGCAGAGGCAAGGGCAGAGGTAGAGGCGAGACGCAGAGAGGGCGGCAGGGGAGCAGAGGGGCAGAGGAGCAGAGGTGAAACGGCTACTGACAGCGCTGGTCACGACGGGCCGGGGATCTTCCCCGGCCTCGTTGTTTTGATGGCGTCTCAGTTTCGAGGAGGATCACATGGCGGAACCCCTGACACACGATGTCCTGATCCTGGGAGCGGGCCTCGCCGGGCTCCGTGCCGCGGTCGAGATCTCGCGCCGGCTCGACGGCAAGGTGGACATCGGGATCGTCTCCAAGGTGCAGCTCATGCGCGCCCACTCGGTGTGCGCCGAGGGCGGCACCGCAGCCGTGCTGCGGCCCGAGGAGGGCGACTCGTTCGACCTCCACGCCTGGGACACCGTGAAGGGCTCCGACTTCCTCGGTGACCAGGATGTCGTGCACCGCTTCGTGCGGGCGATGCCGGAGGAGATCATGCTCCTCGACCACTGGGGGATCCCCTGGACGAGGGACAAGCAGGGGCGGATCGACCAGCGGCCGTTCGGAGGACACTCGTTCCCGCGCGCGACGCTGGCGGCCGACAAGACGGGGTTCTTCGAGATGCAGACCCTGTACGACACGCTCCTCCGGTACAGGTGCTTCACCCGCTACGACGAGTTCTTCGTGACCGACATCCTGGTCGAGGGCGGCGTGTTCGCCGGCCTGGTCGGAATCCACGCCGGGAGCGGGGAGACCGTCGTGCTGCGCGGCAAGGCGCTCCTGATCGCGACCGGCGGCGGCGGGACGCTGTACGGGTTCACGACGTACTCGCAGACCGTGACCGGCGACGGGATGGCGATGGCGTTCCGCGCCGGGCTGCCCCTCGAGGACATGGAGTTCCTCCAGTTCCACCCGACCGGCCTGGTGCCCTCCGGGATCCTCATGACCGAGGCGTGCCGCGGCGAGGGCGGGTACCTCAAGAACAACAAGGGCGAGCGGTTCATGGGGAAGTACGCGCCCAAGCTCATGGAGCTCGCGCCCCGCGACATGGTGTCGCGCGCCGAGCAGACCGAGATCCTCGAGGGGCGGGGGTTCCGCTCCGACGAGTGGGGCGACTACCTGCACCTCGACCTCACCCACCTCGGCGCCGAGCGGATCAACACGCGCCTCCCGCTCATCCGCGAGGTCACGATCAAGTTCCTCGGGATCGACCCGATCACGACCCCGATCCCGATCCGGCCGGTCGCGCACTACTCGATGGGCGGGATCGAGACCGACATCAACGGCCTCACGCGCATCCCGAACGTCTGGGCCGCCGGCGAGGCGGCGTGCGTGTCGCTGCACGGCGCCAACCGGCTCGGCTCGAACTCGACGGCGGAGTGCCTGGTGTGGGGCGGGATCTGCGGCGGGGAGATCGTCAAGGCGCTGCCCGGCCTCGCGCTCGCGCCCGTCCCGGACGCGAAGTTCGCGGCGGCCCGGGGGCACATCGACGCGCTGCTGAAGCGCGAGGGGAAGGAGAACCTCTACGTCCTCCGCCGCGAGCTGCGCGCGACGATGGATACCAACGTCGCCGTGTTCCGCACCGGGGAGGGGCTCACGAAGGCGCTCGCCACGGTTCGCGAGCTGCGCGAGCGCTCGCAGCGCGCCCCCGTGGACGACAAGGGCCGTACGTACAACTCGAACCTGTTCCACGCGCTCGAGCTCGAGAACCTGCTCGACCTCGCCGAGGTGACGGTGGCGGGGGCGGTGACGCGCCAGGAATCGCGCGGCGCCCACGCCCGGCGCGACTACGCCACGCGCGACGACGTGAACTGGCTCAAGCACACGCTCGCCTGGTTCACGGGGGACAAGCCGCGCTTCGACTACAAGGGAGTCACGATCAATACCTGGAAACCCGTCGAAAGAAAGTACTAGCTGACAGCTCACAGCCGACAGCTGACAGCTGACAGCCAAGGAAGATGATCTGGATGACGCGAGAGAGAGGCGAGGGGGATGCGAAGGTTCACCGAGCTGAAGGTCTGGGAGCGAAGCCACCAGCTGGTTCTGAAGGTCTGCCAGCTGACGGCGGGTTTCCCGCGATCCGAGGTGTTCGGTCTCACCTCGCAGCTCCGTCGCGCGAGCGTGTCAGTGCCAGCGAACATCGCAGAAGGCGCGAAACGGCGCAGCCAGAGAGATTTCGCGCACTTCATCAACGTGGCGGAGGGTTCGCTGTCCGAGGTCGAGTACTTGCTGGCCCTGAGCCGAGACTTGGGCTACGTGAGTGCGGCCGATGTCGAGCAGACGCTGGGAGAGACGACGCAGGTGCTCAGGATGCTCGCCTCGCTGCGTCGCGCCGTGGAGAGGTCGAAATGAGGCCTGAGGTTTCTGCTGTGAGCTGTCGGCTGTCAGCTGTCAGCTCGACTGTGCTGGAAAGGAGTTCTCATGCTCGCTAGCAAGGGACATCCGAACCGTCTGGGGATCTGGGGCTGGCTGGGCGGGGGGCGATGGGGCGCGGAGCGCTACCTCTACACGCTGCACCGCCTGACCGGGCTCGGCCTGCTCGCGTACTTCCTGCTGCACATCCTCGTCACGTCGTCGCGGGCGCTCGGCGAGGCGAGGTGGGCGCAGGCGATGGGGGCGGTCTCGGGGCCGATGTTCAAGGTCGGCGAGTACCTCGTCTTCCTGGCATTCGCCTTCCACGCGGTCAACGGGATCCGGCTCGGCATCATCGAGCTCGGGTTCGGCGTCGGCCGGCCGATCGAGCCCGTGTACCCGTACAGGACCTCGCTCGACGTCCAGCGCCCGATCGCGATCGTCGTGCTGGTGGTCGCGGCGGTCCTCGTCGTGATGGGCACCCTCAACTTCTGGGTGCTGGAGTAGGAGGCGGCCATGATGCGCGATCAGAAACTCTGGACCTGGCACCTCGCCGCGGGGGTCGTGATCCTGATCCTCCTCGGGCTGCACATGACGATCATGCACCTCAACGGCGTGATCGTCCTCAAGGGCTTGAACCCTGCGGGCGGGCACCCGATCGACTGGGGCAACGTCGCCTCGCGCGCCCGCAACGGGTTCTTCATGGTGACGTACGTCATCCTGCTCGGTGCCGCGCTCTTCCACGGGCTGTACGGCCTGCGCACTCTCCTGTTCGAGCTCGACCCTGCGCGCTGGCTCAAGCGCGCCATCAGCGGGCTCCTGCTGGGCGGGGGCGTCGCCCTGTTCGTGATCGGGACGTGGGCCGCGATCGTCGCGCGGTCAATGTAGAGGGGGCGGAGATGACGACACCGAAATTCACCGAGGTCAGCTATCGCATCCGCCGCTTCGACCCCGAGCGCGACTCGGCGCCCCACTGGGAGGAGTACCGCGTCCCGTACGCCGCCGGGATGACGGTCCTCGAGGGGCTCTGGAAGGTCAAGGAGCTGCACTCGCCGACGCTGGCGTGGCGCTCCTCGTGCCGGATGGGCGTGTGCGGGTCGTGCGGGATGCTGATCAACGGCAAGCCGCGCCTGGCGTGCAACACCCAGATCGCGGAGCTCGGGTCCGACACCGTGGTCGTGGCGCCGCTCCCGAACTTCGACATCGTCCGCGACCTCGTCCCCGAGCTCGCGCCGATGTTCGCGACCCACCAGGCGCTCATGCCGTACGTGGTCCGCGAGGACGTCGAGGAGCGCGAGCACCCGACGAACGAGTTCTTCCAGTCGGCGCACGAGCTGGAGGAGTACCTGCAGTTCACCTACTGCATCAAGTGCGGGTGCTGCATGGCCGCGTGCCCGACGTTCGCGACCGACGCCCTCTACTCGGGCCCGATGCCGCTCGGCCAGGCGCACCGGTACAACTCCGACTCGCGCGACGGCGGGTTCGCCGCGCGCAAGGACGTGCTGGCGGGCGAGGCGGGACCGTGGCGCTGCCACTACGCCGGCGAGTGCTCGCGCGTCTGCCCGAAGGGCGTGGACCCGGCGAAGGCGATCCAGCTGATGAAGCGCGAGCTGGTGTTCGACTACCTTGGCCTGCACAGGACCAAGTGCCCCGCCAAGGTGGCCGCCAGGCCGGCGGAGGTGAAGCGCCGCGAGGGGATCCCGGAAGCACCGCCGCGGACGGTGTAGGCTGTTGGGGTCCTGAAGGGGTTGTGGCCCCCGGGGGGGAGGTGGCCGTGGACGCCGGACCGCTCGTCGCACCCGTTCTCGGCGGTCCACGGCCGCGCAACGACGGCATGCTGCGGAGAAAGGGAGGGAACCCATGCTGAAGAAGATCGGTCTGATCGGCGGCGGCTACATCGGCGGCGTCCTCGCGCAGGAGATCGCGCAGCGCGGGCTGGCGCGGGAGATCGGCATGACCGACCCGGCGCCGATGCCGAACCCGGCCGACCCGCCGGAGCGGCAGGAGGTCGCCAGGAAGCAGTCGGTGTCGGTCGGCAAGTCGCTCGACATCTCGGAGGGGCTGCCGGTGATCCGGAGCGACGTCAAGCTCGTCGCGTCGAAGGACTACTCGGCGCTCGCGGGGTCGGAGCTCGTCATCAACACCGCCGGCGTCCCGCGCAAGGCGCGCGCGGACGGCACGTTCCCCAGCCGCGAGGAGCTCCTGGCGATCAACCTGAAGGTCACGATGGAGGTCGCCAAGGGGATCAAGCAGCACTGCCCCGACGCGATGATCATCTCGATCGCGAACCCGCTCGACGCGATCGTCTACACGCTCGACAGGCGCCTGGCGCCCCCGAAGGGCAGGCTGTTCGGGATGGCCGGCGTGCTCGACTCGAGCCGGTACTGCTATTTCGTCGCCGAGGCGGCCAAGGTGTCGGTCGAGAACGTCAACGCGATCGTGCTCGGCGGGCACGGCGACGACATGGTGCCGGTGCGGAGCTCGTGCCAGATCGCCGGCATCCCGGTCGGCAAGTTCCTCGACGCCGACACCCTGGCGAAGATCGAGGCGCGCACCCGCAAGGCGGGCGGCGAGGTCGTCGGCCTGCTCGGGTTCGGCTCGGCGTTCGTTTCCCCCGCGTGGTCGGCGCTCGAGATGGCGGAGGCCGTGATCCGCGACAAGCGCAAGATCCTCCCCGTGTGCGCCAAGCTCGACGGCGAGTACGGCGTCAAGGGGCTGTTCGTCGGCGTGCCGTGCATCGTCGGCCGGAACGGCGTCGAGAAGGTCGTCGAGCTCGACCTCACCGCCGAGGAGAAGGCCGCCTTCGCCAAGTCCGTCGGCGTCGTCAAGAAGACCTGCGACGAGGCCGAGGAGATGCTGAAGGGGATGTAGCAGCGGGCTCCCGCCCGCAGATGCAGTTAAGAGTTGAGAGTGAAGAGTCAAGAGTTGAGACGCAGTGCCGCGGTTTGGATCTGCGCGTCTTGTCGTTCAACTCTTCACTCTTAACTCTTCACTCTTAACTGCTCCCGCACGAACCTGCCCCTCCGCGGCTCCAGGTGGCTGGGAGCGGGAGGCGGCGTAGAATCTGCCGTTGTCTGGAGGTGACCATGACCCGCTCCCTGAGGATCGGCATCCTCTCCGTCGTCGTTGCGGCCGTCGCCCTCCCCCTCGCGGCGCAGGAGGTCCACGGCGTCAACTCGGCCGACATGGACACTGCCGCCAAGCCGTGCACGGACTTCTTCCACTACGCCGACGGCGGGTGGGTCAAGGCGCACCCGATCCCGGCGCAGTTCCCGCGGTGGGGAAGCCTGAACGCCCTCGCCGAGGAGAACCGGGTGAAGATGCACGCGATCCTCGGCGGCCTCGCCACCCGCAACAACCTCGTCGCCGGCTCGGAGCAGCGCAAGCTGGCCGACTTCTGGAGCGCCTGCATGAACGAGCAGGCCGTCGAGGCTGCGGGCGCCAGGCCGATCGAGCCCGAGCTCGCCAGGATCGCGGCGATCAAGTCCGCGACCGACCTGCAGGCCGAGGTCGCGCGCCTCCAGAGCCAGGGCGTGCACGTGCTGTTCGGGTTCGGCTCGGAGCAGGACCGCAGGAACAGCGAGGAGATGATCGCCGCGATCCGCCAGGGCGGGCTGGGTCTCCCCGACCGCGACTACTACCTGAAGGACGACCCGCGGTCGAAGGAGATCCGCGAGAAGTACCAGGCGCACGTGGCGCGCATGCTGGGCCTCCTCGGCGACGAGGCGGCGCGCGCGAAGTCGGAGGCCGCCGAGGTCGTGGCGCTCGAGACCGAGCTCGCGAAGATCTCGATGGCGCGCGTCGACCTCCGGAACCCCGACAAGACGTACCATCGGATGCCTGCGGCCGAGCTCGCCAAGCTGGCCCCCGACTTCGACTGGCCGGCGTACTTCCAGCGCCAGCAAGCGTCCCAGGTGACGAGCCTCAACGTCGCCCAGCCCGAGTTCGTCAAAGGCGTCGCCGGCCTGCTGGAGAAGGTCCCGCTCGACCAGTGGAAGACGTACCTGCGCTGGCACCTGGTGGGCACCGCGGCGCCCCACCTCTCCTCCGCGTTCGTCAACGAGGACTTCGACTTCCACGGGAAGACCCTGCAGGGCACCGAGAAGCTCGAGGAGCGCTGGGAGCGCTGCGTCGAGCTCACGGACCACGAGCTCGGGTTCGCGCTCGGCAAGTTGTACGTCGAGAAGTACTTCCCGCCGGAGGCCAAGAAGGAGGCCGACCGGCTCGTGCACAACCTGATCGCCGCGCTGCGGGCGGACATCGCGACCCTCGACTGGATGGGGCCGGAGACGAAGAAGGCCGCGATCGCGAAGCTCGACGCGTTCACGCCCAAGATCGGGTACCCGGACACGTGGCGCGATTACTCGAAGTACGAGGTGACGGCCGCGTCTCTCGCGGACAACGTCACGCGCGGCAACGAGTTCGAGTTCCACCGGCAGATCGACAAGATCGGCAAGCCGGTGGACCGCACCGAGTGGGGGATGACGCCGCCGACCGTCAACGCGTACTACAACCCGTCGCGCAACGAGATCGTGTTCCCCGCCGGCATCCTGCAGCCGCCGTTCTTCGACGCGAAGGCCGACTCCGCGGTCAACTACGGCGCGATCGGCGCCGTGATCGGGCACGAGATGACGCACGGGTTCGACGACCAGGGGCGGAAGTTCGACGCGCACGGGAACCTCAAGGACTGGTGGACGCCGGAGGACGCGAAGAACTACGAGGCGCGCGCCGCGTGCGTCGAGAAGCAGTTCGACGCCTACGAGGTGCAGCCCGGCCTCCACGAGAACGGCAAGCTCGTCCTCGGCGAGAGCATCGCGGACCTCGGCGGGCTCACGATCGCGCACATGGCGTACGAGGCGAGCCTCGCGGGCGCGAAGCCTCCCGTGGTCGGTGGCCTCACGGCCGACCAGCGCTTCTTCCTGGCGTTCGGCCGCGTCTGGGCGGGGTCGGCCAGGCCCGAGTACGAGCAGATGCAGGTCAAGGTGGACCCCCACCCGGCGATGCAGTTCCGCGCGATCGCGGCGCCCTCGAACATGCCGCAGTTCGAGGCCGCGTTCGGCTGCAAGCCGGGCGACCCGATGGTCCGCGCCGACCGCTGCCGGATCTGGTGACGGGGGCGGGCCCTATCTGGACCGCGTGACGCCGACGCGCGGGCAACGCGCGGCGAGCGGGCAGCGCGAGCACCACGGCGAGGTGGGGTGGCAGATCTGCTGCCCGAACGTCACCAGCAGGTCGTTGATGTCGATCCAGTACCGCCGAGGGAGCACCCGCTCGAGCGCGTGCTCGGTCTGTTCGGGCGTCTTCGTGCGGACGAGGCCGAGCCGGTTCGAGACCCGGTGTACGTGCGTGTCCACGCAGATGGCGGGTATGCCGAACCCGAGGCCGAGGACGAGGTTCGCGGTCTTGCGCCCCACCCCCGCGAACGCGAGAAGCGCCTCGCGGTCGGGCGGCACCGTGCCGCCGTGCTCGGTGGCGATGCGGCGCGCGATCGCGCGGATCTGGCGCGCCTTCGTGTTGTAGAAGCCGGCGGGGAAGATCAGCTTCGCGATCCGGGTTTCCGGCAGTGCCGCGACACCCTCGGGCGTCCGGGCCACGGCGAACAGCCGCGCGCTCGCCTGGGCGGTCACCGCGTCCTTCGTCCGCAGCGAGATCACGCAGGCGACCAGCAGGCGGAACGGGTCGCCCTTCCGGTCGACCTCCGCGAGCGTCGTCGGCCTCACCGCGGCGCGCACGCGCTCCAGACGGGGCACCAACCATGCTGGCGTGACGGGTGTCGTCCTCCGGCCAGAAGTCATGGACCCTCCCGAACCAACGTTCGAAGGTTCGAAGGTTCGAACGTTCCAGAACGTGGGGCGGACGGCTCGTTCATTGAACCTGTGGACCTTCGAACGTTCGAACTTTCGAACGGCTCCTCGCCATCGCCGACACCGCCACCAGGGCGACCACCCCCGCCGCCGCGCCGGCGAGGCCGGGCTCCAGCCCCGCCGGGAGGTGGGCGCGGTTCAGCTCGAGCAGCACGTCCACGCATCCTCCCGCCGCCATCGCCGCGACCGCGCCGGCTCCGCCCGCCCCGCGCCACGCGAGCCCGAGCGTGAACACCGGCAGGAACGCCGCCGTGAAGAACCCCCACCCCGCAATCCCGAGCATCGCCACTGTCCGCTGGCTCGCCGCGCCCAGCCCCGCCGCGACGAGCGCGACGGCGACCGTGCACACCCGTGCGGCCGCGATCCCTCGCTCTGGCTTGCGGAAGGAAGCGGGGAGGTCGCGCGTCACGGCGGCGGCCGCAAGGTTGAGGAACGACGCAGCCGTGGACATCAGCGCCGCGAGGATCGCGACGCCGGCGGCCACCTCCGCCCACGGGCCCAGCAGCGCCATCGTCCTGGGCGCGAGGTCGTCGGGGCGCGCGAGCGAGATCGTCCCGCGGGCAGCGAGCGAGGAGCCCGCGATCCCGACGGCGAGCCACACGGAGAGCGTCGCCGCGAGCGCCAGCGTGAGCACGCCGGGCAGCGCTCGGAGCTGTGCGCGCGAGCGGAGGAAGAAGAACTTCTGGACGTACTGGGGCTGGGCGCACGTCCCGAGGCAGAACAGCAGGTACCACCCCAGCGCCCGCGCGGGCGCCGCACTCCCGAACGCGCCCAGCAGCTGGGGCCGCGCGTGGCGCAGCGCCTCCACGGCCCCGGCCGGGCCGCCCGCCGCCGCGAGCGCCGCACCGGCGAGCACGAGCGCGAGGAGCGCCATCGTCGCCCCCTGCGCCGCGTCGGCGACGAGCCCGGCCCGCATCCCGCCCAGCGCCGTGTAGGCCGTGGTGGCCAGCAGCGCGACGCCGGCGGCCGCCACTCCCGGCACCTTGAGAAAGTCCTCCCCGAGCACGGCCGCCGCGCGCGCCTGCACCGCCAGGTTGGCCACGCACCCGAGGACGATGAGCGCGGCGCCGACGCCGTGGGCCGTTCGTCCGAACCGCACGCCGATCAGCTCCTGCGGGGTGAGGATCCCGTGGCGCCGCGCCAGCTCGACCACCGGCTCTCCGACCGCCCAGCACTGGAGGGCGCCCGTGAGCGGCGCCGAGAACGTGATCCACAGCGAGCCGATCCCGACCACCGCGAACAGCCCCGGCCCGCCGACGAACGTGAACGCCGACACCGCGGCCGCCGTCCCCGCGACGCCGACGAGCCAGGCGCCTGCCCGCCGGCCGGCGGCGAAGTAGTCGCTCGCTCCGCGCGCGTGGCGCGCCCCCCACCACGCGACCGCCCCCGCGAGGACGACGATCACCGCGAGAACGGTCATCGCCCACCGCCGAGGGCTGTTCGAAGGTTCGAAGGTTTGAACGTTCGAACGTTCCGATACAGCAGAGGGGCAGAGGGGCAGAGGGGCAGAGGAGAGAAGGCGCAACGGGTGATCCGGGCGCTCACGGCGTTGCTCCCCTCTGCTCCTCGGCTCCCCCGCTCCTCTGCTCGCCGCCAGGTTCCGGACCTTCGAACCTGCGAACCGTTGAACCTGCGAACGTCCTTGCGTAGATCCAAGGGACGAGCGGCAGCGGGACCGCGTAGAGCGCGACCAGCACCCAGGCGAACCCGCGCAGCGCGTGGTGGCTCAGCAGAAACGCGCCCCCGAGAGCGCCTGCGAGCCAGACCGCGATCGCGGCGAGCGCAACCCGGAGCCGGAGCGAGCTCCGTCGGGCGAGCACGAGCGCGCACCCGGAGACGGCGGCCGCGACGGTCAGCACGGCGAGCGCCCCCGCGCCGGCCGCGACCGCCGCCGGATACGCGAGCGCCAGCACCGTGGCGACGATCGGAGCCACCGCTCGACGTTCGGCCCTGTCGTGCATTCCGCGCAGTCTACTCTCTCGCTCCCGGTCGCTCGCGACCGGGAGCGAGTTAAGAGTTGAGAACTAAGAGTTAAGAGTTCAGAGGCGCTCGTGCAGGCCCGGCCTAGGTCTCTTTCAACTCTTCATTCTTAACTCTTAACTCTGAACTTCTCGCCTGTGCGACCCTCGCGTGAACCGTTCCACCTGTGGACGTCCGAACGTGGTGCACATAGGGATCCAACCCCGTCTACAATCGTCGTTGCATGCCTGCGAACCTGACCCCCCAGTACCGGGCGGCGGAAGCCAAGTTCAAGGCGGCGCACTCCCCCGAGGAGCGCCGGGCCGCGCTCGAGGAGATGCTCGCCACCATCCCGAAGCACAAGGGGACCGAGAAGATGCAGGCGGAGCTCAAGCGCAGGCTGGCGCGCCTCCGCCACGACGAGGAGGTCCGCACCGCCAAGCACGGGCACGCGATCAAGGTCGAGCCCGAGGGCGCGGCGCAGGTGGTCCTGCTCGGCCCGCCGAACGCCGGCAAGTCGTCGCTGCTCGGCGCCCTCACCCACGCCGAGCCCGCGATCGCCGACTACCCGTTCACCACGACCCGGCCGCAGCCGGGGATGATGGCGTTCGAGGACGTCCACATCCAGCTCGTGGACCTGCCGCCGATCGCGTCGCAGCACATGGATACCTGGCTGCCCGGTCTGGTGCGCGGGGCCGACGCGGCGCTCCTCATGGTGGACCCCACCTCGACCGAGCTCCCTGAGGACGTCGAGGTGGTGCGCGACCGGCTGGCGGCAGCCCGCGCCCCCCTCGTGGGCGAGCTCCCGGAGGACGTGGACCCCCGCGACAACCCGATCGTCACCCTCATGGTTGTGACGAAGACCGACGTCGCGCGCGAGGACGACCTCAAGGTGCTCGAGGAGCTGTACGCCTCCGTGTACCCGATGCTGCGCATCAGCGTCGCGACGCACGCGGGCCTCGAGGCGCTCAAGGTCGCCGTGTGGCGGAGGCTCCAGCTCGTGCGCGTCTACTCCAAGCCGCCCGGCAAGCCGGCGGACAAGTCCGCGCCGTTCGTGCTCCCGCACGGGCACACCGTCGCCGACCTCGCCGAGCACGTCCACCGCGAGATCGCGGAGAAGCTCCAGTTCGCGCGTGTCTGGGGCGGCAAACTCGAGGGCCAGCGCGTCGCGCGCGACTTCGAGCTCCGCGACCGCGACGTCGTCGAGCTCCACGTCTGAGGCAGGCGGAAAAGGGCAAGGGACAAACGGCAAACGGAAGACGGAGCCGTTCAGGCGCGTCTCGCCGTCCGTTTGACCTTTTCTCTTTCCCGTTTTCCGTCTGGCGTCGAGATCCAGAGCCTTCGAGGCTCCGGACCACCGACACGCAAATGGTGGCACAATACGAAGCGGGGAGGCGCTCATGGCCGACGAGCCCGTGATCGCGGCGCGGCACAACTTCCCGATCGAGGTCGAGCCGGGGACGTACTACTGGTGCCGCTGCGGGCGATCCTCGAACCAGCCGTTCTGCGACGGCTCGCACAAGGTGACGAGCTTCAAGCCGATCAAGGTCGTGGTCGCGGTCAAGCAGAAGATCTGGTTTTGCGGGTGCAAGCACTCGAAGAAGGCACCGTTCTGCGACGGCACCCACAAGACCCTCGGGTGAGCTGGGCGTGAGGGCACGGTGAGCGACGGCGAGGCGACACCCGGACGCGGCTCCGGCGTCGCGCGCGTCGCGCTCGTGGCGCTCGGGCTCGCGCTGGCGGCCGCCGCCGTCGTCCACAGGGTCGAGTGGACCCGCGCGCACAGGGCGGCGCTCGCGCTCGTCGAGGAGACCGGCCTCTCGGTACGCCAGCCGGCGGTCGCGGCGGACGCGTTCTGGGACCCCGACCCCGTCCGCTCGCGGCTCGACGTGGCCCGCGGCCTGCTCTCGGAGGCGTACGACCCCGACGCGTTCGCGAAGCTCCCGGTGCGCGAGGCCGCCGATGCCGCGTCGCGCCTGAGCGAGCGCCTCGACCTGGCGCGCGGGATCGCGGCCGACGCGCTCGCGGAGCTTCCCGCCGCGTGGCAGGCGGCGATGATCATCGGCGGCGCGACCAACCGGCTCTGGTCGTTCGAGGGCGACCGCCGCCTGTTCACCGACAGGCCGGCGTGGGAGCAGCCGCTGGAGGCCGCGGCGAGGCTGGCCCCCGGCCAGGACGAGCCGCTGCGCCCGCTCGCCGTGGCGTGGCTCGAGACGTGGCCGCTGCTGTCGGCGAGCCGCCGCGCCGAGGCTCGCGGCACGCTCCAGCGGGCGTTCTCCGACCCGGCGACCTTTCGGGAGTGCGCGGCGCTCTGGCTCTCCGCGGCGACCGACCGCGACGAGGCGTTCTCCCTCGTGCCGGATCTCCCCTGGGGGTGGGAAACCACCGAGGCGGCGTGCCGGGTGCGCGAGGACTGGGACGGGTTCTGCCTCGCGCGCCAGCGGCGCGACGCGGCGGCGGGGCGGCTCGCCGAGGAGCGCGTGCGCGAGGCGGCCGACCACCTGCGCGGCGGCGACCCCTCGGGCGCCCGTGCGCTCGCTCTCGGCGTCGTCGCCGACCTCCCGGTGGACCGCCGGTTCGCGGCCACGCTCCGGTCCGCCCTCGCCAACTGCCCGCCCGGCCCCCTGAGCGTGCCCGCGCAGACGATCCGGCGCTGGCTGGACCTGGCCCTGGAAGGGTCCGTCCGCGGGCAGGCGTGGCTCCCTCCCGAGGTGGTCGCCCGGATCGCCGCCAGCGCCGCGGACCTTCCCTCCCCGACGGCCGCGCTCGCCGCGCTCGCGAGCGGCGATCTGACCGGCGCGGAGGTGATCGAGCGCAGGGCCGAGGCGGGCAACACCGAGCCGTGGGCGCAGTACTGGGTTGCCAAGGCGCTCGTGCTCGCGAGGGGGCATCGGCTCGCCGAGGCGCGGGCGGCACTCCGCCGCGTCAACCGCAGCTGGGCCGTCTACCTTCCCGTGATCGAGGCCCGTGTCGCCGTCGCCCAGGCCGGAACCGATGAAAGCGCGAAGGCGAGCGCGCAGGCCGAGCTCGATGGCGCGGCGGCCGCCGCCTGGCGAGGCACGGACTGGGTGTGGCACGGCCAGGTTGCGAGCCTCGACATGTGCGCGGCGCGCGACGCGTCGGGGTTCGACATCACGCTCGACAGCTTCCCGCCGCGCGGCACGGTCGCCCAGGTGAGCCTCGACGGCTCGCCCGTCGCGGTCGGGCCCGCGTTCGACCCCGAGGGCGTGAGCGTCAGCGCGCCGGTCTCCCGCGGCCCGCACCTGGTCGAGATCACCGCCATCGCCGGCGGCCGCATCGTCCCCGCGAATCTCACCCTCCATGAGGACGGGCAAAGGTGAAACGGAAAAGGTGAAACGAAAGACGGGACGCGGGGCCGTTCCTTGTCGTCCCTTTGCCCTTTTCCCTCTTACGTTTGCCCTTCCGTGCGAGGGGCCACCAGCGCCGCGCCGACGATGATCGCGAGCGTGACGCTGTTCGCGGGCATCGTGAGGCCGAAGTCGAAGCACGAGTGCACCGCGACCGACGCCAGCGCGCCGAGCGCCGCCAGCGCTGCGGCGCGGTCCTCCGAGCGCTCGCCCTTTCGCAGGACCGGGACAAGCCCGCGGACAGCCGCCACGAGGCCGATAAGGACGAGCGCCGCGCCGATCACCCCGGTCGTGACCAGCACCTCGAGCCAGTCGTTGTGGGCATGCCAGTACCAGTTCTGGGAGAGCTCGTGCGGCGCGACCAGCGTGAACGCGTCGCGGAAGGTCGCTAAACCGGTGCCGGTCAGCGGGAAGCGCTGCCAGAGAGCGAGCGCGTGGCGGTAGACGTCCAGTCGGTCGCTCCACGTCAGCTCGTACTGGGACGTGCCGAGCCACCTTCCCAGCCCCTGCTGAAGGCCGATGAACGCGACCGCTCCGATCCCAACCAGCGCCGCCACGACCCCGGCGACGCCCCGGCGCCAGCGCCGGCGGCGGATCGCGAGGAGCAACCCCTGGAGGGCCGCCCCGGTGCACGCCGCGACGAGGGCGGCGCGCGAGCCCGTGAACGCAAGTCCGACGAACAGCGTCAGCCATGCCATCACCGGCGGCGCGATGAACGCGACGCGGCGGTCGATTCGGGGATCGAAACCCGCTCGCCGGACCGCCCACCACCCCCAGGCGAACACCACCGGCAGCACAAGCTCCAGGTAGAGCGCCATGTGGTCGGGGTTGACGAAGCTGCCGCGCAGCCGCAGGGGGTCGTTGGGGACCTGGATGCCCCAGATCGCAGTCGGGGAGCGGCGCAGGTTGCTGGCGCCGAGGAGGACCTGGAAGAGCCCGGACGCCACCAGCGCCCACGCCAGCAGTCGCCTGTCCTTGCGCTGCGCGGACAGGGCCGCCGCGGCCAGCAGCGATGCCGCGACGGCGAGGAACATCAGCGCGGCGGCGTGCGACGCGGTCGGGTTGAGCGAGAGTGTGCTGGGCACGGCGCGCTCGAGCCCCGACCCGCGCGCGACCGCGGCCGCACCCGCCTGCAACCGGGCGTGCTCCGGTGAGAGATTCCGTACAATGGTGGCAGGAACGGTGGACCCCTGGATCGCGGCGACGAGCCCGACCGCAGCGAGGCACGCGGCGGGCAGGATGGCGGGGCGAATCTCGGCGACGGACGGCGCGAGGACCGCGGCGACGGCGAGGAGGAGGAACGCGGTGACCTGGATGACGGCATGGCTCCACGGCACGACGCTCCCGAACGGGAGCGGGAGGAACACGAGGAAGAGTGCGACCGCCACCAGCATGACCCGGACGAGAAACGGGTATCGGTCGAGCCACTCTCGCATCGCCATGCGCGCCGATTGTATGCGAAAGGGCGCCATCGCGCTGGTTCTGTCGTTGGTAGCTTCGGGTGTGTGGGCGCAATTCGCGCAGTACACAGTCCCTGGCAGCCTCGCCGAGGAGCAAGTCCCCACCCGTGACCGCCTCAAGAGTGCAATGGACACCGCTCCGTATCAGCTGGGCCCGCTCCGTCTTGGGCCATGGTTCGCCCTCAAAGATGTCGCCTACGTCAATAACGTCTTCGGAACCGAGACGGACCAGCAGTCAGACCTAACCGCGACAGTTGGCGGGGGGGTACATGCCTACCTTCCCCTGGGGCACAGGCTCACGCTGGGAATGTACGCGCTGCCCGAGTATGTCTGGTGGCGTAACCTGTCAAACCGACGCGGTTGGAACGGCGACGTCGGTGCTGGGCTCTTCGGGTACTTCAATCGGATTACTGTCGAGGTCCTTGCTGGCAACTCGCGCCATCAGCAGTACGCGTCGTCGGAACTCCAAGTGCCTGCCAACCTACAGGACCGCCGAGCGTCGGCGCTGGTGGAGGTCGCGGTCGTCGGCCAAATGTCCCTCTTCGCGCGTGCTCGCTCGGACCACTGGAGGTACGTCACTCGCGGTCTCGAGCCCGACCAAGCCGCGGCGCTGGTTCTTCTTGATCGCGACGAGAGCCGGGTCGGTGGTGGCATCCGGTTTCATTTCACTAAGGCTATCTCATTGGGCGTCGGCGTCGAGCGCTACACCACCGACTTCGTCCGGAACGTCAACGGACAGTCCAACTCGGGACCCGCTCCCATAGCAGAGTTGAGCGTGGAGACCGCGCGGGTTTTTGCCCTAGTTAGCGCAATCGCGCTTGACTTGAAGCCCACCGGTCCGGCGGACTTCGCTAGGTACACCGGCACAAACGGCGACTTCCAGATTGGCTTTCGGCCGTCAGGCAAGGTGATCCTCGAGTACTACGGCGGGCGAAGCCTTGCATATTCCATCGACCCCGCCACACCCTACTACCTCGACGAACGGGCTGGTCTCGCGGTCCAATCGGCGCTCGGCTGGCGGGCAACAGCAAGGATGTTCTGGGAGAAGGGGAGGAATGCGTATGTTGCTGCTGGAGGGGGGCCAGGAGTGGCGGACCGCCTAACTGGCTACGGGGGAACGATCACCTTCGGACTGGGTCGGGAGGCGTCATTCGATGTTGGGGGTTCGCGGGTCGACTATTCATCCCCCGCCGTTGCCCGGAACCGATCAGTAACCCAGATCCAAGCCTCGCTGCGGTTGATGAGCGGGAAAGCCCAATGGTGGTGATACAATCCAACGCCCAGGGGCATCACGAATGAAGCCTGCCTTCTCTGCGCGGTTGCGAGCCGAAGCCTGGCGGCTGACGAGCGCTGCTGCCGTCGGATTCACCATCCTCGCACTCCACTGTGGGGTCGGGCCTGTCCAGGCTCAAGACGAAGGTGCGCCTGGGTATCGGATAGGCCCCAAAGACCTGATCGAGATCCGGGTTTTCGAGGTGCCGGAGCTGAACATCGAGCGTCGGGTTTCCGAGGAGGGGACGATCAACCTCCCGCTCATCGGGGACATCCCGGTCCAGGGCCTGACGGACAGCGAGCTCGCGGACCGCCTCAAGGCGATGCTCGAGGCGAGGTACGTCCAGCGCGCGTCAGTGGCAGTCCAGATCCGGGAGTTCCGCTCGAAGCCGATTTCTGTCCTGGGTGCCGTCAAGCAGCCCGGAAACCTCGCCTTCTCGGGGCGGTGGACACTCCTTGAAGCGCTTTCGGCCGCTGGCGGCTTGGCCGACGAGCATGGCGACAAGATCTACATCTTGCGGCGCGCGGACAATGGCCTTTCCGATCAGATCGCTGTCAATGTGGACGATCTCATGGTGCGGGGCGACCCGGACGCGAACATCCCCATCTTCGCGAACGACCTCATCAACGTGCCGGCGCGGGTGACCGTGACGGTGTTCTGCCTCGGCGAGGTCGCCAAGCCGGGCGCGGTGGACTTCCAGAGCACGGAGCGGATCACTCTGCTGACCGCCATCGCCCGCGCCGGGGGCCTCACCGACCGCGCCTCGAGCAAGATCCAGATCAAGCGGAGGGACCGCGCCGGCAAGGATGTCGCGAGCGAGGTCAACTACAAGCGCATCGTCGCCGGCAAGGATCCCGACTTCGAGTTGCACAGCGGCGACATTGTGATCGTGAAGGAGTCGTTCTTCTAGATGGCGAGTCAACCCCCGGTAGGCCTGGAGCAAGGGTTCGCGATCCCGGATCCCGAGAGTGAGTTTCATATATCACAGTGGCTGGAGATCGTCCGCCGGCGCAGGAAACTCATTGCGGTGGTTGCCGCTGCCGTGATGGTTGCTTCGCTCGTTCTCTATGCCATCACACCTCGTGTCTATCGGGCCACGACCGTCCTCCAGATCGAGAGGCGCTCAGGAACGAATCTCGCCCTTGGTCAGCCAGCGCAGTTCGACGATTGGGTAGACGCCCAGTCGTTCTACCCCACCCAATACCGGCTACTCCAGAGTCGGGGCCTTGCTGAGCGCGTGGTCAGAAACCTGCACCTGGTCGACGATCCGATCTTCAATCCAGGACGCGCCACGTTCCTGCCGTCGTCGACGGCGTTGGACTCGGCAACTGAAGACGCCACCGCCACAGCCGGGATGGCAGCGCGCATACTGGGTGGCATTGAAGTGAACCCTATCCGCAACACTCGCCTGGTTGAGATCTCCTACACGACAACGAACCCGCAGTTAGCTGCGAGGATCGCCAATGGCATTACTGACGCCTACATCGATTGGGGCGTCGAGACCCGATTCGCCACCGTGGGCCGGGCGTCGAACTTCCTCGCCTCGCAGATCGAGACGATCAAACAGGAGATCCAGGACAAGGAGGCGCAGCTCCAGGCGTACTCCCGCCGCACCGACATCGTGGCGCTCGACCCCTCCTCCAACGTGACGCTCCAGCGGCTCGAGGGGCTGAACCGCGACTACGTTGCCGCCGTCTCTGAGCGCATCGCCAAGGAGGCGCGCTACAAGGAGATGATGAGCTCGCCCGACGACGCGGTCGCGGACACCTTTTCTGGCGGTCTGATCGGACAGCTCCGGGCCGACCAGATGAAGCTCGAGCGCGACTACGCGACCAAGCTGAACACGTACAAACCCGACTGGCCCGCGATGCTGGAGCTCAAGGCGCAGATCGACAAGGGGCGGCAGCACCTTGCCGACGCAACACAGGAAATGGTCGGCAAGGCGCGCGACTCCGCCAAGGCGGAGTATCAGGGGGCACTGCGGCGCGAGCAGTCTCTCGCGGACGAACTGAACAAACAGAAGAGTGACGCCATGCAGCTCAACTCCGCCGCGGTCGAGTACAACAACCTCAAAGTCGAGGTTTCGACGCGGCGCACCCTCCTCGACGAGTTGGTCAAGCGACAGTCGGAGACCGAGGTGACAGCGCGTCTGCAAGGGACGCGAGATTCGAACGTCCAGATCGTTGATCGGGCGCTCGTGCCGCACGGGCCGTACCGGCCATCCCTGAGGCGCAACCTCAGCCTCGGGATCGTGTTGGGACTAGGACTCGGGCTTGGCGTCGCCTTCTTCCTTGAATACCTAGACCGGTCCCTGAAGACGCCCGACGATGTGGAGCGCATCCTCGGGCTGCCGCTCCTGGCGGTGATACCCGACGTGTCGAGCGGCAGTGACGGGTACGGGTACGCGCGCCCTTACTATGGGAGGAGTAGCTCGAGTAAAGATCACGTCGGGCCTCCGCGTCGCGTCTACGCGGAGGGGTACGCGACGCCCTTGCCTCAGGGTGTCAAGATCGAGCTCCTTCCCCAGAGCATGCCGCGCCTCGCGGTTTCGGAAGCCTACCGCTCTCTCCGCACTGCTCTCCTCCTCTCGACCGCGAGTGGCCTGAAGAGCGTGGTCGTCAGCTCGGCGATTCCCGGCGAGGGAAAGACCGCGATCTCGGCGAACCTCGCGGTTGTGCTGGCGCAACTTGGCAAGCAAGTGCTGCTGGTGGACGCTGACCTGCGCAAGCCCCGCCTCCACGAGGTGTTCGGCGTGCCCAACCGCCTCGGCCTCGTCAACTACCTGACCGGGAGCGCGACCGACGAGAGCGTGGTCCTCTCGACCCAGATCGCCAACCTCAGCTTCACGCCGTCGGGGCCGATGCCGCCCAACGCGTCGGAGCTCCTCTCCTCGGACCGGATGCTCGACTTCGTGGCGAAGGCGTACCAACGGTTCGACTATGTGGTGCTCGACAGCCCGCCGGCGCTCCCGGTCACCGACGCCACCGTGCTCGCCGCGATGGCCGACGGGTTAGTCTTATGTGTCGGCGCCGGCATGGTGCTGCGCGAGGACGCGCGCGCCTGCAGGCAGCGGTTCCAGCTCGCCGAGATCCGCGTCCTCGGTGTCGCGCTCAACTTCTACCGCGAGCGGCGGGGCCGGTATGGCAAGCGCTACCGGAGCTACGAGTCATATGTCAAGCAGACCGTGAGCGCGAAGGAAGCGAAAGCCTGACCGCGGATGGTGGACCTCCACGCGCACCTGCTGCCCGGTGTGGATGACGGCGCCGAAGAGCTCGCGGACGCGGTCCGGATGTGTGAGGTCGCTGCGGCCGACGGCATCACGGCCGCCGTCGCGACGCCACACCAGCGCCACGAGTGGTGGCCGAACGACGACCGGGACGCGCTCGTGAGCCGGTTCGAGACGCTGCTCGGCGCGGTCGGCCGTACCATCGAGCTCTCGATCGGGGCCGAGATCCGCGTTGACTCGGAGCTGCTCGCCGAGGTGGACCGTCTGCCGGACGGCAGCCTGCTCCCGATGGCGGGCTCGAGGTACCTCCTCCTGGAGCTCCCTCCCATGCGGGTAGGTCCGGACCCTCGCGCTGTCGTCCACGAGTTGGCGGTCGGCGGGTGGCGGCCTGTGCTCGCGCACCCGGAGCGGATCGCCTGGCTCGCGGAGGAGCCGGCGTCGCTCGCCGAGCTCGTGGAGCGTGGGGCGCTCCTTCAGCTGACCGCGATGAGCGTCACAGGCGCGTTCGGGAAGCGCGCGCGGGAGTGCTGCGCATTCCTGCTCGACAACGACCTCGCGCACTTCGTCGCCTCGGACGCCCACGACGCGTCCAAGCGCCCACCTGTGCTCTCGGACGCGTTCCGGATCATCGCGGAGGGGTGGGGCGAGGCGCACGCCCGCCGTCTCACCGACATCAACCCGAGGGCGGTCCTCGAGGATCGCCCGATCGCCAAGGACGTGGCATGATGTGCGCGCGGCGCCGGCCGGTTGACTGGAGACCTGTTCGAATGTTCGAAGGTTCCAAGGTTCGAAAGTTCAACAACCCAGCGACCTCCGTCTTGAGCCTTCGGACTTTCGAACTTTCGAACCTGCGAACGGTCGTTCTGACGGTCATCCTGGTACTCCTATCGGGGGTCGTCCAGGCGGCCGACCCGTTCTACATGCGGCTGCTGCGCGAGGGGACGGACGCGTACAACCGGCGCGACTTCGTGACGGCCGCGCGGGAACTCCGCATCGCGTGCTTCGGATTGCTCGACGAACCCGACGTGCTGGCGGACGGCCTCGTCCGACTGGGCCTCGCCCAGGCGGCGGCGGGGGAGACATCGGCGTTCGCGGAGACGTTCCAGCGCGTCGCGGAGGTGGAGGAGCGGTTCGGCGGGTTCAGCAAGGCGGCGATCCCGGAGGACCTCCGTGACGCGTTCTCGCAACTCGTGGTCAAACTGATCCCGCGTTCGACGCTCGCCGAGCGGCCGGCGATTGCGAAGCTGATCTCCGTCTCAGAACCCCGCACGACCAGAGCGGCTCCAGCTGCGGCGGCGGCACCGCGGCCGGCAGCACCGCCCGTCGGTGCGGCGACCACGGCGATGCCCAGAGCCACTCCGCCGCCGACACGGCCGCCCGAAGTCGCAACGGCACGGGCGGCGGTCCCGGCGCCGCCGCGCCCTGCGGCGACCGTGGCGCCTCCAACGGCGACCCCGACGCGAACTCCGGCGCCAACCTCGACTCCGGCGCCGGTCGTGGCAGCGCAGTCGGCGGGAGCGCCGGCGGTCGGCGCGGGAGCGGCTTCGGGCTCGCTCACGTCTCCGCCGCCGGTCGCCGAGGCGACGCCGCCGACAGAGGCGAAGAAGCCGCCACTGAGGCAGGCGACAGCCGAGGAGCAGCGAGAGCTGAACGCGATCCAGGACCTCGTGCGGAAGAACAAGATCACCGAGGCGTTGAAGAAGGCGCGTCTGCTCGCCGACTCGAGGCATGATCTCGCGGAAGCCCAGTTCGTCGCGGCGGAGCTGGCGTACCGCACGCTGCGGTTCCCGGAGGCGGTCGAGTATTTCAGGCGCGGCGGCGACCCCGGCGACAAGCGCCCTCTCCTGCTCTTCTACGAGGCGGTGTCGCTCTATGAGACAGGCGAGGCCGGGAGCGCCGCGGAGATCCTCAAGCGCGCGCTCCCGAACATCCGGCGCACGAGCTACGTCGAGGGGTACATCCAGAAGATCCTCAACCCGGGCGCCGCTGCGGCTCGTAAACCTTGACACAATTCGGCCGTCGTTGCTAAAGTCAACCAAAGGAGGATGCATCGCGTGGCTTCGGCTCGCTCACGGCTCGCAACGCTCGCGCCTGAGTTGGTGCGCCCTGTCGCCGGTGTGATGGTCCTCCTCGCCGCTGCGGCGGCGTTCGCCGCCCCGCCGGTCATGACGCCGAGCGTGCTGACGTGCCTCTCCAAGGGCACCAACACGGTCGTGGCGCTCTCGCTGAAGCCGGAGACGGGGTGGAGCTCGGTGCGCGTGTACTTCCGTCGCGCGGGGCTGACCGATTACTACTACCTCGAGATGCGATCCGACGGCAGGGGCAACTACTGGGCCGCGCTGCCGTTGCCCGACCAGGGGACGCGCTCGGCGGAGATCCAGTTTGCCGTCAAGGATGCCGAAGGCGCGGAGACCCGCTCCACTCTCCAGAAGGTGGACGTGACGCCGACGTGCGCCGCGACCCTCTCGTCCGAGGAGCAGCGCTTCGCGCGCAACCTGGTCGTCGGTGAGACCGTGATGGGACAGTCCGGCCAAGTGCTCAACGGCTGGCAGTGCACGGGCGTCATCTCGCGGATCAACGTGGACGGCCAGCTCCGTCCGGACGCGGCGTGCCGTGCCGCGGTGATCGCCGAGGCCGCGAACGACCGCGACAAGGTGCTGCTGCCGATCGCGATCCTCGGCGGCGGCGTCGTCGGCGGCGTGATCGTCCGCACCCGCGAGAACCCCACCGAGTCGAACCCGCAACCCCACTAGGATCAACGATCTCGCTTCACCCTCGACCACGCCGTCCGGCGTGCTCCGTGTTCCGTGTGACCCGCATCACATTTCCCTCTCCAGCCCGCCGCCCAACTACCGGCGGAGTTAAGAGTTAAGAGTGAAGAGTTAAGGGTTCAAGACGAAGACCGGAGAGCATGCGGCCGTGCTGGCCGGAAGGTGTGGCCCGAGCCCCTCAGTCGCTCGGCTCTTCACTCTCAACTCTCAACTCTTAACTCTGAACTGGGCCGCGCGCGGCGGCTTGACCCTCGCGCGCGCCCTGCCTACAGTTCCCCCGGCGGCGCGATGCTGATCTCCCTCGACGAACCGCGGCAGGTCTGGCTCCTGGTGCGCACGAAGCCGAAGCAGGAGTCCGCCCTGGTGCAGGCGCTCGCGAGCCGCGACGTCGCCGCCTACTGCCCCCGGGTCCTCGAGCCGCGCTGGCACGCCCGCGCGCCGCACGTGCCGGTGCCGCTCTTCCCCTCGTACGTGTTCGCCCACTGCGTGCCGAAGGAGAAGTACACGGCAGTCCGCTACTGCACCGGCGCGTCCAGCATCGTCCGGTTCGGCGAGGCGCTCGGCGCCGTCGAGGACGAGTTCATCGCGTCGCTGCGCGAGCGGGAAGGAGAGCGCGGGTACCTGGTGTTCGCGGACGCGCGGCGCGCGCCCGTCAAGGGCTCGCGCGTCCGGATCGTCGAGGGACCGCTCCAGGGGATCGAGGGCGTCGTGACGCACTACCTCCCGGCGAAGGCGCGCGTCCGCCTCCTCCTCACCATGGTGAGCGGCGTCCGCAACGTCGAGGTGGACGCCCGCCACATCCGCTGCGCCTGAGGAACGCGCTGCGCCTGAAGAACCCGCTGTCATCCTGAGCGGTGCCGGAGGCACCGCGAAGGATCCCCCCGAGCCCTGATCGCTCACCGCCCTGTCATTCTGAGGCCCGCCACAGGCGGGCCGAAGAATCCCCCCACGCCCCACCGGGCCTGGTCGCGCTGCATGCTTGGGGAGATCCTTCGTCGGTCCGCCTTCGGCGTCCCTCCTCAGGATGACAGCGTCCTCTCGCTGTCATCCTGAGCGAGCAGAGCGAGCGAAGGATCCCCCCAAGCTGCACCGGACCGTCAACACCTGCCACGCCACCCCGGCCGTCATCCCCGTTCGACTCGGCGCCACCGGTGCGCGCCGGGAATGCATGCCCTTGTGAACCTGCTGCCACCGCGCTTTCCCGCCCTTGTAAAAC
>DATKLI010000051.1:0-8152 GCA_035542455.1 Thermoanaerobaculaceae bacterium
ATCAGGACGCCGCCCGTGAGGTCGTGGATCCCGCACGGTGCGTCGCGGTCCACCGCGACGACCCAGTCGGCGAGGCGGGCGGCCGCCTCCTCCGGCGGCGTGTCGGCGTCGGCCGCGGCGACCGCGGTCAACAGACGCCCAGGGTGGAGCGCGAACACGCGGATCCCCTCGGGTCGCAGCTCCTGGTCGAGGCACGCGGAGAGCATGTTCTGCGCGCACTTGGCGATCTGGTACGAGTAGATCCCGCCGCCCATTCCCGCCTCGGTCCGGGCGATCGAGCCCCACCGCGACGTGACGTTGACGACGGTTGCCTGCGGCGACCTCCGCAGGAACGGGAGCGCCGCCTTGACGCAGCGGAGCGCACCGACGCAGTGCGTCTGGAACGCCTCGTCGAAGTCCGCCGGGTCGGCGGCCGCTGCTCCGCGCGTCTTCCGGATCGAGCCGGCGTTGTTGATGAGGAGGTCGAGCGCGCCGAGGTGGCGTCCGAGGACCTCGGCGATCGCGGGTCCGACGCCCTCGGTCGCGACGTCCGCGACGACCGGGTGGCAGCTTTGGCCGTGACCGAAGCAGAGCCGAGCCGCGAGGCCGGCATCGCGGACGAGGGGGAACACGGTCCACTGGCGCGCGGCGAAGACGTCGAGGAGCGCGCGCCCAAACCCCCGGCTCGCACCCGTGATCAGGACGCTCGGCATCGCGTCCCCCGGCGCCCCTCCCGCGCGGCGGCAGCGTGAACCTGCCGTCCCGCGTGCCTGATCCGCGGCTCGTCCCCCGGGTTGGTTGGCCGAACACGCATGAGCGCACCTCCAGACCGCCGGGCAGCGCTGTCGGTCTCTCCTCTCCTCGTACGCAGCGGCCCGCGGCGGGTTGCGGCCCCACGTTCTCCGGGCGCTACTTCGCTCGCCGCGGCGTCGCCAGCCGGGCGAGCTGCTCGCGCGTGAGCGGCGCACAGCTGCCGGAGAAGTGCACGACCGGTGGCGCCCCGTCGGCGAGCGGGACCCACGAGCCGTCGCGCCGGTCCAGGAACGGGAGGCGCCACGCGGCCGGGTCCAGAACGGGGATCACCCCCTTGACGTTGGCGGCCTTGCCGTCGGCCCATGTGACCGGCGTGAACGTGCCGGCCGAGATCGCCCGGACGATCGCGCTGTCGTGGCACTCGGCGCACGCGCGACCCTGCCTGACGACCGAGTGTGCGAACGTCGGTGCGAGCGTGATCATCGTGCGGCCCTTGTAGACGTAGCTGAGCAGGTTCGCGGTCGTGACCCGGCCGTCGTGGTTGACGAGGAACAGCATCCCCTGGAGGGGGATCTTGGTCTCCTTGCCGTTGCCCAGGCGGGTTTCGACGTGGCAGTTCACGCACGTGTCGATCTTGGCGGTGTGGCAGGCCGCACACGCGACGGTGTCACGGTGGATCGTGTGGCTCGCCGACTTCGAGAGGTCCGCGTGGCACCGCTCGCAGCGGGTGTCGAGCACGCCGGGTTGCGAGTACGTGTCGTACGCGACGCCGTCGCCGTGGACCTCTCTCGTGCTGTGGCAGCTCATGCACTTCATCCCCTTGCGTGCGTGCACGTCGGGGCCGTCCGCCTCCGGAGCGCCGTGGCAGCGCTCGCACGCCGCCTGGGCCACGGCCGGGTCGGTCGTGTAGGCGGCCTTCCCGTCCTTGTCTCGGCGGTGGCACGCGTCGCACGAGGCGGCGTGGCACTCCGCCTTCACGCACCCCACCTCGGAGGCAGGGAGCCCCGTGATCACCTCGAGACCGCCCTGCGTCTTCGAGTAGACGAACTCGATCCCGCGGTTGGTGAAATGGAGGCTCGTGGCGTAGAAGGACTCGGTCGCGGCGCCGGCGGCGGGGGCGGCCTGGGCCGACGCGGCCGAGGCGAGCAGCACGAGCGACGGCAGCGCGGCGCGGAGCCGGAAGGTCATGGCCATGGGTGGTCTCTCCGTTCTCGCGCGGCACCGGAGCGGGCAGGGGGTCGGTGCCGCGGAACCGTGGTCGATCTTGAGACAATGCCCGGCTGAGGCCATTGTACGCGCGCGCCGCGTCCGGGGTTCGCGGCACCCCGGCGGAGGAGACGTCAGGCCTTGACGAGGAGGCGCGTACGGCCCCAGAGGCCCTCGAGGGCCCCCGCGCCCCGGAACCCCGCGGCCTCGGCCTTGGCGGTGGACCGTGCGAACGCGGCCGCGGAGACGTGGCCCTTCGGCTCGGCGAACAGGAGCTGGCCTCCGGCCTTGAGCGCCCCGGCCACCTCGCCGAAGAACGCGGCCGGGTCCGGCAGCTCGTGGACGACGTGCAGGGCGAGCGCGACGTCGACTCGCCCGGCGAGGTCTGCGATCCCGAGCGTGCGCGGTCCGGCCGTCCGCGTCTCGATGCGGTCCAGCACGCCGGCACGCGCCGCGCGTCTGGCGAGCGTGGCCAGCATGCGGGGCTGGATGTCGACGGCGATGACCCTTCCGGAGGTGCCGGCCAGACGGGCGGCGTCGATCGTGAAGAACCCCATCCCGCACCCCGGCTCGAGGACGACGCTCCCGTCGCGAACGAACGGGGCCAGGACGGTGCGCGGGTTCTCGACCAGCTTCCGGACCGGACTCACCAGCCAGTAGCCGAGCCACCACGGGCAGACGGCGTGAGCCATCGCGTCGTCCTCCTGCGCCCTCGGAGCAGGGCGTGGCTACGAGGGTACACCCCTCGCGCCGCAGCACGACGGGTTCGCTCGGCTGGATGCCCCCCGGGGCTGGACGGGGGCACGGTGGGCACCGGCCTGCATGTCCGGCCGACGGGGCGCTCGACGCGTTCCTGTCGGGTGTCAAGTAGGGACCGAGTCCGACTCGGGTACGGACGCAACGGCCTCAGCGCCGTCCCACGAGGGAAGAGGGAAGAGGACAAAGGGGAGAAGGACGGCGATGACGGTCGCGCGTCGGTCGCTCCTTTGACGTCTTCCCTCTCCCGTCTGTCCGCTTCTAGGAGTTCGCGAGGACCATGCGGTAGCGGGCGGCGTTCCGCCTCGTCCGGTCGAGGGCGGCGTCCGCCTCCCGCATCGCCATCACCTCGGTCGTGGCCGCGATCCCATGCCGCGCTGCGACGTCGAGCATCTCGCGGATGACGCTCGGGCTGCCGATGGCGCTGCCCGTGACCGTGAGCGACTCGCTGATCAGTGCGAACGCCGGGATCCGCAGCGGGTCCGGCGCGGCGCCGAGCTGGCAGAACACCCCTCGTGGGCGCAGGGCGCCCAGGTACGCGTCCATGTCGGGAGCGGCGTGCGCGGTGTTGAGGATGAGGTCGAGCGAACGGTTGCGCGGCTTGCCCGTGGCGAAGTGATCCGCACCGAGGCGGCGCGCCTCGCGCGCCTTGTCCTTCCGCCGGCTGAACGCGGTCACCTCGCAACCGAGCGCCTTGGCGAACTGCAGCGCGAGGTGGCCGAGGCCGCCGATCCCGATCACGCCGACGCGGGTGCCGGCGCCGGCGAAGCGGCGCAGAGGCGAGTACACGGTGACGCCGCCGCACAGCAGCGGCGCCGCGGACTCGCTCGCCAGCGCGGGCGGGATCCGCACCACGAACCGCTCGTTGACGCGGATGCGGTCGGCGAACCCTCCGAAGTTCCCCTGGCACGTGGCCGAGTGCTCGTCGCACAACACCTCGTCGCCCGCCCGGCAGTGCTCGCAGGTGCCGCAGGAGTTGCACTGCCACCCCACGCCGACGCGCTCCCCGGCCCGGAACGCCTTCCCGGCGACCACCGTCCCGATGATCTCGTGACCCGGGACGAGCGGGAACCAGTCGCCCCACTCACCGTCCACGAGGTGGACGTCGCTGTGGCAGATGCCGCAGTGCGTGATCGCGATCTCGACGTCGTGAGCCCCGAGCGGCCTCGGCCGGTACTCGAACGGCTTGAGGTGAGCCTTGGCCTTCGCAGCGGCGTAGGCGTGGAATCTCATCGTGTTTCCTCCCCGTCGGCGGAACGATATCGCGCTTCGCGGCGGTAGTGCCAGGGACAGCTTGACGGGCCTTCCACTCCGCGGTGAGCGCCCGGACGGGAGCCGCCGCCGGACTCGGCGGGGAATCGCGCGGTCCCGGACCCCGTTCCCGTGGTGTGGCCCGGCGGCCGTCCGGTCGCGGGCCGTCCCCGCCGAGCCGGCCGGCGAACCTCGCACCGCCGGCAGAGGAGAACCGCGATGTCGATCAGACCCATCAAGCGCGTGAGGCAGGCCAAGCCGACGATCGAGGGGGCGGGAGTGCGCCTGCAACGCGCGTTCGGCTTCGGAACGACCGCCGAGTTCGACCCGTTCCTGCTGCTGGACGACTTCCGCAACGAGAACCCGGCGGACTACCTTGCCGGATTCCCGTGGCACCCGCACCGCGGCATCGAGACGATCACGTACGTTCTCGCCGGAGCGGTGGAGCACGGCGACAGCCTGGGGAACAAGGGCAAGCTGGGGGCGGGCGACGTGCAGTGGATGACCGCCGGGCGGGGGATCATGCACCAGGAGATGCCGAAGGGTGACCCGGCGGGGAGGATGCACGGGTTCCAGCTGTGGGCGAACCTCCCCGCCTCGCTGAAGATGACGGCGCCGCGCTACCAGGACATCAAGGCGGCCGACATCCCGGAGGTGGTGGAGGACGACGGCACCCGCGCGCGCGTCATCGTCGGCGAGTTCTGGGGCGCGACCGGACCCGTGGAGGGCGTCGCGGCGGACCCGCGCTACGTGGACGTGTCGGTGCCGCCGGGGGTGCGCAGGCGGATCCCGGTCGACCGGGAGCGCAACGTCTTCGCGTACGTGTTCGGGGGCTCGGGCCGCTTCAGGGACGCCTCGGAGCCGCGCCAGGTGCTGACCGAGCAGGTGGGATCGGGCGGCGGGACGGCGTACGACAGCGCCGGCAACCGCTCTCTCGTGCTGTTCGACCGCGGCGACGAGATCGTCGTGCAGGCCGGCGACGAGGGAATCCGCTTCCTTCTCGTCTCGGGGAAGCCGCTCGAGGAGCCGGTCGCGTGGTACGGGCCGATCGTGATGAACACCCAGGCGGAGCTCGAGCAGGCGTTCAGCGAGCTGCGCGACGGCACGTTCATCGCGAGATAGCCGCTCCGGGGCCGAGCAGGCCGGCGCGCGCGCGGGCCGTCAGGCGGGCAACCAGCCGCGGAGGCGCTCGCACATCTCGGGGCCGACCATCGCGGTTGCCCCGGCAAGCACCTCGTGCGCGACGTCGCGCGGGTCACCGACTCCGGTCCACAGCTCCCCGACGACCTGAGGCTCGCAGGCGCCACAGAGGCGCTCGGTCGCCATCGCCGCGAGCACGAGGTCATCGCGGAAACCGGACGTGCCCTCGACGGCCTCCGGGATGAGGTCGTACGGCGCGACGACGTACTTCACGGTCGAAAGGGCGCACGTGCGGTCGCGCTGCGGCACCCTCGGGTCGAGCGCCGCGGAGGCCAGGAACCGGTACAGGTCGGGGAGGTGGCGGTACAGCTCGGCGTGCGGAAAGCGGGGTGCCTCGTCGGATGCGAGCCACACCTCCACGCGCCTCTGGAGCGAGGCGTAGAACGAGTCGAGCCGTTGAGGGGCAGTTGGCATGTTCATGGGCGCTCCCGGCGGGATTGTACGTGGCGGCCCCGGCCGGGGTTTGCCGGTTGCGCCGCGCACGGCGTGGGAAAATGGCCGGAGGAGCTGCGGCCGGGCCAGCGAGATGAACCCACGGATCGACCCCGACATCACCATCGAGGACCTCGTGCGCGACCGGCCGAGTGCGGTCGCCGTCCTGCGCCGGTTCGGCATCGTCTGCATCCAGTGCGGCGAGCCGGTGTGGGGCACGCTTCGCGAGGCGGCCGCGGAGAAGGGAATCCGCGATCTCGCGGAGGTGCTCTCCGCGCTCTGCGAGGTCGGGGGCCCTTGACAGCGCGCTGCTGGCCGGTAGAATCGCTCCCCAGAAGTTGAGAAGTGGTTTCTCTCCAGTCTTGCTGCGGCGCCCGCCGATCCGGCGGGCGTCGGGTTCTCCGGCCGCGAAGCGCAGAGCGCGTCGCGGGCGGCCTCCGGACGCGCGTCGCGCCCGGACTCTGGTATAAGTGGGGTGCTTATGACGATCGGGTGGCTGAGGAGCGCGGCACAGCGGTTCACGCTGCTGACCGGGTTCGCCGCACAGCTCGCGTTCTTCCTCGCGTTGACGGTGGTCCCGCTGACGGCGGTGACGATCACCCTCGTGAGCCGCGCACTCCCGGTGGACCTCACGACCGAGGTCGAACAGGTGCTCTCCGGCCTGCTGCCCGACGAGGCGCACATCAGCCCGGCTGACGTGTTCCGGTGGGCGCGCTCGTCGGCCAGCACCGGGTGGCTGACCGCGAGCTTCCTGTTCACGGTGCTGACCTCGTTCACCTTCATGACCACGTGCCTGCGCGCCATCCGGGCCGCGGTGAGCGGGCGCGACAGCGGCGGCGCGCCGTGGCACTTCACGGTCGGAGCGGCGGCGCTTCTCGTCGTCTGGGTCGTCGCCATGATCGCGACGGCGCTCCTCCTGTTCATCGCGCCGTCAGTCGAGCGCGGCCTCCTCGACCTGCCGGAGCTCTCGGATTTCTCCCTCTCGGCGTTCGCCGCCCTGCGGGTGCTCCTGATGGGTGCCATCCTGTTCGGGGCGACGTTCTTCATGTACCGCGTCGCGCCAATTCCGCGCGTCGGCGCGTGGCGGGTGGCGCTCGCCTCGCTCGGGGCGGCGCTCGGCTGGCTCGTGGTCAGCAAGGGGTTCTCCGAGATGGTTGCTCGGTTGTGGCAGGGCGCTCAGCTGTACGGGACGCTGGGGAGCGTGGTGCTGTTCCTGATGTGGGCGTACGCGAATGCGTGGATACTCCTATTGGCTAGCTTGGTGCTGATCCGTCGGTCTTCCGCCTGAAACCCTCCGGGCGCGGCCGGCGTCGGACCATCTGCGGCGTCAGGCTCGCGGTTCGCCTCCTCAACGTACCCTCCGGGTACGCCTCCGGCGCTCACCGCTCGCCTTCCTTGCATCTGGCCCAACGGCGGCGGCGCGGCTACCCGCACTTCGCGTCGGGCCAGCTCAGGCGGCCGCGCGGCCACCCGCACTTCGCGTAGGTCCTGCGTGGGCGGCCGCGCTGCTAGACACGCCTCGCCATGGGCCGGCGCGTCTTCTTGTTGATCTGACCGCGGGCCCCGGGTTCCGGCCTCCGCACCATGGTCCACGACACACGAACCGCGACCCACCACCCACGTCGAGGTCTTCGTCAGTGCTTGAAGAAGAGCCACGCCGATACGCCGACGCCGACGGCGATGACGAACGCCTGAAGGTACCGCGGGTCCACGCGCTTGGCGCCGCGGGCGCCGACCCACCCTCCGACGATCGAGCCGGCGCCCATCAGCACGGCCAGGTGCCACACGACCAGCCCCTTGAATGCGAAGAAGACGAACGCGATCACGTTGATGAGCGTCCCGAGGATGGTCTTGAGGGCGTTCATGCGGTGGATGTCGCGGAGCCCCATCACCGAGAGCGACCCCAGCATCAGGATTCCTATCCCCGCGCCGAAGTACCCGCCGTACGTGGCCACGAAGAGCTGGAACACGAAGCCCCAGATGCGCCCGCCGAGCGTGACGCGCTCCTCCGCATGGTTCGCGGCGCCGGTCCAGCGCGAGATCGGGCCGCGCAGCGCGAACAGCAGGGTCGCGAACAGCACGAGGAACGGGACGATGCCGTCGAACAGCGCAGGCGGCGTGATGACGAGCACGAACGCCCCCAGCAGGCCGCCGACCGCGCTCGGCAACAGCAGCGTCAGCATGACGCCCGCGTGGATCTCGGTGTCGCGGCGATAGGCGAGCGCGCTCGACAGCGAGCCGGGCCAGATCCCGGCGGTGTTGGTGGCGTTGGCCACGATCGCCGTCTCGCCGTACGCAACGAGCGACGGGAACGAGATCAGGCTGCCTCCGCCGGCGACCGAGTTCACCGCGCCGGCGAACACCGCCGCGATGAAGAGCCCCGCCAGCCCGAGGACGGTCACCATGTCCGCGGCCTGCGCAGGGAGCGCGACGTCTCCCTCCGGAAGCGGGCGGGCGTCCGGTCGAGGATGCGAGTCGGTCGCATCGGGCGCACGGTACCACGCCGCGGGCGGTGATCGGGCGGCGCCGGTCCGGGAACCGAGTGCGGGAGGGCGCGTACAATGGCCGTCGCCGC
>DATKLI010000052.1:0-6977 GCA_035542455.1 Thermoanaerobaculaceae bacterium
CATCGTCGCCGCGTGGATCAGCGCCGACACCGGCGTCGGCCCCGCCATCGCGTCCGGCAGCCACACGTACAGCGGCAGCTGCGCCGACTTCCCGATCGCCCCCACGAACAGCAGCAGCGCGATCGGCGTCGCCGCCGCCGCGTACTTCCCCGGATCCCCCTTCACCAACGCCTCGATCCCCGCCACGTCCACCGTCCCGAACGTCTTGAACGCCAGGAAGATCGCCAGCAGGAACCCGAAATCACCGATCCGGTTGACGATGAACGCCTTCTTCCCCGCCGACGCGCACCACTCCTTCTCGAAGTAGAACCCGATCAACAGGTAACTGCACAGCCCCACTCCCTCCCACCCCACGAACAACACCACGAGGTTGGCGCCCAGCACCAGCGTCAGCATCGCGAACATGAACAGGTTCAGGTACGCGAAGTACCGCGCGTACGCCCGCTCCCCCTCCGAGTGCATGTACCCCACCGAGTACACGTGAATCAGAAACCCCACGAACGTCACGAAAAACAACATCACCGCCGACAACGAGTCCAGCCGGAGCGCGTAGTCGATGGTGAGGGTGGCGAGCAGCCCGTCGGCGGTGTGACCGGCGCCGGCGGGGATCCAGGTGAAGACCGTGTTGACGTGAACCGCGTGCGTCCCGACGGTCGCGGCCCAGTCGGCGATCGCCGCGAACGCCGCGGCCATCGCGAGCCCCGAGCCGACGAGGGCGACGGCGCTCGTGGTGCGGTGCGACCAGCCGCGGCGGTTGCCTACGAGGCCGTTGACGGCGGCGCCCAGGAGCGGGAAGAGGGGAATCAGCCAGAGCAGGTCTTTCATCGGCTACCCTTCCATCACGTTGACCTGGTCGAGGTTGGTGGTCTGCTTGAGCCGCACCAGCGCCACGATGATGCCGAGCCCGATCGCCGCCTCCGCCGCCGCGATCGTGATCACGAACACCGCGAACACCTGGCCGGTGAGGTCGCCGAGTTGCCGGGAGAACGCAATCAGGTTGATGTTCGCCGCGTTGAGGATGAGCTCGATGCACATCAGGACCGTGATGAAGTTGCGCCGGACCGCCATCCCGATCACGCCGAGCGAGAACAGCACGAGCGAGAGCACGAGGTAGTGCGTCGTGGTGATCACGCGCCGCCCTCCTTGGGAGCTTCCCTGCGGCCCATCACGATCGCGCCGATCATCGCGACGAGCAGCACGATCGACACGACCTCGAACGGAAGCAGGTAGTCGCGGTAGAGGCTCCAGCCGACCGCCTCGGTGTTGCCGAGCGTCGCGCCCTGTACCTGGCGCAGCGCCGCCGCATCGGCCGGGGCGCCGTGGGCGGCGGCCCACACCCCGACGCCGACGAGGACCGCGAGCAGCACCCCGAGGCCGACGGCCGCAGGGGCCAGCTTCCCGAGGTACTGGCGCTCCTGCGGGATGTCACGGGCCTTCACCAGCATGATCACGAACAGGAACAGCACCATCACGCCGCCCGCGTAGACGAGGATCTGGACCGCGGCGAGGAACTCGGCCTCCATCAGGACGAACAGCCCGGCGACGGCGAGGAACGTGCCGAGCAGCGAGAGCGCCGCGCGGACGGGACTGCGAAACGCGATCACGCCGACGGCGCCGGCCACCGCGCAGGCGGCGAGGGCGTAGAACACGATCTGCGAGAAGTGGAGCAGGAGCCAGCTCACGGCTTGGCCTCCCCGGAGCCGCCGGTGGGGTCCTCCGGCAGCTGCCCCTGCGACGGGGGCACGACCCCCGGGTAGGGACGAACGCCGTCCCAGCTCTGGAGGCGCTCCTTCGTGAAGTACAGTCGCTCGTTGCGCTCGTACGCCGCCGTCTCGTAGCTCTTGGTCGTGAGCCAGATCGCGACCGGTTTGGTGGGGCACGCCTCCTCGCAGAGGCCGCAGAACATGCAGCGCTTGACGTCGATGTCGTAGCGGTCGAGGACCTTCTTCTTCCTCTTCTTGCCCTCGACCTCGACCTCCTCGAAGTGGTCCTGGATGTGGATGATCGCGATCGGGCACGCCTTGGCGCACGAGTGGCAGACGATGCAGCGCTCCTCGGAGAATCCGAACATCCCCCGGAAGCGGTCCTTCGGGACCGGCTTGACCTCGGGGTACTGGATCGTCGCCTTGCGCTTGAAGAAGAACCGGCCGGTCACGCCGAGCCCCTGCGCGAGCTCGAACGGCACGACCGACGCGAGAAAGCCCCAGAAGCTCATCGCGGGCCTCCGACCAGCAGCACGCCGAGCCCCACCGCCATCAGGTTGACCAGGCTGACGGGGATGAACACCTTCCACCCGAGCGCCATGAGCTGGTCGAACCGGTAGCGCGGGAACGTGCCGCGGAACCAGATGTACACGAAAAGGAACGCGAACGTCTTGACCAGGAACCACCCCGCGTTCCACAGCACGGGGGGTATCCAGGCGAATGCGGGCGACGCCCAGAACCCGGCCAGCCAGTTGGGGAAGATCGGGAGCCACCCGCCGAGAAACAGCACCGTCGCAATCGAGGAGATCACCACCATGTTTGCGTACTCGGCGAGGAAGTAGAACGCGAACTTCATCCCCGAGTACTCGGTGTGGAACCCCGCGACGAGCTCCGACTCCGCCTCCGGGAGGTCGAACGGGTTGCGGTTCGTCTCGGCGACGCCGCACACGAAGTAGATGAAGAAGGCGACGAACCCGGGGACGGCGTACCAGATCCCCGCGGCTTTCTGCGCCTCGACGATCTTCACGAGCGAGAGCGAGTTCGCCATCAGCAGCACGGTGACGACCGAGAGCCCCATCGGGACCTCGTACGACACGAGCTGAGCTGCGGAGCGCAGACCGCCCATGAGCGAGAACTTGTTATTGGAGGCCCAGCCTCCCAGGATGACCCCGTACACGCCGACCGACGAGACCCCGAGGATGAAGAGAATTCCGATGTTGACGTCCGCGAGGTACGGCGTGACCTCGGCGCCGAACAGCGTGAAGGAGGTCCCGAACGGGATCACGGAGAACACCACGAGCGCGGGCGCCGTCACGAGCACCGGTCCGAGGAGGTACACGAGCTTCTCGGCGCGCGAGGGGACGATGTCCTCCTTGACGAAGAGCTTGAGGGCGTCCGCGATCGGCTGCAGCCACCCGCGCGGCCCCACGCGGTTGGGGCCGATGCGGATCTGCATGTACGCGAGGATCTTCCTCTCGAAGAACGAGAGGTACGCCGCGAGCATGATCACGACGCCGAGGATGACGGCGATCTTCACCAGCGGCACGAGGAGGTAGGCAACCCACGGATTCGCCATCGCCGCTCCCTACCGATCGATCTCGCCGAGCACGATGTCGAGCGTGCCGATCACCGCGATCAGGTCGGCGACGAGCTGCCCGCGCACCATCTCGGGGAGCGCCTGGAGGTTGATGAAGCAGGACGGGCGCACGTGCAGGCGGTACGGGCTGGCGCCGCCGTCGGACACGACGTAGTAGCCGAGCTCGCCCTTGGGCCCCTCGACGGAGAAGTACACCTCGCCCTTGGGAGGCTTGATCACCTTCGGGACCTTGGCCATCACGGGCCCGTCGGGGAGCTTCGCCAGGCACTGCTGGACGATGCGTACCGACTGGCGCATCTCCTCCATCCGGACGAGGTACCGGTCGTACGTGTCGCCGCTCGTGCCGATCGGGATCTCGAACTCGACCTCGTTGTAGTGGTCGTACGGGAACACCTTCCGGATGTCCCACTTGACGCCCGAGCCCCGGAGCGGCGGGCCCGTCAGCCCCCACTCGATCGCGCTCTCGGCGGAGATCACGCCGACCCCGACGGTGCGCAGCTTCCAGATCCGGTTCGCGGTGAGGAGCCGCTCCCACTCCGCGATGCGGGCCGGGAACTGGTCGACGAACGCGCGGCAGCGCCCGGTCCAACCGTCGGTGAGGTCGTACGGCAGGCCGCCGACGCGCATCGCGTTCAGCGTCAGCCGCGCGCCGCAGTACTCCTCGTAGAGGTCGAGGATCTTCTCCCGCTCCTGAAAGGTGTAGAAGAACGGCGACTGCGCGCCGATGTCGAGCGCGTGGGTGCCGAGCCAGATGGTGTGCGAGGCGATGCGCTGGAGCTCCGCGAGGATCATCCGGATGTACGCCGCGCGCGGGGGCACCGTGACGCCCATGATCCTCTCCACCGCGCCGACGAGCCCCTGGTTGTTGGTGGCGGCGGCGGTGTAGTCCATCCGGTCGGTGTGCGGGATCGCGCCGTTGTACGTCTCGCGCTCGAAGATCTTCTCGGTGCCGCGGTGGAGGTAGCCGATCACGGGCCTGGCGTCCACGATCCGCTCGCCGTCGAGCTTCACCATCACCCGGAGCACGCCGTGGGTCGCGGGATGCTGGGGGCCGAACGAGATCTCCATCTCCTCGCTGTCGGGGAGGGGCTTGGTCGGCTCGAGGTTGGTCACGACTCCCCCTCCCCGCCGGCGACCGGCCCTCCCCCGGGCGGGTAGACATCCGGGTAGACCGCGGCCCCCGTGTCGACCCCCTCGATCGGGAAGTCCTTCCGCAGCGGGTGGCCGTTGAACCCTTCCCACGTCAGGATGCGCTCGAGGTTCGGGTGGTCGGCGAAGTAGATGCCGAACATGTCGAACACCTCGCGCTCCATCCAGTTCGCGACCTTCCAGACGCCGGTGACGGAGGGAAGCTCGACGCCGTCGGCAACGACCACCTTGAGCCTCAGGCGCTGCGAGTCGGAGAACCTGTGCATCCAGTACACGACGTCGAAGCGGCCCTGGGTCCTCTCGGGCCAGTCGACCGCCGTGAGGTCGACGAGGAACGCGTACCCGAGCCGCTCCTTGCACGCGCGACACACCTCGACGATCCGCGCGGGCGCGACCGTGACCGTGACCTGGCCCGCGAACTCGACGGCCTCCAGGACCGCGTCGGGAAGCGCGCCCGTGATCTCGCGCACGACGGTGTGGTCTCGGGCGTCCCTGGGGACGGGCGTGACGGGCTTCTCCTCCCACGGCGGCTTCGGCGCCGCACCCTCCGGTGGCTGCGCCGGCGCCTGGGGCGGTACGTTGGACTGCTCGGTCACTGCTGCCTCCTGGAAAGCAAGCCAACAGCCAACAGCTGACAGCCAACAGCCGAGACGCTGGGAACGCTCGGGCGCACCGGTCCTTTTCTGCTGTCAGCTGTGAGCTGTCGGCTGTGAGCCCGCATCGTCGGGCGTGCGGGCGGTTGCAGGGCGAGGGCTAGCACGATCCTCAGACCACCTTCTTGGCGATGGTCATTCGGTCGATCTTGCGCTGGAGCTGCATCAGGCCGTAGATGAGCGCCTCCGGGCGCGGTGGGCACCCCGGGACGTACACGTCCACGGGGATGAGCCTGTCGACGCCCTGCGTCACCGCGTACGTCCTGTACGGGCCGCCGCACGTCGCGCACGACCCCATGGCGAGGACCCACTTGGGCTCGGCCATCTGGTGGTAGAGGCGCGTCACGATCGGCGCCATCTTCTCGGTCACCGTGCCCGCGACGAGCATCAGGTCCGCCTGGCGAGGGGTCCCGCGGAACACCTCCATCCCGAAGCGGGAGAGGTCGAAGCGTGGATCCATCGCGGCCATCATCTCGATCGCACAGCAGGCCAGCCCGAACTGGAGCGGCCACACCGAGCCGCGCCGCGCCCAGTTGATCACGGTGTCGTAGCTCGTGATCAGGACGTTGGGTTCGAAGCGGTTCTCGATCAGACCCATTGCAGCGCTCCCCGACGCCACGCGTACACGTATCCGACGACCAGGATCCCCAGGAAGACGAGCATCTCGACGAAGCCGAAGAGCGCGAGCTTGCGGAACATGACCGCCCACGGGAAGAGGAACACCGTCTCAACGTCGAACACGACGAAGAGAACGGCGATCAGGTAGAAGCGCACGGAGAAGCGGTGGTCCCTCGCCTCGCTCGTGACCGGGTTGCCGCACTCGTACGGCTCGATCTTGATGGCGTCGAACCGGCCGGCGCCGACCAGCTTGGCGATGGCGAGCGTCACGATCGGAAACGCGATGGCGACGACGACGAAGAGCAATACAGGGATGTACTGGGTCACTCCCCCCTCCCCGGGCGGTCATGATAGCGTCATGGTTCACAAAGTCAACTAATTCAATGGATTTTGAGCATCAGTCTCCGCCCGCCCGCACACCCGGTCAGAAGTCGAAAGTCCAAAGCTGACAGCTCGCCCCCACCCACCCAAGAACAGAAACACTCGGGAAAAAGGAAGCTGTGAGCCTCTTACTTTCGACTTTGGACTTTCGACTCTCAACTCTCGACTGTGGGGAGGAGGCGATTCAGCGAGCCCGACCGCAACCCCTCGAGATCGAGCGCCACGAACGCGAACCCGGCACCCCGCACGCGCGCCACGATCTCGTCCGAGAGCCCGCCCGAGAGCACGCGCTCGATGTCCGCCTTCGGGAGCTCGATGCGCGCCGTGCTCCCGTGGTGGCGAACCCTCAGCTCGCGGAACCCCAGCGCACGGAGAGCAGCCTCGGCGCGCCCGATCTGTGCCAGCTTGTCGCGGGTGATCGCGTCTCCGTACGGTACCCGCGACGACAGGCACGGGCTCGACGGCTTGTCCCACACCGGGAGGTCGAGCGCCTTCAGCGCCTCGCGTACCGCGGCCTTCCCCAGCCCCACCTCCGCCAGCGGGGAGCGGACGGCGAGCTCCGCGGCCGCGCGCCGCCCCGGCCGGTAGTCGCCGAGGTCGTCGGCGTTGGTCCCGTCGAGAACGGCGGCGATCCCGCGCTCAGAAGCTATCGCAGCAAGGCGCCGGAACAGCTCCCCCTTGCACAGGTAGCACCTGTCAGGCGGGTTGTCCGCGTACCCCGGGATCGCGAGCTCCGAGTAGGCGATCTCCTCCTGCGCGATACCGATGCGCTCGGCCAGCGAGCGCGCTGCGTCCGCCTCGTCCGGCGCGAGGCTCTCCGAACGCGCCGTGACCGCGAGGGCGCGCCCGCCGAGCGCGGCGCGCGCGGCCCAGGCG
>DATKLI010000053.1:0-21548 GCA_035542455.1 Thermoanaerobaculaceae bacterium
CGACGACCGTGATCGTCCCAGCGAACCCGTTGAGGCCGGTCGCGGAGACGTTCACGCTCCCGGATGTTCCGGCTGCGATCTGAAGCGTCGGCGGGCTCACCGAGATCGTGAAGTCGGGCGGCGGCAGGATCGTCAGCGTGAACGTTCCGGTTCGCGGGCCGGTGACGCCGACGGCGGTGCCGGTGAAGGCGGGCGTCGAGGTGCCGGGCGTCGCCGACAGCGCGGTCTGGACGGTCACGACCTGCGAGCCGCCGGGCGTGAGCACGAAGCTCGCGGGCGTGAAGGTGACGCCGGCGAGCGCCGGTGCGGTCACCGAGATCGTGCCGGTGAACCCATTGAGGGCCGTCGCGGACACCGACACGGTGGACGACGACCCGGCGACGACCGAGAGCGACGGCGGCGTGACTGCCAGCGTGAAGTCGGGCGCCGCCTGGACCACCAGCGTGGCCGGCACACTCTTGATGCCGCCTGCCGAAGACTGGAACGACAAGGTGATCGGGTACGTCCCGGGGACGGTCGTGGGGCCGGCCTGCGCCGCCAGGAACGCTGGAGGATAGGCAGGTCCGGTCAAGGTCGCGGTCGGAGGCGTGAACGTCACCCCGGCGGGCTCGCCTGATGGCGTGACGGTCACGGTCGGGGTGGTGAAGCACGCGTTGGGCGTGAGCGACGCGGTCAGGTTCTGGCTCGCCCCGCCCGGAACGAGCGTCAGGGACGGCGGCGACACGGCCGGGGTGAAGTCGGGGTCGGTGACGTTGACGAGGAGCTGAATCGTCTTGTCGATCGCCGCGGAGTTGTCGACGATCCGGAACGGGATCTGTTGCAGGCCGGGCGAGGCGCCGCTCGCGCTCACGGTGAAACCGACCGTCTGCCCCGGAGGCATCGCGGTGATCGGAAGCGAGATGGGGGTCACCGTGATCCCGGCCGGCGGGATGATGCCGACCTTCGGAGTCCCGACGTAGCCGTTGGCCGGCGACAGCGTCAGGCTGTTGCCGACGGCCGCCCCGCCGTTGCAGGCGGTGATGCTCGGCTGCATGAACGTGGCGGTGATGTCCGGAGGCTGGACGATCACCGTCATCGGGAAGGTCAAGGGCACGTTCAGTGCCACCGCCCCGCTCAGGGAGCCGACGTAGGTGCCCGGCGCGGTGCCGGCAGCCACCGAGAACGGGAACGTGGTCGCAGGGTAGGGCGGGCCGACGGTCTGCTTGACCCCCCACCCGATTCCGCCGGGGAGCCCGGTGAACGTGTAGACGATGGGCATGGTGAACCCGGGATCGGCCGCCGTCGTCACCGTCACGTTCTGCGAGCCGCCCCACGGCATCGAGGCGGGGTTGGGCGAGAGCGTCGCGGTGAACGACGGCTGGAGGATCTGGACGGTCATCGTGCCGGTGCCGACGCCTGCAGGCGCTCCGCCCGTCGCCAGGATGACGGTGAGGGCACCCACCGCTGCGGCGCCCGACGCCTGGAACCGGAACGTCGCGCTCGCGGAGGTCGCGCCCACGCCGAACGGGAACGTGATCGGGCTCGGGACCGTGGTGAGCCATGTCGGGAGGGGACCCAACGCCGTCGTGACGGTGATCGTGCCGGTGCCGCCGAACGTCGTGGGCGGGAACGTCATGTTGACCGTGATGAAGCCGCTCGTCTGCGTCGGGAAGATCGCCACGCCCGTGGGGACGGTCGTCAGCGCGGCGGCGGCGTCGCGCGCGCCGAGCGCTGACGCGCCGAGCGCCGCCAGAACGAGCAGCAGGGGCAGCGGTCTCGTGCGGGCGCGTGCTGCGGCGCCACCGCTGCCGGCGCCTCGACCCACGGGTTCCGGCCGGGCGGCGATTTCGGGGGAGGCGACTCGGTGGGGGAGTGGTCTTGCAGGCATGGCGACCTCGCGTGTTCGGGCATCGTTCATGTCGTCCGCGGCGCGGCTCGCGCCGCGGGGCCTGGGAGCTCACCCGGTTAACGTCGGCGGTGCGGCAAAGCGCACACGCCGGCGCCGCGCTGTCAGTTCCAGTCGCCGGTGGCGACGAACGCCCCCCACGACGCCGGGTGGGTCGAGAGGGAGCGCGACCGCCGGGAGGCGAGGACGGCCAGGGAGGCGGCGCGGACGGCGGCGGCCGTCGAGCACCCTCGGCGGAGGCGCGCCTCGTACAGCGCCTCCATCCACTCGCGCGCGGTGACGTCCCCGACGGTCCACAAGCTCATGATCACGGTGCGGACCCCGGCGGCGCGGAAAGCACGCTGGAGGCCGAGCACTCCCTCGCTCGCGTGGAGCTCGCCGACACCTGTCTCGCAGGCCGACAGAACCGCCCACTGCGTTCCCTGGAGGTCCAGGGTCGCGATCTCCTCGCTGGTGAGCACCCCGTCCTCCTGCGACGGCGTCGCAGAGCGGCGGTTGTTCGCGCCGGCGAGGGCCAGCCCCGAGATCACGGGCGGCGTCTCGCCCGGCGAACCCGCCGGGCGGGTCGCCGCCGGTGCCAGGCCGCCGACCCCCCGGCTGCCGGCCGTCTCGTCGGCGCAGCGGGTGCCGGAGAAGAACCCGTGCGTAGCGATGTGGAGGACCCGGCGCCCGAGGCAATCGGCCTTGAACGCTCCCTCGGTCGCCGCGTCGCCCTTCAGGACGACGACGTCGTCTCCCCGGGAGGGCGGCGACATCTGCGCCGCCCTCGCCCGCCAGAGCGCCGCGACCTCGTCCGCCTCGCGTGCCGCGCCGGGAAGCGGCTCGAACCGCGCCGTCCCGAGATCGACGCACGGCTGGACGCCGCGGACCGCCGGCGCGGAATCGAGCGGTGCCCCGGAGGGAACGGAGTCGAACGCCGCGCCTCCGACGGCCAACAGCCCCCCCTCAGCGCCGGGCGCCGGCGCCGTCGGCGCGGCGTCGCGCTCCGCCGTGAGGAGGTGCAGCACGGGCAACCCCTCCACGAGATACCCCGCTCGGCCGGCCGGGAGCGCGGCCCAGCTCACGAGGTGGAGCGCGCCATCGGGGACGAGAAGTGCCAGGCGCTCGCCGGCGAGGTGCGGGGCGACGGGGTCCCACACGACCTTGCGCAGAGCGCGCCCCGCCTCCCGGTAGGCGAGGAGCGCGGAAGCCGGCGTGCGGCCGATGGCGGCGGGACCGCGTGCCGCCTCTGCGGCCCAGCGCTCCACCAGAGCCTCGACCACGCCAGCGGGGCCGAGCGGCACGAGCGCCGGCGCAGGGTCGCCCGCGCGGAGGACGAGCGCGAGGTACCCCCACTCGCCTCGGGTCGAACTCTCCGGCGCCGCGGGGCGGTGCGACCGCCATGGCGCGGCGCCGGCCGCCGCGTCGTGACGGTAGCGCACGAACGACACCAGCGCCGACCCGGCGGGGAGTGAAGCCGCGACGGCCGCGGTCTTGGGGCTCGACCACACCCGGTCCGCCGCGAACGCCGTGCTCCGCTCCGCGAGCGCCCGTTCCGCGCGCTCCTCCCGCTCCCGGGCCGCCGCGACCACGGACCTGCCGCGCTCCGACGCATCGTCGCCACTTGCGCGCACGAGGGCGGCCGAGAGTTCCTCGGTTGCGCGAACGAACTCCTCGACGAACGGTTCGACCTCGGCCGCGCGAGCCGACCGGCCGAGACGCCGGCGATCGGAGGTCGCGTCGAAGACGACGTTGCGGGAGGCCGCCACCGACTCCCACACCCGTGTCCGCGTCTCCGCGTCGTCGCGGACCGCGACCGCGAGGCTCAGCGCGAGGTCGCGGCCGTTCGCCCTGACGATTGCGTACCGCAGCGCTTCCCGCTCCGTCAGGAGGTGCGCGGTGCACCGCAGATGCTCACGACCGACCTCCTCGGCCCGCAGGGCCGCCGCGAGCGCGCCCGTCCGGTCGCCCGCACGGGCGAGAAGCCGCGCCAGCGTGAGCGAGCCCTCCGCGACCGAGGGGTGAAGGCTCCCGAACGCCTTGGTCCAGATCGCGACCGCCCGCTCGGCGTCCCGACGAGCGACGTCGAGCTCCCCCTGCTCTCCGAGGATCTGCGCGAGCGCGTGCAGGCTCTCCGCGACGGCGGGGTGGTCGGGACCCAGCGCCGTCTCGCGGATAGCCAGCGCACGCTCGTGCGCCGCCCGCGCTGCGGGCGCATCGCCCGCAGCGAGGAGCACCTCGCCGAGGTTCACGAGCGTTGCGGCGACGTCGCGGTGGCCTGGACCGAGCGCGTTCTCGCGGATGGCGAGCGACCGGTCCAGCAGGGCGCGAGCGCCGGCCCGGTCGCCGGTGTCGTTGAGCACCATGGCGAGGTTGCTGAGGCACTGCGCCACCTCGGGGTTGGAGGGCCCCAGCGCCTTCTGGCGGATCGCCAGCGAGCGCTCGAGGAGTGTCTTCGCGGTCGTCGTGTCGCCCATCCTGATCGCCAGGCTTGCCAGGTTGTTGAGCACGCCCGCGACGTAGGCGTGTTCGGGTCCGTACGCCTTCTCCCAGATCGCGAGGGCTCGCTCGTAGCACCGCCGCGCCCCGGCGAACTCGCCGGCCTGCTTGAGAGCGAGGGCGAGGTTGTTGAGGGTGGCGGCGACCATGGGGTGGTCCGCCCCGAACGCCTTCTCTCGGATCGCCAGGGAACGCTCGAGCAGATCGCGGGAGCCGGCCCAGTTCCCCGTGTTGCGCGCCGCCGCGGCGAGGTTGAACAGGGCGTCGGCGACCTCCGGCCTCTCCGGCCCCAGGGCGCGGACCCGGATCGCCAGGACGCGCTCGAACAGGGCCCTGGCGCCGGCGTAGTCGCCGGTGTCGTAGAGCAGGTTGCCGAGCCCGTTCGCGCTCTCCGCCGCTTCGACGCTCTCCGGGCCGAACGCGCGCTCGCGGGTGGCGAGCGCCTCCTCGTAGAGCGGCCGTGCAGAGCGGAACTCCCCGTTCCGGCGCAGGACGTCGGCGAGGCCCATCACGCTCGACGTCGCCTCGGGCGACCCCCGGCCCTGCAGCCGCGCCCGCACGGAGAGCGCCCGCTCGGCGAGCTGGCGCGCGTCGCCGCCGCGCTCCCTCCCAGCCTTCACCATGGCCGCCACCACGAGATCGAGGGCGTCGGCGGCAGCCAGGGACTCGCCGTTGCCGGCCCGCTCGAGCGCCGCGAGCGCAGCGCGCCCCGCCCGCTCGGCGTCGCCGTACGCGCCCTGTGCGAGCGATTCGCGGACCTGTGCCAGCGGCGGCGGCGCGGGGCCGGCCGCCTGCTGGGCGCGCGGCGCGCTCCAGGGCGCCGTCAGCGCGACCGCGACCGCAACGACCAGGGCACCGCCCCGGCCCCTCATCGTCCGCTCCGACCGACCGCCGCCGCCACGCCGTCCCCCTACAGACCAGAGTCCTGCAGCAGGAACCGCCGCACCCACACGCCCCGCTCCGACGCGAGCGCGGCCTGGATGGCGGCAAGGCGGTTCACGCCCGCAGGCGGGGCCGGGGCGATCGGCGTCAACCCGCCGACGCCCCGCGCTGCGCCGCCGGGGCTCGGCGCCAGGGCGAGCCTCTCGACCGGCCGGTTCGGGTTCGCGACCTCGATCCTCGAGAACTCGCGCTCGACCTGAGGGAGCCGCTCGCGCGCGGCCACGACCAGGATGGTCTCTTCGCCGCCCGCGCTCGTGACCAGCCAGTTCTGCACGACGCCGTCGCGACCGCCGGGCAGGACCGAGCGCTGGTTCCCGGGGAGCGGGTTGGACGTGTCGAGACCCGGGATCGGGAACAGCACGAACACATTGCCGACGCGGTCTCCGTTGAGCACGTACAGGTGGACAGGCTCCGGGCTCTCCACCGTCAGCGACAGCTGGTCACCGGGCCGGACGGATCCGCCGGTGTCGATCGGCTCCGGCTCCCCGGACCGAGTGCGGTACAGGGCGACCTCGACGCGCGGCGGTGCAGCGGCCGGTGACGCCTGCGCGGCCGGCTCTCTCCGAAAGACCGACGCAGACGCGCCCTCCGGCAGACCGGTACTCCTCATCGCCGCGACGAACCGTGCGTCCGAGCGCAGCCGGTCGAACGCCGGCTCCCTCGCGACCTTCAGGAGGAACTCGTCGTGCTCCGTCGCGGCCCGCGCGACCAGCGCCAGCGCTTGCCTGGTCTCGCCGAGCGCCGCGTGCGCCCTCGCCAGGAGCGCCGGCGGGACGTACCTCTTCCGTGCGTCCTCACGCAGCCGGTCGAGCCGCCACCGCCACGCGGCCGAGATCCCGCCGCCTCTGAACGCCCTCCCGAGCGCCGCCGCGTCCTCCTCCGGCTCTCCCGCCAGCACCATCGCGTTCTGCCAGTTCGAGACGGTCTCCTCGTCGTTCCCCTGGCGCTCGTACGCGGATGCCAGGAACGTGTACGAGAGGTGGAACGCCGGCTCGATCTCGAGGGCCCTCGCGAGTTGCTGCCTGGCATCGTCGGCGCGCCCTGCCTCGAGGTAGATCGAACCGGCCATGGCGTTCGCCGCCAGCGAGAGCGGGTCGGTCTGGAGGGCGCGCCCGATCTCGGCGACCGCCTCCTCGTGCCTGCCCGTCACGGAGAGCAGCTCGGCGTACCAGAGATGCGCCGTGAAGCAGTTCGCATTGAGCTCGATGGCCTTGGAGAACTCCGACTCGGCCGCGGTCCAGTCCCAGTCGCGGTGCGACCGGACGGCTCCGAGCGCGGCGTGCGCGTCCGCGAGGTTGGCGTCGAGCTCGAGCGCCTGGAGCGCCGCGGTCTGGGCGCGCTCGTACGCCTCGGCGGGCGCCACCGGTGCGGACTCGAGGCCGGCGAGGACGGTGAACGAGTCGGAGAGCCCGGAGTACGCCAGCGCGAAGGCGGGGTCCGACCCGGTCGCCTCTTCCAGGAGCTCGACGCTCTTCCCGACCGACGCCGGAGTCCACTTGTTCCAGAAGTATCGGGCCTTCAGATACGCCTGGTACGCGTCGGGGTTCGCCGTCGGGCGCCACGCGAGCGTCGCCCTCTGCGTCTCGGTGAGCCGGATCCGCAGGGCGCGCGCGAGCTGCTCGGAGAGCGAGTCCTCGAGCTCGAAGATGTCGGCGGCCTTCCGGTCGAGCGTCGCGGACCAGATCGGAGCGCCGCCGACGGTGCTGACGAGCTGGGCCGTGACGCGGACCCGGTCGCCGGAGCGTTGGATCCTGCCGTCGAGCAGCGCCTCGACGCCGAGGCTCCGGCCGACCTCCTCGAGCTCCGGTCGAGCCTCCGCGTACCGGAGGACCGCGCTGCTCGGCCGCACGACGATCCCGGGCAACCGGCTGAGACGGTTGATGAGCGCGTCCGCCACGCCCAGCCCGAGGTAGTCGTTCCGGCCCTCGCGGTCGAGCGCCTGGAACGGCAGCACGGCGAGGGAGCGGACCTGCGGAGCCTCCAGCTGCGTCCGCCCGCGCGCACGCGGGACGCCGAGGAGCAGCACGACGCCCACCGCGCCCGCGGCGACAGCCAGCGCCGCGGTGCCGACCGCGACCTGCCAGCGAGGCCGCGCCGCGAACCAGCGGATGAGCGGGTTCCTCGCCGCACCGCCGCGGCGGCCGCGCGCGACCTGCCCCGACGACGAGTCGGCCCCGCGCCCGGCCGCGAGCCACCCGAGGAGCGCGTGCTCCATCGCGCCCGCGCTCGCGTAGCGTCCGCCGGGCGCGGGCGCCATCGCGCGGCCGATCACCGCGGCGATCTCCGCGGGGAGATCGGGACGGGTGTCGCGGAGGGGGGACACCGCGCCGCGGCCGTGTCGCTCCTGGAGCTCCTGCAGGGTGGCGGCCTCGACCGGGTAGCGGCCGCTGACCAGACGGTACAGGAGTACGCCGAGGGAGTAGATGTCGGACCCGGGGCTCGGGGTCTGCCCGTGCAGCACCTCGGGCGCCATCACGATCGGGGTGCCGAGGGTCCCGGCCGCGCCGGCGCGTCCCCCGCCGACCGCGATCTCCCTTCCGGCGCCGAAGTCCATCAGGACGATGCGCCCGCCGCGCTCGCGCATCACGTTGGTGGTCTTCACGTCGCCGTGGACGAGGCCCGCCTTGTGGACCGCGGCCAGCGCCCGGCACAGGTCGAGCCCGATGAGTGCGGCCTCCTCCGCGCTCAGCGGCCCCTCCTGCCCGATCCACTCCTCGAGGGTGTGGCCCGTGACGAGGTCGGTCCACATCCCGACCCGGCCGTCGTGCACGTCCGCGCCGTGCACGGTGACGACGTTCGGGTGTCGCACGCGTGCGAGTCGGCGCGCCTCCTGGATGAAATGGCGGCGCGCCGCGGCCGGCGCCGCGTCCTCGGCCCGCCTGAGCTTGAGGGCGACCTCCAGGTCGAGCAGCGGATCGTAGGCCCGAAACACCTCGCCGAAGCTCCCGTCGCCGAGCTTCTCGAGCACCCTCAGGTGCCCCCACGCGAACAGCGCCGCCTCGCGCGCCGCATCGTGACGTCCACCCGAAGGGGACGAGTCCTCTCCGGCGGGCGCCGACGCGTGCAGCGAGCGGTACGCCGACGCGACGGCCTCCAACGCCTTGAGCTTCTCGAGGCGGAGCCGCTCCTCGGGGGTCGCGTCGGCGTCGGCGTCCCACAGCACGGGAGTCTCGTCGGCGATCGCCTCGGCGATCCTCAGCAGGCGCTCGTTATCGTCGGCCATCCATCGCCTCGGCGAGACGCACCAGTGCCCGCGCCACGGTCATCCGCGCCGCGTTGGCGGACGGGCTGCCCGTGGCGTCGGCGATCTCGGGGAAGGTGTAACCGAACTCGACGCGCAGAATCACCGCCTCCTGCTGCGCGTCGCTGAGCTGTGCGAGGGCTTCCTCGTACGCCTCCATCGTCTCGCGCCCGATCACCTGCTCGACCGCGGGAGCGGCGCAGTCGGGCAGGTCCTCGGACGCCTCCTCCCCTCCGGGTCTCCGCGCCACACGGCGGATCTCGTCGCGGACGGCGTTGAGCAGGATCCGGCGCAGGTACGCGAGGAACGCACCCTCCCGGCGCGGCTCGAACCGGCCCACCTGGTTCAACGCTCGCAGCACGGAGACCTGCACGAGGTCGTCGGTGTCCACCATCCCGCGTGCCCTGACAGGCAGGCGGCCGTGCGCCCACCTGCGCAGCGCCGGGAGGCAGCGGCGGACGAGCCGGTCGGTCGCTGCCGTGTCGCCGGCCCGCACGAGCTCGAGGAGCACCGCAGTCGTCTCCGTCTCTGGCAGGGTGGCGGCGGGGGAGGAGGAGGGACGTTCCGGCTCGCTCAAGGCCGCCGCTCCGTTCCGGTGGTCGCAAGTTCGTTCATGCCGCGACTCAATTGCTGCAGTTCCCAGATGGTTCCAGTGACCTGATAGTACAGCCGAAGCCCCCGACCTGCAACGCCGCTCTCACTTCCGGTGCGACGGACAGCCGCCGAGGGGGAACGGCCGGAACTCGTTGATCGGTGCGTGCTTCCTCGGAGTATGGGACGGCGTCCGCGCGACGCGCCGCGGTTTCAGTCGTGGACCGCGGGGCGCGACCTGAACGGGAGCTCCACCGTGAAGCGCGTTCCGCGGCCGACCGTGCTGTCGACCGAGACCGTGCCCCCGTGCTGCTCGGCGACTGCCTTCACGATGGACAACCCGAGGCCGGTGCCGTCGCCCGAATGGGCGCGTGCGTTGGGGGAACGGTAGAACTCCTCGAACACGCGCCCGAGGTCGTCGGGCGGGATCCCGATCCCGGTGTCCGCGACCTCGATGTGCAGCGTCCCGCCGCCGTCGCGAAGCGCGACGGTGACGGACCCACCGGGCGGGGTGTACCGGATCGCGTTGCTCACGAGGTTCCCGAGCATGTGATGGAGGGCCGACGCATCGCCCTCGAGCGTCCCGAGCCCTGGCGCGACGTCGGCCGCCACCGCGACGCCGGCGCGCTCGGCCGCCTCCCGCATCGCCCCGACGACCGAGCCGACGAGCTCGTCGGGCCGGATCTCGGTCACCTCGGCAGCGGCCCGCCCCTCGCGGGCTCGCGAGAGCGTCAGGAGATCCTGCGTGAGCGACGCGAGCTCGCGCGCCCTTCGCTCCGCGCGCTCGAGGAAGTGACGCGAGCGCTCGGGAAACTCGCCCGCGAACCCGTCCTGCACCGTCCTCAACAGCATCTGGATCGCCGCGAGAGGCTCCTTGAGCTCGTGAGCGACCTTGCGCATGTACTGCGACTTGGCGCGCTCGGCGCTCCGGATCCGCTTGTACGCCGCACCGAGCAGCTCGTTCTTGCGGCGGACGTCGGCGGAGAGCTGCACCGTCTCGCGCTCGTACGAGCGTTGGTGCGCCGAGATCGCGCTCGCGATGTACGCCGTGAGGAAGAGCGTGCTGCCCAGCACGAAGAGCTGCGCGAACACGAACGGGCCCCTCGCGTACGCGCCCTCGGCGGGGAGCAGCCCGAGCGGCACGTGGCGCAGGACGCCGAGCCACTCGCCGATCCCCACGCCGGAGATCAGCGCCAGGCCGAGGCCGGCCTTGAGGAACGTCGCCGGCCGCGAGAGCAGGATCGACGCGATCACGACGTGGAACACCGAGTAGAAGATGAACGGGTTCTCGACCCCACCGGAGAAGTGCACGAGCGCCGCCACCGCGACGAGGTCCACCGTGATCTGGGCGCTCGCGAGCGTCGCGGCCCGGCCCACCACGCGGTCGGGATCGAGCCCCCACAGCTCGCGCGGTACGAGGAGGTCCGCGAGCTCTCCCCCGGACGGCGGCCGGCCGCCGGGCAGCCCGTGCACCGCGTCAGGGGGCGAGAGAGTGCGCGCGAGCCGCCGGATCGCGAGCCACGGGCGGGGCAGCTGCGCGGGGGCGAGTGCGACTGCCGCGAGGACGCGCAGCCCCGGGGCACGCCACGCCCCGGCCTCGGCCGCCCGCGGGGCGACGACGTGCGGGCTCACCACCGTGAGCAGGAGGTTGTAGAGGGCGAGCGCCCCCATCACGCACCAGATCGGGACCGGCGCGACGGTGATGCCGAGCGACCGGCGGGCGACCTCCACGCTGGCGGTGACGGCCGCAACGGCGAGCCACCTGAGCGCGATCAGCCACCGGATGCGCTCGAGCAGCTCCGCCGCCACCGGCAGCATCGTCGGCCTCTGCACCGTCCTCCCTCCTCAGCGCTCCCGCGCCAAGCTTACCGCGGCAGACTACGAAGGTGCAGAGGAGCAGAGGGGCAGAGGAGCAGGGGAGCAACAACCGTTCGAAAGTTCACACGCTCGAAAGTCCGAAGGTTCAAAGACAAGACCCCAGAACCCTCGGGAATGGGTACGGCTGTGGGGTGTTGCGTCTCACCCTGGGTGGACCTTCGAACCTTCGAACCTTCGAACCTTCGAACCTTCGAACCTTTGAACCTTCGAACCTTCGTACGCGTGGCGTCACGATGCAGTGGGCGGAATCGGGATCGTGAACGTCAACCTGGCCCACCGACCGGGGAGTGATGCGGCGCTGGTGCGGCCACCGTGGAGCTCCACGATGCGTCGGCACGTGTAGAGGGCGGCGGCGGAGCCGGGGCCGCTGCGCGGCTCCTTCGTCCGTAGCCGGGAGGCCCCCTGGAACAGGCGCGGCAGCTCGTTCTTCGTGAACCCTCGCCCCTCGAACCGTACCGAGACCGAGAACGACGCGCGGTTGCGCCGCACCGTCACGGAAACGTCGCGGCCCCGCGCGCCGTGACTCGCGGCGGCGCCCAGGAGGTTGGCGACCACGAGGCGAAGGAGGTCGGGGTCGCCCCGTACGGGAACGGGGCCGGCCGGGAAGTCGCGCACGAGGCGGCTGCCGCGCTCCCCGAGCTCGGCGGCGACCGGCGCGAGCGCAGGCTCGATCACGTCCGCGACGAGATCCACGCGGGGCCCGTCGTCGGCCTCGAGCGCGCCACCTTCCGCCCGGCCGAGGCCGAGGTGGTCGCGCAGGAGCGTCAAGAGGTGGCGGGACCTGCTCGCCGCGCGGCCGACGAGTTGCGTATGGGCTGGGTCGACTCCACCGGGCATGCCGCCGGCGACTGCCGCGGCGCCGGGGGCCATCGACGCGAGGGCGGCGTCGAGCTGGTTGCCCACGAACGCGAGCACCTCGGCGTACGCTCGGTTCGCGGCGGCGAGGCGATCGATCCGCCACGCCTTCTCCACCGCCTGTGAGAGCCGCTCGGCGATCGCCAGGTGGAGCCTCACCTGGTGCTCGTCGTAGGCGTTGGGCCGGCGGGAGCTCCGGAACATCACTCCCACCGGCCGGCCCTCCACCGAGAGAGGGCACGTCATCGACGAGCGCACGCCCTCGCGCACAAGCAGGGCGGTCGAGGCGCTCGCCGGGTGCCCGACCAGGTACGCCTCGAGGTCCGCGATCACCCTCGGGCGACCGCTCGAGATCACCTCCTCGAGCGAGGAGCCGCGCACGCTCTCCGCGTACCCTGCGCCGAGGAGCACCGGCTCGTAGGCGGTCCGTACCCATTTCGAGACGAGCCTGCCGCCGTCCTCCAGGAACGCGACCCCGATGCGGTCGCACGGGCAGATCTCGCGCGTCGCGTCGAAGACCAGGTCCATCACCTCGGCAAGGCTGCCCCCCGCAGCCACCTTCTGGTTCACCACCTCGAGCGCCCGGCTCTCGTCCGGGGAGAACTCGACGAAGTCGCGCAGCGAGGGGGGCAGGTCGAGGTACCGCAGCGTCGTCAGCGTCAGCTCCTCCTTCACGGTGCCCCCTTCCTGGCGCCCTCCGGGCCGGGACCACGGAGCTTCGCGGCGCTTCCTTCGAAGGAGAGAATGCCGGGCCGAAGCCCGGCATTTCCCTCGAACCGTGGCGGATCGTCAGGCGATGTATTTGCCCCGGGGCGTGTAGGTGGTGTGGAGGAGGTGGTGTGCGGTGTGTCCGTTGGGACCGTCGGTGAGGAACTCGCTGTAGAGCCTGATGACCGCCGGGTTCTCGTGCGACTTGCGCACCTCGTACACGGCGTCCTCGGCGTAGATCGCCTTGGCCCGCGCGGCGCGGATCGCGGGGGAGGTCGGGATCGGCATGCCGCCGCCGCCGAGGCACCCACCCGGGCACGCCATGAACTCGATGAAGTGGCATTCGGACAGCTTCCCGCCCGCCTTGATGTCCTCGAGGACCTTCTTGGCGTTGGCGGTCCCGTGCGCGACCGCGACCTTGAGCGTCGTGCCCGCCAGCCACTCCCAACTGTCGAACGGAAGGTTCCGGTTCATCTTCAGCAACTCGGGCACGGGACCGATCTGCGGAATCTTGACCTCGGCGAGGCGGACGCCCTCGAACCCTCGCACCGGCAGGATGTTCGCGTGGTCGTAGAGGTTCTCGACCTTCAGCCCGGACACCAGCTCGATCACGGTCCGGAGCGCGGCCTCCATCACGCCGCCGGTGGCGCCGAAGATGATGCCGGAACCGGTCGCGGTGCCGAACGGCTCGTCGAAGTCGCTCTTGGGCATCTTCGGCAGCTCGATCCCGGCCTCCTTGAACATCTGCGCCAGCTCGCGAGTGACGAGGCCGTAGTCCACGTCCTTGTAGCCGGACGACGCCATCTCGGGGCGGTTGCACTCGAACTTCTTCGCCGAGCACGGCATGAGCGCGACGGTGACGATGTTGGCCGGGTCGAGGTTGTTAAGCTTCGCGTAGTACGTCTTGATCACGGATCCGAACATCTGCTGCGGGCTCTTCGCGGACGACACATGCGGCAGCATCTCGGGGTAGAAGTGCTCGATGTACTTCACCCAGCCGGGGGAGCACGAGGTGAACTGCGGCAGCGCGACGCGCTGCTTCTCGACCAGCGCCTTGTACAGGCGGAGGATGAGCTCCGTGCCTTCCTCGATGATCGTGAGGTCCGCGGTGAAGTTCGTGTCGAACACCTTGTCGAACCCGATCGCCCGGAGCGCCGAGTTCATCTGGAACGTCAGCGGCGTGCCGGGCGGCATCCCGAAGCACTCGCCGATCGCGGCGCGCGGCGCGGGCGCCGTCTGGATCACCACGTGCTTGTCCGGGTTGATGATGTCGCGCCAGACGTCGTCGGTCGGGTCGGCGGCGCCCAGCGCAGCGGTGGGGCACCGGTTGATGCACTGCCCGCAGTTGATGCACACGACCTCGGCGAGCGGCTTGTCCATGAACGTCGAGATCCGCGTCCGGTCGCCGCGGTGGGTGGCCTCGAGCACGCCGACCTCCTGGAGGTCGATGCACGTCCGCACGCAGCGGCGGCACAGGATGCACTTGTTCATGTCGCGCTGCACCGAGTACGACGAGTTGTCGACCTCGAACGACGGCTTCTCGGCGTGGCCGAAGCGGAAGAAGTCGACGCCGAGATCGGCCGCGAGCGACTGCAGCTCGCAGTTGCCGTTACGGAAGCACGAATAGCACTCGCCGTAGTGCTTGGAGAGCAACAGGTCCACAATCCGGCGCCGGGCCTGCCGCACCTTGCGCGTGTGGGTCCGGATCTTGAGCGGGGAGGTGATCGGGTACGCGCAGGCCGCCTGCAGCGTGCGCTGCCCCTCGACCTCCACCACGCACACGCGGCAGACCCCGGCGATGCAGAGGTCCTCGTGGTAGCACAGCGTCGGGATCTTGACGCCGATCTGCTTCGCGGCCTCGAGGATGGTGGTGCCGACCGGCACCTTGACCTCGAGGCCGTCGATCGACGCGCTCACGAGAGCGCCGATCGCGGCGCTCTCGGGGGAGACCTTGAGCATGTGGCCGCGCTGGCTGACGGGCGCGCGGGAGGTCTGCGTGTTCGCCTTTTCCTGGTCGGACATTCTGAGCTCCTTCCGCCTCACCGCGCCCGGCCGTGGGAGCGGCCCATCAGCTCATCCCGGTAGTGGGCGACGATCGAGAGGAACGCGTTGGGGCTCGACTGGCCGAGGCCGCACTTGGACGCGTTCTGCATCACCTCGCCGAGCGTGAGGAGCTCGTCGAGGTACGCGGCGGAGCACCGCCCCTCCTCCAGCATCTCGATCCCCTCGAGCAACTTCGCGTTCCCCTCGCGGCAGGGGGTGCACTGGCCGCACGACTCCTCCACGAAGAACTCCATGAAGTTCTTGGCGACCGCCAGCATGTCGCGCTGCGGCCCGAACACGATCACGGAGCCGCCGGTGGAGATGTCCTCGTACGAGATCGTGCGCGCGAACTCCGACGCCGGCACGCAACGCCCGGAAGCCCCGCCGATCTGCACGGCCTTTGCGTCCTCGCCCCCGACTTCCTTCAGCAGGTCGGCGACCGTGATCCCCATCGGGAACTCGTACACGCCGGGGCGAGCGCAGTCGCCCGAGATCGAGAACAGCTTCGGCCCGGTGGACTTCTCGGTGCCGATCGAAGCGAACCACGCGGCACCCCTCGCGAAGATCGCCGCGACGCACGCGAACGTCTCGACGTTGTTCACGATCGTCGGCTGGCCCTGCAGGCCGGTGTCGACCGGGAACGGGGGGCGGTTGCGCGGCTCGCCGCGCTGCCCCTCGAGCGACTCGATGAGGGCGGTCTCTTCGCCGCACACGTAGGCGCCCGAGCCCATCCGGATCTCGATGTCGAACGAGACCGCCGTGCCCATGACCGAGGGCCCGAGCAGCTTGGCGGCGCGGCGCCTCGCGAGCACCGCCTCGAGCTGCGCGCGCAGATACGCGTACTCGCCGCGCAGGTAGACGATGCCGCGGGGAGCTCCGATCGCCACGCCCCCGATCGTCATGCCGGCGAAGACCAGGTCGGGGACCTCGCTGAGGATCACGCGGTCCTTGAACGTCCCGGGCTCGCCCTCGTCGGCGTTGCAGATCACGTACTTGGCGTCACCCCTCGCCGCCGCCGCGAGGTTCCACTTCACGCCGGTGGGGAAGCCGGCGCCGCCGCGCCCCTTGAGCTTCGACGCGGTCACCTCGGCGATGATCTCCCCGCGGCTCTTCGCGAGCGCCGTCGCGAGGGCGGCGGCGTGGTCGATCGCCGCGAACGTCACGAGGCCTTTGCGTGTCGCGCTCATCGCCGGGCCTCCTCGTGTCGGTTGCCGTGCACCGCGAGCGGCCCGAAGCTCTTGCGGCAGAGCTGCAGGATGTCGTGCACCTTCTCGGAGGTCACGCCGGTGAAGACGTTGTCGTTGACGAGCAGCGCGGGCCCCTGGTCGCACATCCCGATGCAGTTCGCCCACTGGAGCGTGAACTTGCCGTCCCTGGTCGTCTCGCCGAAGCGGATCCCGAGGTCGTTCTCGAGCTGGCTCGCGATGCGCTCCTTGCCGGCCATGTCGCAGGAGATCGTCCGGCACAGACGGATCACGAACTTGCCCCGGTGCTCCTCCCCGAGGAACGAGTAGAACGTGACGACGCTGTACACCTCGACGGGGTGGATCCCGAGGTGGTCGGCCACCTCCTGCATCGCGTACTCGGAGATCTCGGTGTACTTGGCCTGGACCTCCTGGAGGACGGGAATGAGCGACGAGCGCTGCGCTCCGTAGCGCTCGACCCAGCGGCCGATGTCCTCCTTCAAGCGCTGCTGCTCGGTCTGGAGCATGGGGTCACCTCGCCTTCGCCGCGAGCAACTCGTTGACCTTGCTCACGAGCGTTGCCGGATCGATCGGTTTCTCGTGGTAGTCGTCGACGGGGACGAGGTCGTCGTCCTTGCTGAACGAGAACCCCGTCACCCGGCCGATGCTGGTCAGCATCAGGATCGGCGCGCGGAACCCGGAGCGCCGAAGGTCCTGCGCCATCGCGAGCCCGTCGTCGGGCTGCTCCATGATCACGTCGAGGATGAGGAGGTCGGGGTCGGACTCCTTGACGGCCTTCATCCCGTCGGCGCGGTTGTAGGCGCAGACGACCTTGTGGTTGTCCCTCTCGAGGAAGAGCCGACACGCCTCGACGACGTCAGGATCGTCGTCCACGATCAGAATCGTTGCCATCACGCTCTCCTTTCACCGCATCCCGGGGGGCTCGCGCCCACTGCGATGGCGTGCGGCCCAGGCCCCCAATCGCGGCCGGTCAGCCGCCGGCTAGGCCATGTGAACGTTATCACAAGTTTGCCTTCGGGGGAACCCCCCGTGCCGGCAGCGGGCGGATCGCGGGTTCTCCGCGACGCCCGGCGCTGTTAACGTAAGTTATTGTTTAAGAGAGAATTGCGATGATTTTCGGAATTCCGGCACCTGGGGGGCGTTCTGGAGTGTGCAGGGTGGACGTCGTGAAGGGAGGGCACCTTGAAAACACGCGTCCTGACCTTGATCCTGACTGCAGCTCTGCTGTTCGTGGGCGTCCCGAAGCGGGCCGATGCGTACGTCGGCGTCAGCGTCGGTTTCTTCTACAACGAGCTCGCGCCGTACGGCCGCTGGGTGGATTCCGCGTACGGCTACGCGTGGGTCCCGCCGGTCGGAGCGGGGTGGCAGCCGTACGAGGACGGCCAGTGGATCTGGACGGTCTACGGGTGGACGTGGGTGTCGTTCGACCTGTGGCCGGACGACCCGTTCCACTTCGGGTGCTGGTACTGGGACGACGACTGGGGGTGGGCGTGGGTGCCGGGGACGGTGTGGGGCCCGGCGTGGGTGACGTGGTGCTACGACGCCGACTTCATCGGCTGGGCGCCGTTGCCGCCGACGTTCGCCTTCGCCGCGTACGGCTACCGCGGTCGTCCGGTGGTGGTGCCCGAGAGCCGCTACGTGTTCGTCCCGGGCAACCGGTTCGTGGGCGCGAGCATCGCCGGCGTGCGCGTGCCGGTCTCGAGGAACCCGGCGCTCCTCCAGCGCGGGCGCAGCGTCACCGGATTCAGCGTCGCCGGGGGCGTCGTCGCCAACACGGCCCTGCCGCTCCGCCAGGTGCAGGCCGCGGTGGGGCGGACGATCCCGGTCCGGAGCATCTCGGCGGCGCGCACCGACCCGCGGCCGTTGCCGCGCGTGTCGAGCGCTCGCCTCACGGTGGCGGCGTCGCCGGCGGTCGTACGGGCGCAGCTTGCCGGGAGACGGATCGCCGCAGGCGTCCGGCGGGTGGTCTCGACGCCTCCGGGGCGCGGACCCCGGATCCTCGTGACCAACGACGGCGGCGGTAAGGGCCGGACGACGACCACTCGAGGGCCGGCGTCCGTTTCGCGACTGTCGAGCCGCATGGTGCGGAGGCCGAGTGCCTCGAGGGCGTGGTCCGAGCCTCCGTCCAGGACGTTCGTCAGGTCCGCCCCCGCGCCGCATGGGAGCGCGTGGGCGCCCGTGCGACGGCTGAGGTGGGACGCGACGGCACGGCGCGCGAGCCCGCACGTCGTGAGCCCGCAGCCGAGGTCGTTCGCGCGTCCCGCGCGGGCGTGGGCGGCCGCCCCGTCTCCGGTGCTGCCGCGCCGCACGCCGCCGCCGCGAAGGCGCCCGTAGAGTCTGAACGGTCAACGGCTCGCGCCCCGGCCGTCGCCCGCCGACTCCCGCTCCTCCGGCGGCCGCATGAGGAACAGGATGCTCACGAGGATGACCGCCGAGGCGAGCAACGGCGCGAAGCCAAACGGCGATACTACGGCGAGTTCGAGGAACGCCGCAGCAGCGACAGCGATCTGTCCTGCCCGCCCTTCGAGGAGGAAGTACCCCACCACCGGGAGGAGCGGCGCGAGGGAGTATCCCCAGCAGATAGGGAGCAGGAAGACCGCGAGGAACGTGTAGAGAAAGAACGAATACCTGGGCGCCGTCTGCGGTGCGAGCAGCGCGCGGCGGTTCACCGCCAGGATCAGGGCGACGTACAAGAGTGCGAGGCCGACACCGAGGTTCCCCAGCAGATGGTGGGCCTGCATCAGGACAGAAGCGTTGTCGGTTCGCATGGCCGTCGCCCAGGTGTTTCCCCGGTTCACCTCAAGGTAGCGAGCGAACGCCGAGGGGCAAACGAACCAGATGCAAGCGGTCGCGGCGGCCCCGACGAGCGCAGCGCCGATGACCGCGCGGAACCGGCGCTGGAAGATGAAATACCCGAGCACCACGAGGGGTAGGAACTTGGTCAGTGAGGCGAACCCGACAGCCGCTCCCGCGAGCATTGGGGCGCGCAACCTCAGACGGTACGCGAGCGAAACGGCGGCGAGCCAAACGAGAGTCAGTTGCTGGAACGCCGCCGCAACGGGACCCCAGAGGGCACCGAGGCCTAGAGCCAGGCCGAGTGAGACCAGCCACGGCACACGGAATGCGAGCAGGCCGAGAAACAGGAGACCGAACCCCACCGTCGCCCATATGCCTCCCACTGCGGCCGGATCGAGGTGTGAGATCGGGCCAACCAGAAGAAACGCACTCGGCGGATGTGTGCTTGGATGCCGGACGTCCCAGGCCACACCGATTTCGAGAAGTGCAGGGCCGAGGACCGGATAGGGGTCGCGGCAGTCCCACAATCGCCTGAAGCCTACGACGTCTTGCCCGAGATCGCCCAGGTTCCCGCCGCCCTTCAACATGGTGCCGATGACCGATAGACGGTCGGGAATGTCCCACCGACCGGTGGGTGGTCCGGAGACGAGGTAGCCGAGGAAGATCAGAAGCCCGATCGCGGTGACGGCTGCCGGCTTCCGGCGGATCACCGCCACGGTCCAGTCGCGGGTCCGCTGGACGGTCGCAACCACCCGCGCGCTCCTAGCTGCTGGTGTCATCCGGCTGGTGGAGCTCAAGCGCCTGCCCTCCGCTCTCGCCGCGGCGACGCACGACAGACGGCAGCCGCAAGCGTGGAACCGCGCGCCCTGCCCCTGCTCCGCCCCGGCGCGAGCAGCGGCGATCGTCCTGCTCGGCATCGTATCGCACGTCGCATGCGCCGTGCGTGGCGCACGACAGCGCAGCGCGTGGCCTGCCCGATCCTCAGGGACGACGCGGGGTGCAAATCGACTCACGCCGGCACCGGGGCGACCCGAGCGCCAACACCTCCGGCCGGAGGAGCCGGCAGCGCCGAGACTCATCAAACCCCCGCCACCGGGGTTCAGACCGCGAGGAGGTCGCCCTTCCCCTGAGCGCGGACGCCGGATTCCATCGCGGCCAGGAAGCGCGAGCGCAACGCCTCGCTCATCAGAGCGCGCTTGACCGGCGGGAGGCGGAGGAAGGCGCCGATGACGGCTCGCATCGCCGCCTGCGTGCGGCTCCCGGGGTCGTCGAAAAGCTGATTCTGCAGCGTGCCGCGCTCCAGGCACTGGAGGATCACGCGCTGGAACGTGGTCTCGGGGTGGAGGACCCGCTGCGGGCGACTCGCGAGCCGCATCGCGCGCGGCTTGCACCGGAGCGCGCACACGCCGCACCCGAGGCACACGCCGTCGTCCACTCGCGGTGTCTTCGCCCGCGGCTTCGCGCCGCCTCCATCCTCGACCATCTCGATCGCGCCGATCGGGCACGCCGTGGCACAGCTGCCGCACCCCTGGCAGGTCCCCGCGTCCGCTCGCGCGATGAACGACGAGGTCGTGAGCGCGTTCGTGTAGCCGAACCGGCTGACCGCGAGCAGGACGTTGCAGCAGCACCCGCAGCAGTTGCAGACGAACGTGACGCCCTCCCGGGTGTTGTCGGCGCAGAACACGAACCCGCTCTCACGCGACCGGGCGAAGTTGTCGCGCATCTCCGACTTCGAGACCTCGCGCGCGAGGCCGTGGCGGACCAGGTAGTCGGCCGCGACCCCGAACGACGAGCACACGTCGAGGGGGCCGTCGCACCCGCGCGTCCCGACGTGCTGCTTCTCGTGCCGGCACGAGCAGATCCCGAGCGCGCACCGGTCGGCGCCGTCCACGAACGCCGACGCCTTCTCGTAGTCCAGGATCTCGACGCCCTCCGCGAGCGCCTCCACGTGCGGCACGACCCGCTCGATGAACACGCGCGTACCGCCCTCCGTGTTCGCGGCGAACGGCGAGCCGTCGTCGAGGTAGTGGTTGAACAGCGTCGCAAACATGTGCGAGTCCACGCCGGGGCCGGTCCGCATCATCGTGAACTCGAACAGGCCGACGAACAGCGGGCTCGGCATGTACCACGTCTCGCCGCCGAGCGCGAAGTCCACGGCCAGCCCTTTGTCGCACATCCCGTCGAGGAGCGTCTGCAGCCTGGCCTGCTCGACGCCGGTGACCTTCGCGACGCGCGCGAACGGCGACAGCGAGTACGGCATCCGGACGAAGACGTCGGCCTCGTCCTCCGAGAACAGCTCCTTCACGATGCGGTGCAGGGTGTCGTTCCACGGCGCCCTTGCGGTCAGGCCGTCGAGCTTCCGGCCCACGCGGCGGTAGAGATCCTTCCCGACGAGATGCCCCATGTGCGCCGCCTTTCGTGCGCTCCAAATCTCGACCCGGCGCCGCTCCGTGTCAAGCGACCTGAGCGCGCGCGGTCGGGGCGGCGACGGTCGGAATACCCTCCGGCGCGCCGCCGGTTGCTGCCACAAACAGCAATGCCGCTCACAACCGGTACCCGACTCGGGCCGTACGAGGTCGCCGCACCGCTCGGCAGCGGCGGGATGGGGGAGGTGTACCGGGCCGTGGACACGCGGCTCGGCCGCGACGTGGCGCTCAAGGTCGTGCGCCCCGACCTCGCCGGCGACCCGGAGCTGCTCCGGCGGCTGGAGAGGGAGGCGCGGGCGATCGCGAGCCTCTCGCACCCGAACGTGTGCACGCTCTTCGACGTCGGGCACACCGACGGGATCCACTTCCTCGTGATGGAACTGCTCGCGGGCGAGACGCTCGCCGAGAGGCTCGCGAAGGGCAGGTTGAGCGTGCGCGACGCCGTCGGCATCGCTCGCGGCGTCGCGGCGGCGCTGCGGGCGGCGCACCGGCGCGGGCTC